>NZ_JBVIJC010000014.1:32636-221805 GCF_055581605.1 Streptomyces sp. NPDC031418
TCCCTTCCTCCCCCCCCCCCCCCCCCCCCCCCCCCTTTCCCCCCCCCCCCCCCCCCCCCCCCCCCCCCCCCCCCCCCCCCGAGGACGGGTAGCCTCAGCCCGCTGCACACGAAAGGGGTTCGGTGATGTGCGACCCAGATACGTTGCACAGAGGCAAAAAGGTGCTCCTTAAGCCCTCATGGCGTGACGGCGCTCCGCTCAAAGGGGTCACCTGTCCGTGGCGTCGGGAACGAAGCGTTGATCCGGGCTCGTGGGCGATGAGCGCCGCGGGAGCATCATGGCCGTGGTCACCGCGGTGGCGAGGATGAGCGCGGCGGCGAGGCAGAAGGCGTTGCGGGCGCCGGTGAGCGCGGCGGCCGGGGTGGGGGCGCCGCGCGCGGCGGCATGGAAGAAGAGGCTGCCGAGCAGGGCGACGCCGAGAGTGCCGCCGAGTTGCTGCACCGCGTTGAGCAGGCCGGCGGCGGAACCCGTCTCGTGGGGGCGGACTCGGTGCAGGGCGGTGGTGAAGAACGGCACGGCGTACAGGCCCTGACCGATCCCGGCCACGGCCAGTGCGGGCAACAGCAGCCAGGGGTAGGAGGCGGGCGGGCTGGTGGCGTACACGGTGGCGGCCGATACGACTCCGGTGAGCAGGGCCAGCAGGCCAACGCTCATGACCCGGGCCCCGTAACGGGGTACGAGCCAGGCGCCGGCGACCCAGGACGACAGCGCCATCATCGCGGACCACGGCAGCAGGGTGAAGCCGGCCGAGAGGACGTCGCGGTGCAAACCCAGCTGCATCTGGAGCACGGCCACCAGCATGAGGCCGCCCACCACCGCGAAGAACAGCACGCTGGACACCAGCGCGGCGGTGAAGCCGCGGTCGGCGAACAGGCCCGGTTCGATCAGCGGGCTGCGGCCGCCGCGGGCTCGCCGCCGTTGATGTGCGGCGAAGCCCGCCAACACCGCGCCGCCGACGGCGAGCATGGCCCAGCACCAGCCTGGCCAGCCGTACGCGCCGCCCTCGATGAGCGGATAGACCAGCAGGCTGCTGCCCAGGACGGCCAGCGCCGTGCCGGCGTGGTCCAACCGCGGCCGGAGCGCGGCACGGTCCTCGTGCAGCAGCGGCGTGGCCGCCAGCACGGCGGCGCCGAGGGGGACGTTGACGAGGAAGACCGCCCGCCAGGAGGAACCCAACACATTCGCTTGGGTCAGCGCGCCACCGACCATCGGGCCGGTCACCGCGGCGAGCCCCATGACCGGCCCGATGGTGCCCATGGCCCGGGCCAGTGCCGAGCCGGTGAACATGGCGCGGATCATGCCGATGGTCTGCGGGATGATCAGTGCGGCCGCGGCACCCTGCACCGCCCGCAGGGCGATCAGCGCCGCCGTGGACGGCGCGAGCGCGCACCCCAACGAGGCCAGGACGAAGCCGCCCATGCCCAGGCGGAACACCCGCCGCCGACCGACGATGTCACCCAGCCGTCCACCGGTGATCAGGAAGACGGCGAACGGCAAGGTGTACGCGGCACTGAACCACTGGATGCTGGAAGCCGGACCGCCCAGACCGGCTCGGATCACGGGGGCGGCGACGGTCATGATGGTGGCGTCGAGGAGGTTCATGGCCTCGGCGATCAGCAACACGCCGAGTGCGGCCCAGCGCCGCTGCGGCGGCGCAGTGATGGTGGAGTACGACATGCGCTCGACAGTGCGCGCCGCCGCCGGGCCATCTCCACTTCGAGCGGCTGGATCGAGGAAACATTCCATCAGAGTGTCTGTGGTGCATGATTCTCACATGCTGGACGACATCGACCGTGGTCTCATCCACGCCCTGCGCATCGCCGGGCGGGCGCCGTTCAGCGCGATCGCCGACGTCCTCGACGTCTCGGCGCAGACGATCTCCCGCCGCTACCGGCGGCTGTGCGCAGACGCCGGGCTGCGGGTGGTCGGCCTGGCCGAGCCGGAGCGCAGCGACCGCACCCAATGGCTGCTGCGACTGACCACGGGCCCGCGCGCCGCTCAGGACGTCGCCGACGCGCTGGCCCGCCGCGCCGACACGTCCTGGGTCAAGCTCGCCTCGGGCGGCACCGAGATCGTCGCGATCGTGCACACCTCCACCGCCGCCGGGGCCGACGGGCACGCGCTGCTGCTGCACGACATCCCGCGCACCGCCGGTATCACCGCGGTCTCCGCGCATTGCGTGCTGCACACCTACCTCGGCGGGCCCACCGCATGGTCCGGCCATCAACAGGCCCTCGACGCCACGCAGCAGCGCCGCCTGCGCACCGCCGTGGCCGAGGCGGCGCCTGTCACCGCCGCCCCTGGAGTGCGGGCGGACCTCAGCGATGCCGACTCCGACCTGCTCGCTGCCCTCCAGCGCGACGGTCGGGCGAGCCTGAGCAGCCTTGCCGCGGCCACCGGCTGGTCGCCCGCCACCGTCGCGCGCCGGCTGGAGCAACTGAGGGCCCACGGACAGCTCTTCTTCGACGTCGAACTCGACTCCACCCTGCTGGGCGTCACCACGCAGGCGCTCCTGTGGATGGCCGTCGCCCCCGCCCACCTCGATCATGTCGCCCGTACCCTGGCCCGACACCCCGAGCTGGCCTACGTGGCCGCCGTCACCGGCCCTCACAATCTCACTGCCCATGCCCTGTGCCCCGACCCGGCGGGCCTGCACCGCTACCTCACCGAACGCCTGGGCACCCTGAAGGCGATCACCACCCTGGAGACCGCGCCCGTGCTGCGCACGATCAAGATGGCCGGACCACTCCCGGCCCCAGGCAAGCCGCCCCTGCGACGCCGCCCATAACCCGGGCCAGGCGACGCTCGGCACGTGGCCTCGACCGCCCCTCGGTTGTCATCAACGATCCTTTTGAAAGGTGGTGCAGCACGATCGCGTGGCCGACGTCGCCACCGTCGGTGGCCGCGGCCGCGGCCAGTTCGCCAGCAGCCGCGAGCAAGCCGGTCGCGGCAGCCAGCTCGGCCAGGTCACCCATATCGAGCGTGACGGTGCGCGGCCCGCTGCTGAAGGCTGGCCGCCCGCCCGGGCGAGCGCGGTCTCCAGCACCACCGGCCAGCAGCCTCGCGGTGACGTCGATCGCATGCTCACTGTTCCCCCACCGTCTCGGCGCCCATGGTGGTGGTGCCGGCGGCGGACGGATGCGCGGCCGGGAGGGGAGGCGAGCAGCCGATCGTGCAGGTGCAAGTCCGCGGCGGCGATCCACGGCCACGCCCGCATCCGCCCGGTGCGGGGGACCTCGGCCGCAGCGTCGGCTGCGGCCGAGGTCGAAGACGGCGGTCCGGCCAGGAACGGGCCGAGGAAGACACATCCTTCCCGGACACAGACAGGCGCCGAGATGGATGCCGAGACCACGCGCGCGGGCGGCCCAGGCGACCGCCTCGACATCGCGGCGCAGCCGGCCCGCGAGCACTTGGCCTACCGCGCCGGCCCAGCGGCACATCTCGCCGCATGCGCACCAGCTCCCGCACCAGGCCAACGACATCGTGACCGGCAGGCAGGCGGGCGGGCGGCCCTCTCCAGCTTGAGAGCCTCCGAAACCGGCTACACGGCAGACAACAGGGCAACGAGCACCTAGAGTTGGTACGGCACGGCCAGCGGAGCTGGCTGCGACGGGAATGGGTCCGACGTCCCTTTCGGGCGTGTATGTCACCAAGGTGACACCGCGTCAATCGCGACAACTTCAGACACGGCCTGTACGTCGGCAGGGCCTCAGTTGATCACTCGTCTTCAGGGTGGTCGACCTGAGACACCTGCCACTTCGCATGCAGTCTTGCGCTCAGCTCGGCCGCCCTCCACCCGGAGGAGAGGCCCACGTATGGATGCGCAGATCGTCCTAGGGATTCTGGCAGCGGCTGGCGCTGTGTCCATCTTCTTGTTCGCCTTGAAGGGCCTGCTCGACCAGATCCCTGATGTGATCCGGTCATGGCGTCGCATCGTGATGGAAGTCCGCCGCGCCCCATCGCATCACGGGTCCGAGCAAGAAGACCACCGCCCGTCCTCCCCTGGTGCCCATGGCTCGTGATCACAGAACAGGCAGGCGCCAACCGATGACGCCAGAGACAGAGCCCGGTGGACGGCACGAAGCAGCAGTCCTTGAGGACGCCCGGATACCAGGCCCGGGCCGGGCCGGGCCGGGCCGGCCAGCATCACCCGCAGCCGGGCCAGGCCCACCACGCAGTCGGACAAGTCGCCAAGCCCGTGGCGGAGGCGGCCGAACTGCTCGGCAAGTCGGGGCGGCATCCGCCCTCCGGCCTTGAAGTCCTCGAAACTGACCGAGGAGGCACTCCGTGCGGGCCAGCCGCTGTCCGCCCAGCCGGGAACGCAGCTGACCGGACAGCACCCACCCCCACCCCCGCTTCCCCCCACCCCGTCACACAGAACCCGCACCGCCTCCAACCAGGCTGCCCCCGCACGCCCCCCCCCCGGGCAGGCCGACACCGGTGAAAGAGACGGCAGGAGCAGGACCTCACTCAGCACGCCAGAACACCGAAAGATCACCAACACTCGCGAGAAAATCACCAAAGGGCCGAACCTGGTGAGGCCCGGGGCGAGCGGCCGGGCACCAAGACCGCCCGCATCACCGCCCGGCCGACAAGCGGGTGCAGGCGGCCGGAACGCCGGGGCAGCCGCTGAGCCCACCCGCGAGCCGCCTGCCCCGGCATCCGGGAACGAATCGCAGCCAACAAACCCGGACCGGCCCCTTGCCGCCAGCACCACCGAAGTCACTGCTCCCTTGGGCCGCTCATCAGTGTGCGGTGGGCCGATTCACCAGTTCGGACGGGTCCGTGTTCGCTCCGCACAGCACCACGCAGACCTTCTCGCCGTTGCCGGGCCGGTAGCTCCAGCTCACGGCCACCGGGCCGGGCCGGCAGGTCGCGGTCGGGGACGTGGCGGTCCGGTGCCGTGAGCGCGGCCAGAGCGGTGGCGGCACCGTGCCGCAGGATGCGCCGCTCGAAGCGACCCCGGCTCGCCCGCTGCCAGAGCTGCGCGAACCGCTCCCGCAGACCGGGTTCCTCGTCGGCGGCCCCGATCCGCAACCTCTCCCCCGCCGACAGGAAGACGGAACAGGCGCAGCACGGCCGGCCCATGGCACTGCCGCAGACCGCGCTCCTGGAGCACGCCGCGAGGCAGGACCTGTACACCGTGATGACCTTCCTCCAGCGGGGAGCCACCCACCGCCGCCCATCTGACCGGCGGCAGGCCATAGGCAGCGGTGCTGGCAGGCGCCAGGGCGTGTCGCCGGAGTAGTAGAAGCGGCATCTGCCCCCGGGGCCGGGTGTGCAGGGTTCGCCGGCACGGGGGTCGTACAGGACACGTGCTTGCGTGGCCGGGCCACCGGGAGAGCTCGCTGGCCAGGACCACGCCCTCGTCGACTTCCTCGGCCCGCCTCATTGGCAGGGCCGACCACGCCCTTCGCCTCGTAGGCCGATCGGCCCGCCCCAAGGGACCGAGGGCACCTCCCAGACGCACCGACGCCGCCACAGGCTGAGAAGGCACCGACTACCGCGGAGCCGAGGAGTGGCGTCATGGTCCGCTATGTGTACGACTTCCAGGACGGCGGCCGTGACCTGGCCGGTCTGCTCGGCGGCAAGGGTGCGAACCTGGCCGAGATGACGCGACTGGGCCTGCCGGTGCCTCCGGGATTCATCGTCACCACCGAAGCCTGCCGGGCTTT
This sequence comes from Streptomyces sp. NPDC031418, assembly GCF_055581605.1. NCBI lineage: Bacteria > Bacillati > Actinomycetota > Actinomycetes > Kitasatosporales > Streptomycetaceae > Streptomyces > Streptomyces sp. NPDC031418. The sequence continues at coordinate 38,312 of NZ_JBVIJC010000014.1, forward strand.
CCTCGCCACCGGTGAGGAGCCTGCGGGCCTGTCGGCGGAGGTGTCCCGGCACCTGTCGGCGCTGGAGACGATTTCCGGCCGGGTGCTCGGGCAGGCGGACGATCCGTTGCTGGTGTCCGTCCGCTCCGGAGCCCGCTTCTCGATGCCCGGGATGATGGAGACCGTCCTGGACATCGGCCTGACCGACGAGTCCGTCCTCGGCCTGGCCAATGTGTCCGGCAGCGAGCGCTTCGCCTGGGACTCCTATCGCCGGCTCGTCCAGATGTACGGCACCACGGTCTTGGGCGTCGACCAGGCCCGGTTCGACGAAGCCATGACGTCGTTGAAGGAAGCCCGCGGGGCTCCCGACGATCTTCACCTGGACGCGGGTGACCTGGCCTGGCTCGTGGAGACGTACCGGCGCATCGTCCGCGACGCCACCGGCCGGGACTTCCCGCAAACCCCCGCCGAACAACTCCAGCAGGCGATCCTGGCCGTGTTCCGGTCCTGGAACGCCGAGCGGGCCCGACTGTACCGACGCCGCGAGCACATCCCGGACGACCTCGGGACCGCCGTCACCGTGCAGCGCATGGTGTTCGGCAACCTCGGTCCGGACTCCGGCAGCGGCGTGGCCTTCACCCGCGACCCGGCCACCGGACGCCCCGGTCTGTACGGCGACTACCTGCCGAACGCACAGGGCGAGGACGTCGTGGCCGGTGTGCGGGACGCCGTACCGCTGGCCGAGCTCGAGCGGCTGGACCCACTGTCGTACCGGCGGCTGCGCGATCACGCGCAGACGTTGGAGCGGCACTACCGCGACCTGTGCGACATCGAGTTCACCATCGAGCGCGGGACGCTGTGGATGCTGCAGACCCGGGTGGGCAAGCGCACGGCCGAAGCGGCGTTCGCCATCGCCGCTGAGCTGGTGGAGGAGGGACTGATCAGCGCGGACGAGGGCCTTGCGCGGGTGACCGGTGGCGGGCTGGCCCGGCTGATGTTCCCCCGTTTCGACACCGCTGCCACCGGTGAGGCACTTGCCCACGGCGTGCCGGCCTCGCCGGGCGCCGCGGTGGGCGCGGCGGTGTTCGATTCGGCGGAGGCCGTACGGCGTGCCGCCGGCGGCGAGAAGGTGGTCCTCGTCCGCGAGGAGACCACGCCCGACGACCTGCCCGGCATGGTCGCCGCCCAGGCCGTGCTGACCGGCCGAGGGGGAAAGACCAGCCACGCCGCCGTCGTCGCCCGCGGAATGGGCAAAGTGTGCGTGTGCGGGGCCCAGGACGTCACCGTCGACGCCGAGGCGCGGCGATTCACCACCGCGGACGGCACCGTCGTCGGCGAGGGCACCGTCATCTCCGTGGACGGCTCCACCGGTGACGTGTACCTCGGGGCCGTCCCACTCGTCGCCTCGGCGACCATGCGATATCTGGAGAGCGGCGAGCAGGCCGACAGCGTGGTCTGCGCGGTGGACCGGGCTCTCCAATACGCCGATCTCACCGCGCGGTTGGAGGTTCGGGCCAATGCCGACACCCCCGAGGACGCGGCCCGCGCCCGCCGGTTCGGGGCCCGGGGCATCGGGCTGTGCCGTACCGAGCACATGTTCCTCGGAGAACGGCGCAAGCTGGTCGAGGACATGATCCTCGCCCGTACGGACGCCGACCGCGATCAGGCGCTGGCAGCTCTCCTGCCGCTGCAGCGGGAGGACTTCACGAGGCTCCTGCAGGCAATGGACGGCCTGCCGGTCACCATCCGGCTTCTCGACCCGCCGCTGCACGAATTCCTTCCCGACCGCACCGGTCTCGCGGTGCGCATCGCCGCGGCCGAGGCCGCCGGCGAACAACCGGACGCGCACGACGTGGAGTTGCTCAGCGCAGTGAACCGGATGCGCGAGGAGAGTCCCATGCTCGGCCTGCGCGGCGTACGGCTTGAACTGGTGGTTCCCGGCCTGGTCACCATGCAGGTGCGGGCGATAGCCGAGGCGGTCGTCGAGCGCACCCGCGCGGGCGGCTCGCCATGGGCGGAGATCATGGTGCCGCTGGTCGGCGCCGTCGAGGAACTCCGGCTCGCCCGCGAAGAGGTCACGCGCGTCCTGGCCGAGGTCGGCGAGGAGACCGGCGTGGCCGTCCACTGTCCGGTCGGCACGATGATCGAGCTGCCGCGGGCCGCGCTCACGGCCGGCCGGATTGCCGAGGAGGCGCAGTTCTTCTCCTTCGGCACCAACGATCTCACCCAGACCACCTGGGGTTTCTCCCGCGACGACGTGGAGGCGGCGTTCTTCCCCGCCTATCTCGACAAGGGCGTCTTCGCCGCCTCACCGTTCGAGACACTGGACCGCGAGGGCGTGGGCCGACTGGTCCGGATCGCGGTCGAGGAAGGCCGAGCGGCCCGCCCGGATCTGCAGACAGGCGTCTGCGGCGAGCACGGCGGTGACCCGGAGTCGATCCACTTCTTCCACGCCACGGGTCTGGACTACGTCTCCTGCTCGCCGTTCCGGGTCCCGGTGGCCCGACTGGAGGCCGGGCGGGCGGCGCTGCACCGCGTGGAGGCCGGCGACAGCAGGTAGCGGGGACCTCCGGTCCCTGAGCGGGACCGACCGGCACTGGAGAGCAGGTGCGCCATGGACGACTGTGGGAACAGGAGCGGCACCGGTCCCCCGCGGTGTCGCTCCGCACGCCTCGCACCTCGGCGCCGATGAACCGACCGGGGTCGGTGGGAAAACAGTCACTCCCTCTCGAAGAAGCGGAACATGCCCCTCGATCACGCCCCCGCGCACCGGCGCATCGACCTCGACCCGGCCGAGGCGCTGCGGTTGCTGGGCAGCGTGGCGCTGGGGAGGATCGTGTTCACCCGGCAGGCCCTGCCCACGGTCCGGCCGGTCAACCACGTTCTGGACCGTGGGGACATCGTCATTCTCACCCACGAGGGCGCGGCCCTGACGTCTCATGCCGAGGAGGCGGACGACACGGGCGTGGTCGTCGCCTACGAGGCCGACGCCATCGACCCCGACACCCATCTCGGCTGGAGCGTGGTCGTCACGGGGTACGCCCATCTGGTCACCGATCCGTCCGAACTGATGCACGTCCAGCACCTGTTGCGGTCCTGGGCGCCCGGGGAAGGCGCGGCCCAGGCCGTTCGCATCCGTCCCGAACTCGTCGCCGGCGTCCTGCTGACGACGTCGAGCGGGACGGGCGACGACACCCGGGTCACGACTGTCTGCAACGGCGAACGCGGTACGAGCGATGCGGCACCCGGTGACGACGCCAGGGTCGATCCCGGCCCCTCCTCGTACACCGCCCGGGACCAATGGACCCTTTCGTGCGGGGATTCCGGCTCCGGGCGGCCTGGCCGCGAAACCTCCCGGCCCCCCTGGCCGCGCCGCCTCCGGTGTCATCGTCGAAGCAGACACCAGGACGAGGAGGTGTCCGGACGTGAGCACCACGAAGCGGCTGTGGCGGTGGCGGAGCAGTCCGCTGAGGCGGCGCGAGGACGTCATCGAGGCCTGGATCGTCCTGGTGGTCTGGCTGATCGTGGTGGTCTGTGGCGGCGTTGCCGCGCTGGTGACCGTCCGTGGCACCGAGCACGAGTTCGCGGAGGAGCGCGCCCACCGGCATCCCGTCGGTGCGGTCCTGCCGGCCGATGCCCGGCACGGCGTCACGGGGGACTTCTCGACCGACGGTCGTGTACAGCAACCGCTGCGCTGGACGGCTCCCGACGGCACCACTCGAACCGGGCGCACGCTGGTGGACGAAGGCCTGAAGGCCGGAGCCCGGGTGACGGTCTGGCAGGACGATCGGGGCCGGCTCAGTCCGTCGGCGCCGACGGGCCGGGGCGAGGGCCATGTCGAGGCCGCTCTCTTCGGTGGCGCGGCGGCCCTCGCCGTCGCAGCCCCGGCCTTCGGCGCGGGAGCCTTCGCGCGAGCGCGGCTCGACCGGCGCCGTACGGCCCACTGGGACCAGGAGTGGGACTTGGTGGGACCGCAGTGGGGCCCCAGGGCGGGCTGAGCCACGGCTCTCAAAGCCCCCATCGGGCCTGCCGAGCGGACACGGCGGGCCCTGGGCACGCAACACGAGGACGAGGCGAGGTCCATGGACGAGACGCTGCCCCTCGGCCGGATCGCCGGCGTGCGGGTCGGCCTGAACTGGAGCGTGGTGGTCATCGTTGCCCTGGTGACCGTCGCTCTTGCGCACAGTGAGTTCCCGGCCGCCCACCCCGGCCATTCCGCCTTGCAGTACTGGGTTCTGGCGCTGCTGGCGGCGATCGTCTTCCTCGCTACGCTGCTGGCGCACGAGCTGGCGCACGCCGTGGTGGCCCGTCGCAACGGTGTGCAGGTCGACGGCATCACCCTGTGGATGCTGGGCGGCGCCGCCCGTCTGCACAGCGAGGCCCCGACACCGGGCGCCGAGTTGCGCATCGCTGCCGTGGGTCCGCTCACGAGTCTGCTCGCCGGCGGCGTCTTCGCCGGCATCGCGGCCGGGCTGTACATGCTGCACGCGTCCGGGCTCGTCGTCGAGGCGGTCGTATTGCTGTCCGCGATCAACGTCCTGCTGGCCGTCTTCAACGCACTGCCGGCCGCACCACTCGACGGGGGACGGCTGTTGCGGGCGTACCTGTGGCACCGCACCGGAGACCGGCTGCGGGCCACTCGCGGAGCGTCGGCGGCGGGCCGGGGACTGGGCTGGTTCATGGTGCTGAGCGGGTAGGACGGCCTCGTACAGGTCGTGCAATTCGTCCTGGGCCCGGGCCAGTGCCCTGAGCTGCCCGGCTATCCGCTCCAGCTCGGCACCCAAGCGCAGTCTGGGCTCGAACGACGCCTTGGATTGTCGACTGTCCTCGCTCATCGTGGCCGCCCGGCAGTTCACCTCACGTCACCGGCCATTCTTCTCCAAAACCTGAACGCGGACCCGAGCACCGGTGCCAGCGGCCGACGCCTCACGGGCCGGGTACCGAAGCAGCAGGCTCAGGCGGGCTCGGGTACGACCGCCACCGGGCAGGCCGCGTGGTGCAGCACGCCGTGGGCGACTCGGCCGAGTTGGAGCCCGAAGTGGCCCTGGCGCCGTCGGGCACCGACGACGAGCAGGTCGGCCTCACGGGACACCACGATCAGGGCGTCCCGTGCGTAGCCCTCGACCGTACGCCGCTGTACCTGCAAGCCGGTCGGGGCCTCCCGCAGCGCCTCTTCCACCATGGCCGCAGCCTGTTGCTCCTCCACGTGCGCGGGGTCGCCGACGGTCAGGGGAGGTGCGGGGGGCTCGTGCAGTGGTCGGCGCCACGCTCGTACGGTTTCCAGCGGGACCCCGCGCAGCAGGGCCTCTTCGCACGCGAATCGTGCCGCGGGCGAACCCGCCGGCTTCTCTCCCACCCCGAGAACGATGCGGCCGTGCGTCCCGGTGCGTGCCTGGTTGTCGTGACTTCCGCGGAGCACGATCACCGGGCAGTGGGCGTGTCCCGCCACGGAGACACCGACCGAGCCGAGGAGGGCCTCCGTCACCCCGCTGCGGCCACGGCAGCCCAGCACCATCACGAGGGCGCTGCGGCTCTCGCGTATCAGGCCGTACTCCGGTTCCTCGGGCAGCACGTCAGTGGTGACCTTGACACCGGGTTCCCGGTGCCGGGCCCGCCGCTCGGCGGTCCGGACGATGTCCTCGGCCCTCACCTCTTCGGACGGCTTGGCGAGGTCGGCAGCCACAGAAACGCCCTCGTAGCGCTCCCAGAGGGAGGCATACACCAGCCGGAGCGACGTCCCGCGCAGGGCGGCCTCGTCGGCGGCCCAGTCCACGGCGCGCAAGCTCGACTCGGAGCCGTCGGCGCCGACGACAACAGGCAGGTCCAGCGGCTCCCCACAGGCCTGTGCGGCTGGTGCACTCATGGCGTGTCTCCTTCTCCGGAGCGGAGGTCAGCCGTGTGCAACGACGGCGACGGGAGCGGCGATGTGGTGCAGGGCCGAGTGGGTGACGTGGCCGATGCGGGCGCCGAGCGACCTGGTGCGGATGCACCGGCCGACGACCACGAGGGAGGCGTCACGGGAGTCGTTGACGAGAACCTGCGCGGCGTTTCCGCACCGACTCGCCTCGATCACCTCGACGTCGGGGAACTTCTGCACCCAGGGACGGAGCACCTTGCTCAGGAGAGTGGCCTGTCCGCGTTCGAGCGTGTCGTAGAGCTCGGCGTCGCCGGCGAAGCGGTAGAAGGAGGTAGGCGGCTCGGGCCAGGCGTGGACGACCCGCAGGGCGGCTTTCCGCCGCGCGGCGGCGTCGAAGGCGAACTCCAGCAAGGTGTCGTCCGCTTGGTCGATGTCGAGTCCCAGCACGACGGGCCGGAAGGGTGCCGCGGCGGACGGCACCCCCGCCGAATCCATCGTGTGCTCGTCGGCGGCCTGCTCTCCCGCCCGTACCAGTACCACCGGCCGCTCGGCGCGGGCCACCACGCCCAGACTCACCGAGCCCACCATGAACCCTTCCAGCCCGCCGAGGCCCCGCGAGCCCAGGACCAGCAGATCGGCGAAGCCCGCTGCCTCGCACAGCAGGTCGGCCGGAGTCCCGGTCAGCTGCTCGGTGGTCACCTCGATGCCCGGGTAGCGGAGCCGGATGCCCTCCGCGGCCTCGCGTATCAACTGCTCTGCCCACTGCCGGTAGGTGTCAGGATCGAGTAGTGGTGTCCTGGCAACGAACCTGGGCGTCGGCTCCGCGATGTACATGATCTTGAGGGGCAGGCCGCGGAGCAGCGCTTCTCGCGCCGCCCACTCGGCTGCGGCCCGGCTCTCGGGCGAGTCGTCGACACCTACGGTGACGGAGCGGGACATGGTCTCCACCTCCCGGGGCGAGGGTTCCGACACCAGCGTGGCGCCGTGATGCCGAAGGGATCAGGGGCCACACGGCCCCATCGGGGCCCGACCGACCCTCGGTGGCCCGGAAGAGACCCACTGCACCCCGGAAGCCGCATGGGCCCGTCCCCAGGGCCGTGCGACCCCTGGCACCACCGACCGTCTCCGGCACACCCTGGAAAAAGTCGGACATCTCATCGAGGCCAGTACGGAGTCACCATGTACGGCACTCCTCACATCGTCAGCGACGTGATGACCCAGACGGTCGCCGCCGTCGGCCGCCGTGCCCCGTTCAAGGAGATCGTGCAGCTGATGCAGGACTGGCAGGTCAGCGCCCTGCCCGTGCTCGAGGGCGAGGGCCGGGTGTTCGGCGTGGTCTCCGAAGCCGACCTGCTGCCGAAGGAGGAACTCCGGGACGAACCCGACGCGGGCTACCTCCAGCTGCGACAGCCCGTCGATGTGGCGAAGGCGGCCGCTCTCACAGCCGGCGACCTCATGTCGTCCCCGGCCATCACGGTCCCGGCCGGCGCCACCCTCGCGGAAGCCGCGCGCATCATGGCGCACGAAGGGGTCAAGAGGCTGCCCGTGGTGGACGACGCTGGGCTGCTGGCCGGTCTCGTCAGCCGGGCCGATCTGCTCAAGGTCTTCCTGCGCGACGACGAGGACATCGCCGAGGAAGTGCGGCGCGAGATCGCCTCGTACCTCTTCCCGCCGCCGTCGGCCGTCCACGTGGAGGTGCACGACGGGGTCGTGATAATCACCGGCCGGCTTGCCGACAGCGCCCTCGTGCCCGTCGCAGCCCGCCTGATCAGGGCTGTCGAAGGTGTGGTGGGGGTGGAGTTCGACCTCGCCCAGCACACCGCCGTGCGCTGACCGGAGGCGATGTCGTCGTGGTGACTGGGCCGGTCGGCCCTGGTGCGTCCAGCGGCGACAGGTGACGATCGGTCCCTGGGGCGATCGGCGGTCTGGCCATCATCTTCGAAACGTGGGGCCGCCATGACAGAGATGCGTGCCTTCAGCGAGGAGGACCCTATCCGCGTGTTCCTGCTCGACGATCACGAGGTCGTACGACGTGGGCTTGCCGACCTCCTCGACGCCGAACCCGACATCTCCGTGGCCGGCGACGCGGACACCGCTGAACACGCGCTGGTCCGGGGCCCCGCCCTGCGTCCCCACGTGGCTGTCCTCGACGTCCGGCTGCCTGACGGCGACGGCATCTCGGTCTGCCGGGAGCTGCGCGACCGGATGCCGGAGCTGGCGTGTCTGATGCTGACCTCGTTCGACGACGAGGAAGCCCTGCTCGACGCCATCCTGGCCGGCGCGTCCGGATACGTGCTGAAGCAGATCAAGGGGTCCGACCTGGTGTCAGCGGTACGCACCGTCGCCTCTGGCCAGTCGATGCTGGACCCGGCGACGACCGCCCGGCTCATGCGTTCCCTGCGCGCGGACCCGGCCGAGAGCCCGTCCCTCCCGGCGGAACTGGCCGGGCTCTCCCCCCGGGAACGGGACATCCTGGCACTGATCGGCGACGGCCTGACCAACCGCGAGATCGGCAAGCGGCTGTACCTCTCGGAGAAGACCGTCAAGAACCACATCTCACGGCTGCCGGCGAAGCTCGGAGTGCAGCGCCGGGTCCAGGCGGCCGTCCTCGCCTCCCACCACGACCAGCACGACTCCGACCTGCACGGCCCCCACCATGCCGGGAACCACATCCCCCGGTGATCCGATGGGAAAGCGGCCGAACTCAGTCGGTGGTGAGTAGGTTCTTCACCTCGACGACGTCGGCGATACCCTCGACCTCCGCCACCACCCGGGCCGCCATCGCCGACGACGCCAGTCGGCCTGCCAGCTCCACAATGCCGTCGTGCACGGTCACGGCCACACTCTCCCGGTCAGCCGGTGGGCAGCAGGCTTCGAGCGTGGCCTGTACTTCCGCCCGGATACCGGCATCATCCCTGATCAACGCCTCCAGCAACGCGTCACGACGCACGACGCCCACGAGTCGGCCCTCGCGATCGCTGACCGGCATGCGCTTCAACCGGGACAACGCGGCCAGCCAGGCGGCCTCGGCCACCGTCGCCCCCGGCAGTACGGTGATCGCGGGACTCGTCATCAGGTCGGCGGCCGTCTCGCCCCGGGCCTTGTCGTGCATCCGACGTTCACGCAGCCGACCGATGCGTCCCGGCCGGTGGCGGGATGCCTCGAACGCGACCTTTGCCAGCAGATCGGACTCGGACACGACGCCGACGACATGGTCCTCGGCGTCCACGACCGGAAGTGCGCCCACCTGCTCACGGGCCAGCAGCCGGGCAATGTCGCGATACGCCAGCTCTTCGCCGACGGAGACGGCGGGCACGTCCATCACGTCCCGCACCAGTGGCACACCAGGCTCCTGGGAGAGGTCCGGTCGCCGCGTGGGCGTTACGGTCGACGGTGCCCGCTCCGCGGTGTCCGAGCGCTCGGCCGCACTGCCGGAGTGCTTGGCCGCGGCTGAGGCGACCGCCCCCAGGTAGCGGAGCAGCATGTCCTGTCGAGCCGCTTCTGCCGGGCTCCAGGCACGCGTGGGCACACCCTGCCGAGCATCGGCCTGCGCGCGGAAGTTCTCGTGCGCGTTCACAGCGGCCTCCTGACTCCGTCGAGTCGCCTACCGTCCCAGTCTCCCGTTCTCGCCACCTGTGCCAAGAGCCGAACGGCCCTGGTGGAACGACGCAAGGGCCCTATGCGGTGCGGCGTGGACCCGGAACGGTGAAACTGGAGGAGCACCGACCGGCAGGAGGCTGCCGATGAGCCTGCGGGACTTCCTGGAGCGGTTCCGTCCGGCGGGAACGCCAGGGGCGTCCGCGACCGGCGTGCCCGCCGACCGCATGGCGGAACGCGCTGCGGAACTGGAGCCCGCCCTCGCACGGCTGACGGATGTTCAGCAGCAGGTGGCACGGATCCGGGCCGCCGCGGAGGAGACGGCAGAGGCCCTTCGACGGAACGCCGTACGAGAGGCGGAACGTCTCCTGGCTGATGCACGGGAACAGGCTCCAGTGGTCCGCCGGCAGGCCGCGGAACCCCTCCTCCGAGAAGCCCGCCAGGAGGCCGACGCGCTGCGCGCGGCTGGAGACCGTGCGGCCTCGGGGATCCGCGAGCGGGCAGGGGAACGCATGCCGCACCTGGTGGACCTCGCCGTGGCCGATGCGATGAGACTGGCGAGCGGGACGGCGGAAGAACCGTGAGTGCCGGATGGGTCGCCGGAGCGGTGCGGGCGCGAGCCCTCGTCGCAAGGTATCCGGGCGGCGAGGGGGCACGTGAGATCGCGCGCGGTCCGACGCTCGACGACGCCGTACGTCACCTCGCCACGACGCCGTACGCACGGTACACGCGGACGACGGTGGGCTTGCCCGAAGCTCAGCGGGCGGTGGCCGCCGGCCTCCTGTGGCATCTGCGAGTACTGGCCGGATGGCTGCCGCCCGGTGGCGCCCGCCTGCTGGTGCCGCTCGCCTCGGGATTCGAGATCGCCAACGTGGTCTCCCGGCTGCCGGTCACGGAAGACCGGCGCACCGAGACGCCGGAGCCGTACCGGCTCGGTTCCCTGGAGACGGCGTGGCGACGTCTGGAGCGTGCCGGGACGCGCGCGGAACTCAGGGCGGCACTCACCGCCTCGCCCTGGGGGGACCCGGGCGACGACACCCCGTGGGCCCTGATCACGGGCATGCGCATGGCCGCGGCGCGGCGCACGGCCGTGTCCGTCCCGCCCGCACACCGCTGGGCTCAGGGGCGTGCGGTCCTGCTGACCGCACGCGAACTCTTCGTGCACCGCCGCTCTCTCACGGAATCCGTGCGTCGCGATGCGGCACGACTGCTCGGGACACGGTCGTCGGCCGCCTCCTCCTACCGGGAGTTCCACGACAGCCTTCCCTCAGCCGCCCGGTGGGTCCTTGCGGACATCGACGAGCCCGGTGAGCTTTGGCGGGCCGAGGCACGCTGGTGGCGCACGCTGCAGACCGAGGGCGCTGTGATGCTGCGCCAAGGCCGGTACGGACCCACGGCCGTCGTCGGCGCGGTCGCGTTGTTGTCCGTGGACGCCTGGCGGGTGCGGGCCGCGCTGGAGTCGGCGGCGCGGGGCGGACGGCCCGGAGAGGCGTTCGATGCCCTGGTCTGAGGCGATGACACCGGTCCGGATGCGCCGCGTGGCGGTGGTCGTGCCGCAGACGGGCTTGCGAGACGCGCTGGTGCGGATCGCCGAGGAGGGCTGCGTGGAACTGGACCGCGTCGAGGAGGCGGTTCCGGGAGCGGCAGCTGTGCGGCTGCAGCAACTGCGTGGGCAGGGTGCGACCTCCGGGTCCGAGAGCGCCGCTCCAGCTGTACTGGCCCTGACGGCGCCCGATCTCGACATGCTCGACGATCGGCGCCAGGTCGCCCTGCTGGCTGGGGAGGCTCAACTGGAGGAGCGTGCGCAGGGCGCCGTACGACGGGGGGAGGTGACCGCGCTGGCCGGATGGTGCCCGGCCGCCGAGGTGTCCCACGTCGCGGACCGCCTGGCTGCGGCGGGCGGCGCGCTGTTGCCGTTGCGCGTGCCGCGCGGAACGGATCCGCCGACGCTGCTGCGCTCGGGCCGGGCCGCCTCCTTCACCCCGTTGGTGTCGACGTACGGCACACCGGCCTACGCGGACATCGACCCCTCGTGGCCTGCCGGCCTGGCCTACGTCGCGATGTTCGGAATCATGTTCGGTGACGTGGGGCACGGCGCGCTGCTGGTGCTCGGCGCACTCGCCCTGCGCCTCGGCCGGCCTCGCCCCCTGGCGCGTTTCACTCGGCTGTGGCCGTTCCTGGCGGGCGCGGGAGTCGCCGCCATGGTCGCGGGCGCCGCCTACGGCGACTTCTTCGGGCCGACCGCGCTACTGCCGGTGTTGTGGCTGAGCCCGCTGGAGGAGCCCGCTCGCTTGCTGGCTGCCGCAGTGGTCTTCGGGGCCGGTCTGCTGGTGCTCGCTCATGCCGCGGGCGCGGTGAACCGCGTACGTGAGAACGGCTGGGCCAGGGGCCTGTACGCGGCGTCCGGCTGCGCCGGGCTGCTGTTCTACCTGGGGCTCGCGATGGCCGCGGCAGGCCTGCTGCTGCACTGGCACGCCTGGGCAGCGGCCGGGGCCGCGTGCGCCGCGGCCGGGCTGGCGCTGGTGGCGTTCGGCCTGTTCCGGGCCACGGCGGGCGGCGGCGCGGGAGTCGCCGAAACGGTGGTGCGGCTGTTCGACGTCGTCGTGCGTACCGGCACCAACACCCTGTCGTTCGCCCGGCTCGCCGCCTTCGGTCTCACCCACGCCGCGCTCGCCGACCTCGTGTGGCGCGGCACCACGGCCCTGGCAGGGCGTGGCGCGGCCGGTGTCGCGGGCGCCGCTGTGCTGTTCGTCGTGGGCACGGCCGTCTCCTTCGGCCTGGAGGCCCTGGTGGCCGGCGTGCAGGCCTTGCGGCTCGAGTTCTACGAACTCTTCTCCCGGCTCTTCGAGACCGAGGGCCGCCCGTTCCGTCCCTGGCACGTTCCCCCGGCGGAGCCTGCCGACCCCGCTGTGAAGGTGATCCCATGCTCACCTGGCTGATCGTCCTGCCGGTCCTGGCCTCGGTGCTCGGTGGCATCGGGTTGCTACGGCGGCGCCGGACCAGACACGCCTTCCGCTGGCTCCTGGTCACGAACCTCGCTCTGCTGGGCGTCGCCCTGGTCGTCCTCACCACGGCGCTGACGGGTCCGGCGCAGGCTTCAACGCGGGCCGCCGCATCCGGTGCAGTCAACGGATCCGCCTTGATCGGTGCGGCCATCGCGGTGGCCGGCGCGTCGATAGGCGCCGCGATAGCCGTCGCCTACACGGGCGCCGCGGCACTGGCCGCGCTGAGCGAACGACCGGAGATGTTCGGACGGGCCATGGTGATCGTCGGCCTGGCGGAGGGCATCGCCGTGTACGGGCTCGTCGTCGCTATCCTGCTGATCGGAAAGGCCTGACGATGTGTACGGTGGCCGCCATCGGCGCACGGACCAGGGTGTGCGGACTGGCACTGGCCGGGGTCGATGTCCTCGTGGCGGAGGACCCGGACGCCGTTCGCAGGGCCTGGCTGACGTTGTCCGGCGCGGTCGGCCTGGTGATCCTCACGGCCGAGGCCGCGAATGTGCTGGCGATCGCGGCGACAGCGCCGTCCCCGGCCCAGCCGTTGACGGTGGTGATGCCCTCATGACCGCGCCGGTAGATGCGCTGGACCCCGTTCGCGTCGAGCTGCTGCGCGCCGCGCGATCCGCTGCCGACGCCACCCTGGACCGTGCGCGCGCCGACGCGGCCGAGACCCTGCTCGCGGCTCGCACCGCGGCTGACGCAGTGCTCGCGCAGGCCCGCAGACTCGGCGAGGTCGACGGCGCCAAGGAGGCCGACCGGGAAAAGGTACGGGCCGCACAGGAGGCCTGGGAGACCGAACTCGCGGTCCGCGCTGAGGTCTGCGCGGCACTCAAAGCCGAGGTCCGAGGGGGCGTGCGGCGGGCGCTGGCCCGGGAGGGTGCGGTCGCACGGTCACACCTTGCGGACGTGGCACGAGCCGCACTGGGTCCGGAGGCAGTGGTCACCACCGTCGCGCAAGGCGGGGTGACGGCCGAAACGCCTGGCCGCCGAGTCGATCTGTCGGCGGACGCCCTTGCCGACCGCGCCCTGGACCGGTTGGGGGCCCGGGCCGAGACGCTGTGGGGGCCGCCATGATCACTCCTGGCGACCAGGAGCCGGACCAGTCCGGTGGGGGCGCGCCCACAGACGTCGCGGGCGGTGCCCCGACCTCCGACCGGGATGGTCGCCCCCGCATCCTCCGTGTGGCCGGCTCCCTCGTGGCGATCGCCTGCCCTCCCACGGTCGCCATGCACGATCTCGTCCTGCTGGGCGGCACCGGGTTGCCGGGCGAAGTCGTCGCCCTCCACGGGGACATCGCCTCCGTCCAGGCGTACGAGTACACCGGCGGGCTGGCACCCGGGCACCCTGCGGAACCCCAAGGGCGGCCCCTGACGGTGCGGCTCGGCCCGGATCTGCTCGGTGGCGTTTTCGACGGCCTCCTGCGCCCCCTGGCCGGCGCCGGCGATCTTCTGACGACGAGCGGGCCGGCCACCACTGAGGCGGCTGCACGGGCGTTCACGCCTCGGGTGGTCCGGGGGGAACGGGCCGGGCCCGGTGACGTCCTCGGCGACATCGCCGCGAGTGTCCCACTGCGGCTTCTGGTACCCCCGGGCCTGTCGGGCGAGGTGACACGGATCGCGTCGGCGGGATCGTACGCCTCGGACGCCCCGCTCGCCGTCGTAGGCGGGGACGAAGTGCGCATGGCTCAGTCGTGGCCGGTGCGCGAGCCGCGGCCGGTCGCGCGGCGCCTGCCGGCGGACACGCCCCTGAACACCGGACAGCGTGCCGTCGACCTGCTCTTCCCCGTGGCCCGCGGCAGCACGGTCGCTGTCCCCGGCGGATTCGGCACAGGCAAGACCATGCTGCTGCAGCAGATCGCCAAATGGTGCGACGCAGACGTGATCGTCTATGTGGGCTGCGGCGAGCGCGGCAATGAAATGGCGGACGTCATCGAGGAGTTGGCGGAGCTGACCGATCCACGGACCGGTGGACGGCTGGCTGAGCGGACCGTGACGATCGCGAACACCTCGAACATGCCGATGATGGCACGCGAGGCGAGTGTGCACACGGGCGCGACCGTCGCGGAGTACTTCCGCGACATGGGCCTCGACGTCGTCCTCATCGCCGACTCGACCTCCCGGTGGGCGGAGGCGCTGCGTGAGTTCGCCTCCCGCATGGGCGAACTGCCCGCCGAGGAGGGATACCCCGCTTCGCTCGCCTCCCAGCTGGCCGCGTTCTACGAGCGGGCGGCTGCCGTTCGCACGCTGGGCGGCGCGACGGGGTCCGTCACGGTGATCGGTGCCGTGTCTCCACCGGGCGGCGACCGCACCGAGCCCGTCACCGCGCACACGGAACGGTTCGTGCGGTGTCTGTGGAGTCTGGACCGCGACCTCGCCTACGCACGGCACTATCCGGCCGTGTCCTGGTCGGAGTCGTTCTCGCGGGACGCCGCCGCGCTGTCCGTCGCGCACGCGCGTGCCGGTGACCCCCAGTGGGCCGAGCGGCGCGGGCGCGTCGCACGGCAGTTGGCGGAGGCGGACCGGCTGGCCGACCTCGTCGAGCTGGTCGGCATCACCGCCCTGCCGCCCCGGGAACGCATCAGTGTGCTTGCCGGACGGCTGCTGCGCGAGGCCGCGATCCAGCAGAACGCGCTGTCCCCGGCGGACGCCTACAGCGCCCCTGAGAAGACGGCGGCTCTGGTCGATGCCGTGCTGGCGGTGATCGACCGTTGTCTGGAGGTGGTGGACGCCGGTACCCAGGCCGAGGTCGTCGAGGCGGTCGACTTCAGCCCGTTGCTGCGGGCACGCGAGGTAGCCGCCCCCGCGGAGACGGCTCCGGTGACGGCCGCCCGCGACATCGTCCTGGCCCGGCTGGAAGAGACAGCATGACCGGGCCGGCGGAGATCGAGTACACGGGCGTGCGCGAACTGCGCGGTCCGCTCGTGGTCGTCGAAGGAGTGAGTGGGGTGGGCTGGGACGAGTTCGCCACGATCGTGCTCGACTCCGGTGAACGGCGACACGGGCTGGTCCTGGAGGTGGACCGCAACCTCGCGGTGGTGCAGGTGCTGGAGGACACGGCCGGCATGAACCGCTCCGGCACCCGTGTCGCCTTCTCGGGGTCGCCGATGCGGATCCCGGTCGGTGCCGGGTGGCTGGGGCGGGTGTGCAACGGGCGCGGCGAACCGGCCGACGGTGGACCGCCGGTGCTGGGCGGGTCGTACGAGGCGGTCGGCGGCGCGCCGATCAACCCGGTGCGCCGGGAGCCGCCGAACGAACCGGTGCTCACCGGGGTGGGCGCGGTGGACGTGCTGACCACTCTGGTACGGGGCCAGAAGCTGCCGGTGTTCTCGGCCGCCGGGCTGCCGCACCTGGAACTGGCCGTGCAGATCGCGGCCCAGGCCACCTGTGGGGGTGAGCCGTTCGCCGTCGTGTTCGCCGGGATGGGGCTCACCCACGCCGACACCGCCTTCGTCCGTGAGGGTCTGGCCGCGCGTTCCGCGGCACGGGAACTCGTCCTGTTCCTCAACACCGCCGACGACCCGGTGATCGAGCGGCTGCTCACTCCGCGACTCGCCCTGACCGTCGCCGAACACCTGGCATTCACGGAGGGCCGCCACGTCCTGGTGGTGATGACGGACATGACGGCCTACTCGGAGGCGCTGCGCGAGGTGTCCGCCGCACGGGGCGAGATACCGGCACGGCGTGCCTATCCCGGCTACCTCTACAGCGATCTCGCCTCCCTCTACGAACGCTGCGGCAGAATCAGGGGCCGCCCGGGATCGGTCACCGTCCTGCCGGTGCTCACCATGCCCGCGGGCGACATCACACACCCTGTCCCTGACCTCACCGGTTACATCACCGAAGGTCAGATCGTGCTGTCCGCCGAAGTCCAAGCAGCCGGCACGTACCCGCCCGTCGATCCGCTGGCCTCGCTGTCGCGTCTGATGCGCAAGGGAACCGGGGCGGGACGCACCCGCGCGGATCATCCGGCCGTCGCCGCACAGTTGATCGCGGCGCTGGCCCGGTCCCGGCAGGTCGCGGAACTCGCCGACCTGATCGGCCGTGCCGCGCTCAGTCCGACCGATCTGCGCCACCTGGACCTCCAGGACGCCTTCCGGGACCGGTTTCTCACGCAGGGCACCGACGAGGACCGGCCGTTGGACGATTCCCTGGACCGGGCCTGGGAGGTGCTGCTGACCCTGCCGCGCGGCCAACTGGGCATGCTCCCGGCCGGCCTGCTCGACACCCACGCTCCACCGCAGCACGAGGAACGGCGATGAGTCCGCGAGGACGACGCGTCGCGGCGGGGCGGGCCGCGCGCCTCCGGCTGCGCCGCGGTCTCGCCACGGCGCTGCGCGGAGCGGACCTGCTCGAACGCAAGCTCCGGCTCCTGCTGGACCGCGAGCACACGGCACGCCGGGCTGCTGAGGACGCGCGCCGGGTGTGGGAAGAGAAGCTTGCCGACGCGGAAACCTGGCTGCTGCGCGGGGTGCTGCTCGGAGGCGAACGCGCGCTGGTCGAGGCGGCGCCCGCGGACCGCGCTCGCGTCGACATCCGGTGGGCCGCGCTGATGGGCGTACGCCACCCGGCAGCAGTGGAGTACGCAGCGCCCGTACGCTCCCCGGCGGAACCGACCCCGTCCAACACGGCGCTCGCCCATGCCGAGACGGCTTACCGCGCCGCAATCCGCGCCGCGGCGGAACTCGCCACCCATCAGGCAGCCGCCGACCTGCTGGCCGCCGAGGCCGAACGGACACGCCGGCGAGTCCGTGCCCTCCGCAGACACTGGATCCCGCGACTGCAGGCCGAACTGGCCGCTGTGGAACTGGCGTTGGAGGAAGCCGAACACGAAGAGGCGGTACGGCGCCGCTGGGCCGCCACCCGCACGGACCGATAACTGCGCCTCGGCTCACCGACGGCGGGCCCAGCCCGGGCCCGCCGGCCGTCACCGGACGGTGTCAGTTGCCGTGCCGGATCTCCACATGCTTCGCCTCCGCCTTCTTGGCGCCCAGGCCCACACTGACGGTGAGCATGCCGTCGGTGTACTCGGCCTTGACGTCGTCCTCGTCCGCACCGGTCGGCAGCGCCACGCTGCGGCTCATCGCTCCGTACCGGATCTCGCTGTGATTCTTCGTGACGTCCCTGTCGGTGCGTTCGGCCTGGACCGTCAGCACTCCGTCGGCGAGGAAGACGTCGATGTCCTCGGGTGACATGCCCGGAAGCTCCGCCCGCATCACGTAGCGGTCGTCCTCCGTGTAATCCTCGATCCGCACCGTGGACAGCTCACTCATCGTGGGCATGGCGAAGCGGGCCGGGACGCCCTCGAACCAGTCCGCCATCTCCGGGAACGCGAATCTCTGCCTGCGTGCGAGTGTGCTCATCGCCCTACCTCCCGGATCGGTCCTCTCTGCGGGCACATCCAGTTCAGCGCGGTGGAATGCCCCGCGCTGGGGCCGAAGAGCCCATGCGCCGGGCCCTGAAGTCCCTTTCCTCCCGCACGGTCGCGACCAGACTGGGATCAGGGAACCCCGACACTCGGCGGCGATCACCATGTCCGACGTCACCACCACCGACCTCTACGAGGTGACCATGACGATGTCCTACCTTCAGGAGGACATGCGGGCGCCGGCCACCTTCAGCCTCTTCGTCCGCGGCCTTCCGCCCGGCCGGGGCTTTCTCGTGGCCGCGGGCCTGGAGTCCGCCCTGGACTTCCTGGCCCGCTTCCGTGTGGAGAGGGACGACGTCGAGAGGTTCGCGGACGCCCTGCACCGGCCTGCCGCGGACCTCGAACCGCTCCTCGGTCTTTCCTTCGAGGGAGATGTGCACGCGATCCCGGAGGGCCATGTGGTCTTCGCCGGTGAGCCCCTGCTGGAGGTGACCGCGCCGCTCCCCCAGGCCCAGTTGGTGGAGACGTACCTGCTGAACCAGCTCTGCCACCAGACCGTGGTGGCGTCCAAGGCGGCACGTTGCGTCCTGGCCGCGGCGGACAAAGCAGTCGTGGACTTCTCGCTGCGCCGCACGCACGGCCCATGGGCGGGGCTGCAGGCCGCCCGGCTGGGTGCCATGGTGGGCTTCGCAGGCACCAGCAATGTCGCCGCCGCCACGGCCCTGGGCATTCCGGCCTCGGGCACCATGGCCCACTCCTACATCGAGGCCTTCTCCGGTGAGGAAGTGGCGTTCCGCGCCTTCGCGCGCTGCCACCCCGGTCCGGTCACCTTCCTCGTCGACACCTACGACACGGAACAGGGCGTCAGGATCGCGGCCCGGGTCCTGGCCGATCTGCGGCGTGGTCCCGGCTGCGCGATCCGCCTGGACAGCGGAGACCTCGACGCACTCTCGCGACGGTCGCGCTCCCTGCTCGACGCCGCCGGGCTGACCGACGTACGGATCGTGGCCAGCGGCGGGCTCGACGAGTACGGGGTGGACCGGCTCGTACGCGCCGGAGCCCCCATCGACGTGTACGCCGTGGGCACGAAGGTGGGCGTCGCCGCGGACGCCCCGTACCTGGACGCCGCGTACAAGCTCGTCGAGTACGACGGCCGGCCCGTGATGAAACTGTCCTCGGCGAAGGTCACGGCTCCGGGCCGCAAGCAGGTCTTCCGTCGGCCCGGACGGCCGGACGTCATCGCTTTGGCGGCCGAGGAACCACCGGAGTCCGCACAGCCGCTGTTGCCCACGGTGATGCGGGGCGGGCGGCGGACGGGGGCGCCGGACCACTGGCTGGACGCGCGCAAGCGGTTCCGCGAGGACCTGGCCGACCTGCCCGACTCGGCGCGCCGGATCGAGGATCCCGAGCCGGTCCGGCCGGTGCGGTCCGAGGCGCTCGACCGTCTGACGGCCGCGGTGCGAGCCGCCATCGAAGTCCGCCAGGGCCCCGAGCACCGCGCCGCGCCGTCGGACACCGCCGGCCTGCATTCCGCCGCGCTCTCGGTCCCCGGACCCTGACCCTGCCGCGGGACGGCGGAGGGTCGGCAGGCCTCCGGTGGGGACCATTGGCCCCTGGCAGTCGGGCGCTGCCGACGCCTTCCATGGAATTGGCGGCGGCATCCTTCCGCGCCACCGCAAGAAGGAGGCTTCGCCGGCATGCTGCTGGGCTCGGTCAGTCAGGGCGTGCTGCACCACGCCCGCTGCCCTGTCATCGCCGTACCGACCAGCGAGTGATCCGACACCCCGGCACGAAGGGAAGCCAGCCGCCGTGACTGCACAACCTCTCGACGTGAACACCGTCACCGGGCTCGTGGCGGACGCCGCGGCGGCACCCTCGCTGCACAACGCACAACCCTGGACCTTCCGCTACCTGCGGGACACCGGTGTCCTGCGGCTGTACGCGGACCTGGAGCGGGCCTTGCCGCGAACCGACCCCGAGAACCGCGGCCTGTACGTGGGGTGCGGCGCGGCGCTCCTCAACCTGCGCGTGGCCGCCGCGGCGGCCGGTCTCGCGCCGGTCGTCCGGTTGCTACCGGACCCGGCCTACCCGGAGTTCCTGGCCGAGGCGCATCTGTGCGGCACGGGAACCCCCGACGGGGCGCTCGCCCGGCTGAGCCCGGCGATCCACCGCCGCCATTCCAGCCGCTTCCCCTTCCGCGAGGAGACGCTCCCGCCGGCGGAGCAGGAGACCTTGCGGGAAGCCGCGCTCGCCGAGGGCGCACAACTGCTGTTTCCCGGCGCATGGCACGTGCAGTTGATCCTGGAGCTGGTGCGGGACGCCGAGGACAGGGAGGCGCTCGCGCCGGACGTGTGTGAGGAGACGGCGCGCTGGGCGCACGCCGGCTCTTCCGGCGACGCCGGGGCCGCTGACGGTATCACCGCCGAGGCCTTCGGTCCGCGGCAGCGCCGCACCTCGGTCCCCGTGCGTGACTTCGCCGTCGGTCGTCCGCTGCCCGAACGCATCTGGGCGCTCTTCGAGACGGAACCGAACATCGCCCTGCTGGGTACGGTCCGCGACGGGCCCGCGGACTGGCTGTCGGCCGGGCAGGCACTGGAGCGGGTCCTCCTCCAGGCCACGGCGGACGGGCTCGTCGCCTCGGTCACTTCCCAGCCCCTGGAGTGGCCCGAGATCCGGTGGGCCGTCCGCGACCCCGTCTCTGCGATGGCCCATGTACAGATGATCATCCGGCTCGGTCGCGGCCCCGAAGGTCCCGCGAGCCCACGGCGGGCGGTGTCCGATCTGCTCGACGTTCTCTGAGTGGGACCCGGCGGGCCGCGGGACAGCGAGGAGGAGCGCATGAAGGTCTCCGAGGTGATGACGGCTCCTCCGGTGTGCGTGGCGCCGAACACCACCCTGGTCGAGGTGGCCCGGCTGATGGCCGAGAGCGCCGTCGGGTCTGTGCTGGTGGTCGAGGACGGGGCCCTGCACGGCATCGTCACCGACCGCGACCTCGTCGTTCGTGGCCTGGGCGGCGGACTGGACGCGAGGGCCCGGGCGGACGCGATCATGTCGGCCCGCGTCGTCACGGTCGAGGCCGTCGAGGGTCTGGAGGCTGCCTATCGCGCGTTCCGTCGCACGGGGGTCCGCCGGCTTCCGGTCCTGGGCGCGGGCCGGGTGGTGGGCGTGCTGGCGATCGACGACCTGTTCCTCGACCTGTTCCGTCGGTTCGCCGACCTGCTGGGGCCGGTGGCCTGGAGCGTCCTGCAGGAGCCTCCGGGACCGTCCCAGGAGGCCGGAGCCACCGGATGAGCCCTGAACAGGCCCGGCAGGGTACGACCGCACTCCACGAGGGCGGTCCGGCGGCGGGCGGCGAGGCCGCGGCACAGGCGCCGCCTGCGGACCGGCCGGGCGCCTCTGCGCCGTCGGTCCCCTCCCTGCCGGCTCCCGCGGTCTTCGCCGCTCTGGAAAGCTCCCCGCGCGGTCTGACGTCGGCCGAGATCGCCGCACGGCGGAATTGCTACGGCCCCAACGAACTGCCAGGAGCGCCCCGCGGCCAGGTATGGCGTCGGCTCCTCGCACAGTTCACCGACCTCTTCGCGGTCGTCCTGCTCGTCTCCTCGGCGATCACGTTCCTCGCCTACGGGCTGGGACAGCCCCGGGATCCGGCCACCCTGCAACTGGCCCTGGCGATCCTCGGCGTGGTGCTGCTGAACGCCGGTATCGGCTTCGCACAGGAGTACTCCGCCGAGCGCACCGCGGAGTCCTTGCAGGCGATGGTGCCGCACACCTGCCGGGTACTGCGGGACGCAGAGCGGCGGGAGCTGTCCGCCCGGGATCTGGTGCCGGGCGATGTGGTGGTCCTGGAGGCGGGGGACGCGGTGCCGGCCGACTGCCGGCTGGTCGAGGCCCAGGAAGCCGCCGTCAACAACGCCGCGCTCACCGGCGAGAGCGATCCCGTCACGCGCATCGCGGAACCCGTGCCGCCGGGGCCGCCGCTGGAGGCGCGCAACTGCGTCTTCATGGGCACCGACCTGGTCGCGGGCACCGGCAAGGCCGTGGTGTTCGCCACCGGTACGGCCACCGAGTTCGGGCGGATCTTCCGGCTCACCGCCGCCGCCCCCAGGCAGCAGACTCCCTTGCAGCGGCAGGTCGCCGTCATGGCCCGCCGAGTCGCGGGCGTGGCGCTTGCGACCGGGGCTGTTCTGTTCGCGGTGCGCGTGCCCAGCGGGCAGCCGTTCGTCGACACGTTCGTCTTCTCACTGGGTGTGATGGTCGCTCTCGTGCCCGAGGGACTGCCGGCCACGCTCTCCGTGTCGCTGGCGATCGGTGTCCGTCGCATGGCCCGTCGGCACGCGCTGGTCAAGCAGTTGCTCGCCGTGGAGGCCCTGGGTTCTACCAGCGTGATCTGCACCGACAAGACGGGCACCCTCACACAGGCGGAGATGACCGTCGTACAGCTGTGGGCGGACGGGGTGTCGCACGCCGTGACGGGCGTGGGGTACGCCCCGGTCGGTGAGATCACCGATGCCCCGCCCGTAAGGGAGCTGCTGCGGGCGGCGGCTCTGTGCAGCAACGCCCGACTGGTACGGACCGCCGGGCGGGACGCGTGGCGGGTGCTGGGAGACACCACCGAGGGTGCGCTGCTGGTGGCGGCCATGAAGGCCGGTCTGGATCCCCTCGAGGAGGAGACCCGGGCACCCCGGGTGGCGGAGTATCCCTTCGACTCGGCAAGGAAATTGATGAGCACCGTCCATCGCGACAGGGACGGGACCTATGTCGCATGTGCCAAAGGTGCTCCCCTCGAATTGCTCACCCGCTGTGACGCCCTGGACCAGGGGGACGGGAGAACGCCGCTGACGGCCGCCGATCGCAGCCGGGTGATCGCAGCCGCGGACGGTATGGCCGGGCAGGGCCTGCGCGTGCTGGCGGTCGCCCGGCGGCAGGTCTCCGGGCCTCGGCCGCCGATCGCGGACGTCGAATCGAAGCTGACCCTGCTGGGGCTCGCCGGGATGTACGACCCGCCACGACCCGAGGTGCGGGACGCGGTGGACGCGTGCCGGCAGGCCGGTATCCGCATCGTCATGGTCACCGGTGACCATCCCCTGACCGCGGAGGCCGTCGCCCGTCGCGTCGGCATCGTGCGCGGGACGGCTCCGGCCGTGGCGACCGGCACCCAGCTGGACACGATGGATGACAGCGGCCTGGACGACCTGCTGGCAGACTCCGCCGAACTGCTGCTGTGCCGGGTCAGCCCCGCGCACAAGATGCGGGTGGTCACCGCGCTGCAGCGGCGCGGCGAGGTCGTGGCCGTCACCGGCGACGGGGCCAACGACGCCCCGGCCCTCAAGCACGCCGACATCGGGGTCGCCATGGGCGCCTCCGGCACCGACGTCGCCCGCGAGGCGGCGGTGATGGTCCTGCTCGACGACTCCTTCGCCTCCATCACCACCGCGGTCGGGCTGGGCCGCTCGGTCTACCGCAACATCCGCAAATTCCTGATCTACCTGTTCAGCCACAACATCGCCGAACTCGTGCCGATCCTCGCGGCGACCTTCGCCGGCTTCCCCCTGGTGCCGATCACGGCCGTGCAGATCCTCGCCATCGACCTCGGCTCCGACGTGCTGCCCGCCCTCGCGCTCGGCGCGGAACCGATGGAACCCGACGTCATGAACAGCCCGCCGCGGCCCCGACAGGAGCGGCTCTTCTCAGCCACCGTCATGGGCCGCATCCTCTTCCTGGGCGGTATCCAGGCTCTCGGCGTGTGCGCCGTCTTCTTCTGGCACATCCACGCCTCCGGCATCCCCTACGCGGACTTCACCAAGGACAACCCCGTCTACCGCGAGGCGATCACGATGGTCCAGGCCGGCATCGTCGTCAGCCAGTTCTTCAACGCCCTCGCCGTGCGCACCGACCGGCAGAGCGTCTTCGGGGCCGGTCTGCTGAGCAATCCGTGGCTCCTGGCCGCCGGCTGCTTCGGCATCGGGCTGATGGCCGCCATCAGCTACGCGCCGCCGCTGCAGGCCCTGTTCAACACCGCGCCGCTGGCCCCCGCCGACTGGGCGGTCCTGACCGCGTTCGGAGCACTGCTGCTGGCGGCCGAAGAACTCAGGAAATGGGCACTGCGGCACCGCAGGCCGTCCCCGAAGGGAGGAACGCCATGAGAGTGATCATCGCGGGCTGCGGTCGGGTCGGCGCCACCCTGGCCACGCAACTCGTCGCCGAGGGCCACGACGTACGGCTCATCGACCGACAGCCCAAGGC
Organism: Streptomyces sp. NPDC031418; assembly: GCF_055581605.1. Lineage (NCBI taxonomy): Bacteria > Bacillati > Actinomycetota > Actinomycetes > Kitasatosporales > Streptomycetaceae > Streptomyces > Streptomyces sp. NPDC031418. Next base: position 62,354 of record NZ_JBVIJC010000014.1, read on the forward strand.
CGAGAAGAAACTGTCACCGGGCTTCCCCGGCGCCTTCCACGTGGGCAACGGCTTCAGCCGCTCCGCACTGGAGAGGGCCGGGATCGCCCACGCGGACGCGTTCGTCGCGGTCACCTCCGGGGACAACAGCAACATCGTCAGCGCGCGCACCGCCAAGGAGACGTACCGGGTCCCGATCGTCCTCGCACGCATCCACGATCCGCGCCGCGCCGACATCTACCGGCACCTGGGAATCCCGACCATCTCCAGCGTCCGCTGGGCCGTGGGCCGCATCCATCAGATGCTGCTGCACCGGCACCTCACCACCGAAGTCTCCTTCGGCAACGGCGAGACACTCCTCGTCCGCTCCCAGCTGCCGTCTTATCTCACCGGGCGGCAGGTCACGGAGTTCGACGTCGACGGCGAGATCCGGATCGTGGAGATCACCCGCGGCGGCCGGTCGCTGCTCCCCGCCCACGGGGTCCTGGCCGAGCCCGGCGACCTCGTCACCTTCGGGGTCGCCGCAACGGCGCTTGGCCGACTGAGCGGTTTTCTCGACAAGGAGCTGGGAACGTGAAGGTCCTTATCGCGGGCGCGGGCCGACTCGGCACCCAGATCGCCCAGGTGTTGTCCGCCGCCCACAACGACGTCACCCTCGTCGAGTACGACGACGAGCGTGTGGCGGAACTCGGCGGCCTGCCGCACGTGTGCCTCGTGGCCGGGGACGCCTGCGAGCCGGGCCTATTGGAGAGCGCGGGCGCGCTGGCCTGCGACCTCGTCATCGCGGTCACCGGCCGCGACGAGGACAACCTGGTCATCAGCCTGCTGGCGAAGCGGCAGTTCGGGGTGGGCCGTGTGGCCGCGCGCGTCAACGAGGCGGAGAACGCCTGGCTCTTCGACCAGCGGTGGGGCGTGGACGCGGCAGTGCCCGCCGCCACCCCGCTGATCTCCCTCATCGAGGAGGCCACCGGAGCCACCGACACGGTGGCACTGCTGCGACTGAGCAAGGCCGGTGTCGAGGTCATCGAGACCGCGATCACCGAACGGTCCCGGGCCGCCGGTCACGCCCTGGGCGAGGTCTCCCTGCCCCCAGGCACCGTGGTCGCCACCGTCGTACGGGAGGGGCAGCCCACCGTCCCAAGTCCCGAGGTGCGGCTGCTCCCCGGCGACGAATTGCTGCTCGTGTCGCACGAAGCCACCGAACAGGAGATCCACGCTGCCTTCCAGTGAGCCGCCCCGGGGGGGACCGGCCTCGCGTCACTGCTTCTGGCAGCGCACAATCACGACCGGGCAGCTCGCATGCTGCGACACATGCTGGCTGACGGAACCGAGCAGGGCACGCGCGAACCCGCCCCTGCCCCGGCTGCCGACGACCAGGACCTCGGCTCCTTCGGCCGCTCTCAGCAGGACGTCGGCGGCATTGCCGTGCACCACGTGGGTCCGAACCGAGCCGGCAGCGCCGGCTCCGAGCACATCGGTCAGTTCCTGGCTCATCTTCTGCCGGGTCTCGTCCTCATCGACGTCCATGTCCACAGCGGGCCCCGACCAGCCGTACAGGCCCGGCAGCTCCCACACCGCGACCGCTTCCACGGCGCCGCCGACCAGGTCGGCGTACCGCACGGCCCAGCGCAGGGCCTCGTACGAGGACTGGGACCCGTCGACACCGACCACCACCCGGCGCTCGGAGGCGTCCTTGTCCATGCGTACCCACCTCTCCTTCGGTGTCCGTCCCCGCCCGGCCTCTGCACCTCTGTTCTCCACACTGCGGGCCGCCTCGCCCGACTGCCAGAGATGCGCATCCGGCGGCATGACGGACGGGGCACGGTCCTCCACTCAGCAGACCTCGGTTCCGGCGCGCCCTTCGACACCGTCCCGCCTCGCCCAACCGGCGGACATGGGTCTCACGGTCCTTGTGGGTGCCGTTCGGCACCGTCCGTCATGGTGCCCAGGGGATCGATGCTGGATGTCGCCGATGAACCGGCGCGCCCAAGCCATTCCGGAGGCCGAGCGCACCTTGGGCAGTGCTCCGGCGGGTGCTGCCAGGAGCGCTCGGCGGCGGGCCACTCGCCCGGCCGCCGGAACCGTCCGCTCGGTCGCTTGCAGCGCGGACGGCGATCGGATGCTGCTGCCCGGCGGCACGTGGAGGCGCGTCGAAACCATCGTCGAGACCATCAGAGTCCGGCATCTCTTCGGCTGAGAGCCGGCGGCGTCCATGCCGAGCTCTCCATCGTGTGCCGATGCCTCGACGCTTCACTGCCGTACGGGCACGACCGCGACCGGGCACTGGGCATGGTGCAGGAGGGCGTGGCTCACGCGGCCGAGCTGCAACCCGAAGGTGCTCGTGCGGCGCCGTGCCCCGACGATCACCAGGTCGGCAGCAGCCGTCCGATCCACGAGGATCTTGGCGGCCGGTCCCTCCGGCGTTGCCGGGCGCGTCCGGACCTGCGGATACTCGCCGATCGCGGCCTTGAGCCGAGCGTCGAGGACAGCGGAGGCACGCTCCTCGCAGGTGTCCTCCGGCCCTCCTGCACGTACCGGGTTGCCGCTCCTGCCGAAGGCGGGCCTGCGCCAGGCATGCATGACGTCCAGGACACAGCCGCGCACCTCGGCCTCCCGGAAGGCGTACCGCACGGCCTCGGTGCTCGTGTCGTCGGCGTCACCGACGCCCAGCAGGATCCGCTCGTGCGTGCCCGCGAGCCCAGCCGGATCGCCCCGGACCACGATCACCGGGCAGTGCGCCCGGGCCGACACGGCAAGACCGACCGACCCCAGCAGCAGTCCCTTGAGAGCGCCCCGGCCACGCGAACCCGTCACCAGCGTGTAGGCCTGCCCGCCCTCGCGAACAAGCGCGGCCACCGCGTCCTCCGGGATGATGTCGGTGGTGACCTTCACATCCGAGTTGCGCCGTTCGGCGCGTTCGGCCGCCGAAGCCACGATGTGCTCGGCCAGCACCTGCTCGGAAGGGCGCACGGGGCCCACCGAGGGAAGGTCGGCCTCATAGCGCTCCCACAGCGAGGCGTACACCAGCCTGAGCGGAACACCGTGGCGCACGGCCTCGTCCACGGCCCAGTCGACCGCCGTCAGACACGAGTCCGATCCATCTACGCCCACCACCAGAGGAAGTGACATCTGCCCACCGCCTTTCAGGGTCTGCCGTCTCGTGCGGCACAGTGGGGTGCAACTTCACCCTGACCCTGCGCTCCGGGCGTTGCGAGGGGCACATCGTCCTGTATCGGAGGACCTTCGGCCCAGCCCCTGCAGTTCGCCCTGGAGGATGTGCCCTTCGCCTGCCGAGGCCCGTAGGGCGAGGTCGTTCTCGGGCGTCTCCGTGCCGTCCTCAGCCATGCCGAAACGTCAGGCGATGCGGGTCAGCGGAGGGCACTCCAGGTCGCGTCGATCACCTCGGGACGGGGCCGGTACATCCGAAGGGCGACGAACCAGGTGCCTTCCTCGGTGGTGAGCAGCCAGTTGGCCTCCTGTTCCTGACCGGGCGACTCGCGCTGCAGATGAATGGTCAGTCCACCGTCCGGGTCCCGCAGCAGGCCGGGGCTGCGGTCGCCCACCGAGTAGCGGTCGGCCGGGTTGGGGATGAGGTTCATGTCCTCCCCACAGGCGGTCAGCGACCAGAAGGCGTCGACCGGCGGCAGCGCGTCGCCAGGGAAGTGCAGTTCGTACCGGCCACCCGAGGTCAGCTTGTTGCCGTCCGCGTCATCGAAGTTGAGCAAGTAGACCGCTTCCGCAGGGTCGTTGGCGGCGACACCGATGAGGGCCTGGTCGGCGGCACGTTTGAGGACCGGGCGTCGGCACACATGACCGACCTCCTTCAAACGCAGCAGACGGTGCATGAATCGCCACCGTCCCCTCCTACCCACGATCGCAGCATTCCGGGTACGCCGCCGCGCCGACGATGTGCCGAGCGGCCCGGGAGCGAGGCCGAAGGGCCCTTGGTGACCCCGGCCGGCCAAGGCTCACCATGAACACACGAGACAGTGTCGAAATCTCTCGCAGGTGGAGGTGGGCCCGGATGTACTGGTACGGCGACTGGGCCTGGATGCTATTCATGCCCCTGTTGTGGATCGCGCTGATCGTCCTCGCCGTGTGGGCCGTGATCCGCCTGACGCACGCCACGACCGGCGGTGCCTCCGCTCGCGGCCGCGGCTGGGCAGACGGCGAGCCCCGGGAGACCCCGGAGGAGATCCTCGACCGGCGCTATGCCTCGGGCGAGATCGACACGGACGCCTACACGGAGGCCCGCGAACGCCTCGCCGCTCACCGGCCGAGGCCACGCTGACCGGACACCCAGGGTGCCGGCGGCAACGGGCAGTGCTGCTCACCGCGGGCCGCCGCGTTGATCGCCAGGCTCAGGCCGCGGGCGGGCACGCCGGCATGGCAGCGGCACGACCGGTGCCGACCGGCCGCGGACGGGGCCCTTCGACCCAGTGCGGCGGGCGCGGCTCGGGCCGAGGGTAGAAGCAGCCCCCAAGGAAGGAGGGCCCGCCATGCCATGGGAGACCATCCGGAAGGACATCCCGGCGGGCGCAGTCCCCAATCTCCGCGACTACGACAAGGAGTGCGCGGACTTCTCGTGGCAGGCAGCGCGCCGCAGGCTGCAGGGGCTGCCCGACGGGCGGGGACTGAACATCGCGCACGAGGCCGTGGACCGGCACGCGGCATCGGACCGGGCCACAGCGGTCGCGCTGCACTGTGTCGGGCGGGACGATGCCGTCACCTCGGTGACCTACGGGGAGCTGGCCCGCTCCACGGCACGATTCGCGAACGTGCTCCGCGGCCTTGGGATCGGGTACGGCGACCGGGTGGTGACCCTGCTGGGGCGCTGCCCCGAGCTGTACACCGTGGTCCTCGGCACGCTGAAGAACACCAGTGTCCTGTGCCCGCTGTTCTCCGCCTTCGGACCGGATCCGGTCTTCCAGCGCATGACGCTGAGCGACGCGCAGGTGCTGGTCACCACCGCGGATCTGTTCCGCAGGAAGATCGCCGGACAACACGGCCGGCTCGCCGCCTTGCGGCACGTGCTGATCGTCGGCGACGACGCGGGCGACCTGCCCGGCACCCTGTCCCTCGACGCCCTCATGGCCGACGCGGCCGACACCTTCACCATCCCGCCGACCTCGCCCCACGACATGGCACTGCTCCACTTCACGAGCGGCACGACCGGCATCCCCAAGGGCGCGGTGCACGTGCACGAGGCAGCCGTAGCCCACTACATGACCGCGCTGTACGCCCTCGACCTCCACGAGGACGACGTGTTCTGGTGCACCGCGGACCCGGGCTGGGTGACAGGCATGTCCTACGGGATCATCGCCCCTCTCATGCACGGCGTGACGGTCGTGGTGGACGAGGGCGACTACGACGCCCGCCGCTGGTACCGGATCCTCGCCGAAAAGCGGGTGAATGTCTGGTACACGGCGCCGACGGCCCTGCGCATGCTGATGCGGACGACCCCGCGGACCGGGCCGTACGATCTGCCCCGCTCGTTCGACCTGCGTGCGCTGCGGTTCATCGCATCGGTCGGCGAGCCGCTCAATCCTGAGGCGGTGGTGTGGGGGCGGGACGTGCTCGGGCTGCCGGTGCACGACAACTGGTGGCAGACGGAGACCGGCGCCATCATGATCGCCAACTTCGCGGCCTGCGACATCCGCCCCGGTTCAATGGGCCGCCCGCTGCCCGGTGTGGATGCGGCGGTGCTGCGGCGCGGGGAGGACGGCCGGGCCGAGGTCGCGGGCGGCCACGTCACCGTGCTGGAGGAGCCCGGGGTGGAGGGTGAGCTGGCGCTCCGGCCCGGCTGGCCGTCCATGTTCCGCGGCTATCTGCACGACGAGCCACGCAGTGCTGCCGCCTTCGCGGACGGCTGGTACCTTACCGGCGACCTGGTGCGACGCGACGCCGACGGCTGGTACTGGTTCGTCGGACGGGCCGACGACGTCATCAAATCGGCGGGACACCTCATCGGGCCGTTCGAGGTCGAAAGCGCGCTGATGGAACACCCGGCCGTCGCCGAGTCCGGAGTCATCGGCCGACCGGACCCGGTCGCCGGGAACATCGTCAAGGCGTTCGTCACACTGCGGCCGGGCTTCGACGCGAGCAGCGCGACCCGGCGGGATCTGCTCGCCTTCGCCAGGCGTCGGCTGGGCCCGGCCGTGGCGCCCCGCGAGATCGCCTTCGCCCCGCACCTTCCGCACACCCGTAGCGGCAAGGTCATGCGCCGCCTGCTGCGAGCACGGGAACTCGGGCTGCCCGAGGGCGACATCTCCACCCTGGAAGAGTCCACTTCGGAGGCCACCTCAGCGGCGAGGACGGAGCAGCCCGCATGACCACCACACGCACCGCTCGCGCTGCACGGCCCGCCGCCCGGCCGAACCGTCAGGCGGCACATCGCCTGGCCCTGCTGGAGTCGATGCTGCGCGTCCGCCGGTTCGAGGAACGCTGCGTGGAGCTGTACAGCGCGGCGCGCATCCGGGGTTTCATGCACCTCTACATCGGTGAGGAAGCCGTGGCCGTCGGCGTCAACGAGGCACTCACCGCCGACGACGCGGTCGTGTCGACGTACCGCGAACACGGGCACGCACTCGCCCGCGGGGTTCCGGCCGAGGCGATCATGGCCGAGATGTTCGGCAAGGTCACCGGCTGCAGCCGTGGCCGCGGCGGCTCGATGCACCTCTTCGACGCCGGCCGCCGCTTCTACGGCGGCAACGCGATCGTCGGCGGCGGCCTCCCCCTCGCGGCGGGCCTCGCCCTCGCCGACCGCATGACCGGCCGTAATCGTGTCACCTGCTGCTTCTTCGGCGACGGCGCCTTCGCCGAGGGCGAGTTCCACGAGACCGCCAACCTCGCCTCTCTCTGGCAACTGCCGCTGCTGCTGGTCTGCGAGAACAACCTGTACGCCATGGGCACCGCGCTGGCCCGCCACCAGGCCCAGACGGACCTCGCGCTGCGCGCGGCCGCGTACGGCATGGTCTCCTGGGCCGTAGACGGCATGGACGTCTTCGCCGTCGAGGACGCCGCCCGGCGGGCCGCCGAGGGGGTGCGGGCCGGAACCGGGCCGCACTTCCTGGAGATGCGCACATACCGCTTCCGCGCCCACTCCATGTACGACTCCGACCGCTACCGCGACAAGGCCGAGATCGAGCACTGGAAGGAACGCGACCCGGTCGAGGGGCTCGCGCAGCGGCTCCGGGAGGCTGAGGAGCTTTCCGACAAGGTCCGCACCACCTTGGAAGACCGTCTGGCCGCCGAGATCGACGCAGCCGTGGAGGCCGCCGAGCAGGCTCCGGAGGAGCCCGTCGAAGAGCTGCTGAAGTACGTCACCAGCCCCGCGGAGGTGACCCGGCCATGACCACGACACGCACGCGTGGCGCCGAAGCCCCCGCGCCCTCCGAACGGAAGACGACCTACCGGGAGGCCATGCGCGAGGCCCTGCGCGAGGCGCTGCGCACCGACGAGCGGGTGTTCCTGATGGGTGAGGACGTCGGCCGGTACGGCGGCTGCTTCGGGGTCAGCCTCGGCCTGCTGGAGGAGTTCGGGCCCGAGCGGATCCGCGACGCCCCGCTGTCCGAGTCGGCGTTCGTCGGCGCCGGCATCGGTGCCGCCCTGGCGGGCATGCGGCCGATCGTCGAGATCATGACGGTCAACTTCAGCCTGCTGGCCCTCGACCAGATCCTCAACAACGCGGCGACCCTGCTCCACATGTCGGGTGGCCAACTGCCCGTACCGATCGTGATCCGGATGACCACGGGTGCGGGACGACAGCTCGCGGCCCAGCACTCGCACAGCCTGGAGGGCTGGTACGCGCACATCCCCGGCCTGCGGGTCCTCACCCCGGCGACCCTCACCGATGCCCGCTACATGCTGGCGCCCGCGCTCGCCGACCCCGACCCTGTGCTGATCTTCGAGCACGGCACCCTGTACAACGTCTCGGGCGATCTGCCCGCCGCCGCCGGGCCCGTCGACATCGACCGGGCGGCCGTTCGCCGACCCGGTACGGACGTCTCACTGATCACCTACGGCGGCTCCCTGCCCAAGGCGCTGGCCGCCGCCGACGACCTCGCGAGCGGCGGCATCAGCGCCGAGGTCATCGATCTGCGCACACTGCGCCCCCTGGACGACGTCGCCGTAGGCGACTCGGTCGCGCGCACCCACCGAGCCGTCGTCGTCGACGAGGCATGGCGCACCGGCAGCCTCGCCGCGGAGATTTCGGCGCGCCTCTCGGAGCAGCACTTCTACGACCTCGACGCCCCCGTCGAGCGGGTGTGCAGCGCCGAAGTGCCCATACCGTACGCACGCCGACTGGAGGAGGCCGCGCTGCCACAGGTCGGCGCGATCGTCGCAGCCGCGCAGCGCGCCGTCGGCGAGCCGGTGCCGGAGTCGGCCGACGACACGGAACGGCAGCCGGTCGCCGGGAGGGCGGGCTGAGATGACCGCGTTCACCATGCCCTCACTCGGCGCGGACATGGACGAGGGACTGCTGCAGGAATGGCTCGTGAGCCCCGGGGACCGGGTACACAAGGGCGATGTCATGGCGGTCGTGGAGACGGACAAGGCGGCCATCGAGGTCGAGTGCTTCGAGTCCGGGACCGTGGGACGGCTGCTCGTCGAGCCGGGGACTCGGGTACCGGTGGGCACACCGCTCGCGCTGATCGACGACCAAGCCGTGCCAGACGTGAGGGCCGACGCCGACGGGCCGGTGACGGCCGAGGCGGAGCCGGTCCCGGCCAGGTCCGCAGAGCCGGTCGAGGAGGCCGTCGTGAGCAAGGCACCCACACGTGCGGCGGCCCGCCGAGAACCGGTCGCACGGCACCAGCGCCCGACGCCTCGGACGAAAACGGCCCGCAAGCCCAAGGCCATTCCGGAGCCGGTCCACGCCGCATCCCGGAAGGAGCAGACCGACCAACACGTACACGCGCCCCCCGAGCCGTCCGGTGGAGCCGGCCCGGTGATCGGCGCCGGTCCGCTCGTGCGGCACCTGGCTGTGCTGCGCGGTGTCGACCTGACCACACTGCACGGCACCGGCCGGGGCGGCCGGATCACGCGTGCCGATGTGGAGCACGCCCAGCCGCCTCTCGTCCCCAGGGTTCGGGCCACCCCGTACGCGCGGCGCCTCGCCCATGACCTCGGCGTCGACCTGGCGGTGGTACGGGGCACCGGGGACGGCGGAGCCGTGCGGGCGACGGACGTACGCGCGGCCATGCGCACCCTTGCCGAAGGAACCGGACCCGAGCGAGCCGATCGAGGCCCGCTGGACGGCGACCGGCGACCGGCCGCCTCCCCACGGAAAGAGAGCAGCCCGGAGGACCGTACGGACCCCATGCGCCGTGCCATCGCCGACCTCATGAGCCGCTCCAAGCGGGAGATCCCGCACTACTATCTGTCCACCACCATCGACCTCACGGCGTCCGAGGACTGGCTCCGGCGGATCAACCGCACTCGTGCGCCCACCGACCGCCTCGTGCCCGCAGCCCTGCTCCTGAAAGCCGCCGCCGTGGCGGCACGCGAGGTGCCGGCGCTCAACGGCTACTGGCAGAACGGCGGATTCGCCCCCGCGTCCGAGATCAACCTGGGCATCGCGGTCTCGCTCCGGCAGGGCGGACTGCTCGCCCCGGTGATCCACCACGCCGACACACTGCCGCCAGACGCCCTCATGTCCCGTCTGAAGGAGCTGGTACAGCATGCCCGACGAGGGCGGCTGCGCGGGACCGAGACGGTCGGCGCCACCCTGACCGTCACCAGCATGGGAGACCAGGGCGTGGAGGCCGTGTTCGGGGTGATCCACCCGCCCCAGGTGGCCCTGGTGGGCTTCGGCACGGTCGTCGAGCGACCCTGGGCCGCGGGCGGCATGCTCGGAGTGCGTCCGGTGGTGACCGCGACCCTGGCCGCCGACCACCGAGCCACGGACGGCGCCGTGGGGGCGCGCTACCTCACGGCGGTCGACCGACTTCTGCAGAGACCGGAGGAGCTGTGAGTCAGATGAAGCCACTGAACGACGAGGAGGCTCTGTCGCTGATCAAGGAGTCGATCACGCAGATCATCCCCGACGCCGACTTCACCCTGGTCGAACCGGACGACAAGTTCCGCGATGTACTCGAACTGGATTCGCTCGATTTCCTCAGCCTGGTCGAGCTGCTGTCCGGGCGGGCAGGCGTCCGTATCGACGAAGACGACTATCCAGAACTGACCACACTGTCAGACACGACACAATTCCTGGTCGAAAGGACGAGGCAGGGGTCATGACCACCGTGTGCCGCACCGAGGCCGCGCGTGCCCGGCGGGCCCACGGCCCGTCCCTGCCTGTTCACTCCCGCTGCAGCAGGACTTTGAGGGCGCCTGTGTCGGTACTGCGGGCGAACACCTCGTAGGCGTCTTCCCTCCGGTCGAGGCCGAAGGTGTGGGTGACCAAAGGGGAGACGGGCAGACGGCCGAATTTCAAAGGCTCCAGCAGCCAAGGTGTGGAGGACGTGTCGACCTGGCCCGTGCTGATCGTCACGTTCTTGCGCCAGAGGGACCCCGACCTCGTAGGCGGTGGGGAGGAGTTCGGCGAGCAAGACCGCGTCAGCGAGCGGGAGGTCGGGGGGGCCGTCGGGTGGTGGAGTGATCGGCGAACGGGACGCGCACCAGTTCGGCCTGGGTGCCGTTGACCAGGCTCCCCAACATCCATCCGCCGCCCCCATGGCACTGTCCGTACCTGCGGCCCAGGACCGTCCCCGGCTTCACCTCGGGGAAGTCGCCCCGCCGGATGTGCAGGTCAGTGCCGCAGACGGTGGTGGCATCGATCCGCACGATCGCGTCGGTCGGCTCCTCGATCACCGGGTCGGGGACGGTGTCCCAGGAGGTGTGTGCCGGGCCGTGGTGGACGGGCGCTCACACCGCATTCGCTCCCTCGCTCCCCCACCTCCACGGTCACCCCCGCACTGCGCTCGGGCGACACGGCCACTCGCGACACCTCAGTCCGGCTCCATGTAAGGGCGGCGGAAGACGGGTGCCTGACCGCTGCCCCACGGCCGTACGGCCGCGAGCGCCTGGGTGACCGCGGACTCCAGGGCGCCACTGGTGTCGACCGGGACGGCTTCGGGCCACGGCGGCTCCCTGGCGGCCATGGCGGTGGCGACGTCGAGGCCGGCGTCGGAGATGCCGGGGGCGCGCGTGCTCAGGCGGGCCGCCGACACTTCGCCCGGCACCTGGCAGTGGAGGGCCACCAGTTCGGCGCTGGTTCGGTCGGCCACGCGCAGAGCGGATTCGCGCTGTGCGGCGTCGGACCAGGTGGCGTCGAGGACCACCGATTCACCGGAGCAGAGCAGTGCGGACGCGCGGTCGAGCAGGGCGGCGTAGGTCCTGGCCGTCCACTCGGGCGTGTACAGCCCTTCGCCGTAGCCGGCCGCAGCGGACTGCTCCGCCGGAATGCCGGCCAGTTCCTTGCGCATGCGGTCGCTGCTGAGCAGGGCGACTCCCAGCCGGTCGGCCAAGGCTCCGGAGAGGGTGGACTTCCCGCTGCCCGGCAGTCCGCCGACGAGGGTGAGGCCGACTGCGGAGGTGCGCAGGTGGCGCAGTGCCATGGAGGCAAGCCGCCGCGCCGCCACTTCCGCGCCGGACGCACCCTGTCCGGCCTGGATCACCGAGACCTTGGCGCGGACGAAGGCGCGGTAGGCGACGTAATGGTGCCACAGGGACGGAGGCGCGGGGTCCCCTGAGTATTCGCCGTACCGGGCGAGGAAGTATGCCGCGGCTTCCGGGGCGCCGAGGTGTTCCAGGTCCATGGCGAGGAACGCGGCGTCGTCCAGGCCGTCGACGTAGCGGAGGCGGTCGTCGAACTCCAGGCAGTCCAGGACGCGGGGGCCGTCGTCGAGGCAGAAGACGTCCTCGGCCAGCAGGTCACCGTGGCCGTCGACCACCCGTCCCTGCTCGATGCGCGTGTCGAACAGCCGCTTGCGACCGGCCAGATACCGGCGCACCAGCCCCTCGATCTCTGTCAGGCAGTCGGGCACGGCGCCGTGCGCGGCCAGCTCCCGGACCTGCGCGAAGCTCGCCTCCCATCGTGCCGACAGCGCGTCCCGCGTGCCCTGCTCGTCCACGTCACGGCCACGGGGTGCGTGCGCGTGCCATGCCGCCAGTTGCCGCGCGACGGCGCGAAGGACGTCGTCCACCGCAGCCCCTGCCCTTACCAGGTGGGAGAGGCGGCGCTCCTCCGGCATACGGCGCATCACCACGAGTGGTTCAGGTGACTCCGCATCGGGACTGCGGAACTCGCCGAGTCCCACGTAGACGTCGGGGGCGAAACGACGGTTGAGCGTCAGTTCGCGCTCGCACGCGGTCCGGCGCGCCGCGACCGTGGTGTAGTCCAAGAACCCCAGATCAACTGGTTTCTTGAGCTTGTAGGCCCGGTCACCGACGAAGAACAGCGTCGCGGTGTGGGTCTCGCACACCGCCGCGCGCGACAGCCGCTCCCCCTCGTGCGGGGCACTCGCCCGGAGAGCGGACACGTCGGCACGCGGCTCGCGGAGACCGGGCTCAGTCATGGGGAACCACGGCGACCGGGCAGCGGCCATGATGGACGGCGGCCTGCGCCACCGGACCGAGGTGGGGCGCCAGACCGGCACGGTGCCTGCGGCGGCCCACGACCAGCAGTGAGGCGCCCTCCGCAGCCTGTACGACGGCCTTGGCGGGGCTTTCGAGACGGATGCTCTCGACCACGTCCACCCGCCGGTACTTCTCGTGCCACGGGTGCAGCGCTCTACTCACTTGCTCGTGCGCGTCCCGGGTCGTCTTCTCGCTGAAGCCGTGGTCCACCCCCCAGGGCGTCCGTGCGTACAGCGGCACACTGCGGCCGTGGACGGCGAGGACGGGAACGCCCCTGGCCGCAGCGGTCTGAAAGGCGAAGTCGAGTAGGCCGTCCGGTGATCCGTTCAGCTTCAGCGCCACGACGACAGGGCGCGCGGACGTGGCTGGTCTCCCCTCGTCCCGGGGTTCGGCGCGCACCAGCACCACGGGCCGCTCGGCCCGTGCCACGACGGGCAGGCTGACGTCCCCGAGGAAGTAGCTCTCGACGGGCTCGAGTCCCCGGGAGCCCAGGACGACCATCTCCGACTCGGAGGCCGCTCGAAGCAGCGCGTGCTGGGCATCGTCGGCGACCAGGACCTTGCCGATGGCCAGGCCCGGGTGACGGTTCCGGAGTTCCGCCCGCACCGTGTCGACGAGAAGCCTCGCCCAGTAGTTCTGGTCGGCCTCCGCGGGGAGACGAGCCGGTTCCGGGGCAAGCGTCGGCCACGCGTGCAGCAACTGCAGAGTGAGCTTTCGCCTTCCGGCCTCGTCGGCGGCCCAGCGAGCGGCGGCCAGGCTCGCCGGCGAGCCGTCGAGGCCCACGGTTACGACTGGTTGCATGGCGGCGGTCTCCGTCTCGTAAGAGGCTGGAGGGGACGGCGAACGAGTCCGATCGCGTGGACGCTCCGGACGTCGCCTGCATACCGGGATCGACGTGTTTCTCCCCTTCGAGGATCTCCCGGTCCTCGCCACGGCGCATGTGGATCCCGCGGGCGGCGGGCGGGGCGTGCGGGCAGGAGAGGAGTCAGGAGCGGTGACGATTCCTCTGGTGGTGGGCATCGACGGATCCGATGCGAGCCTTGAGGCCGTCGACTGGGCCGCCGACGAGGCGGCCCGGCACGGGATCCAGCTCCACCTGCTGCACGCGGCGGCCGGTGAGCAGGAAGCCTCCGAGGTGATCGACGCTGCCGTCGAACGTGCCCGGACGGGTGCACCAGGGGTGCGGCTGTCCAGCGAGGTGTCGCACGAGGACGCGGCTTCCGCCTTGGTCGGCCATGGCCGCAATGCCTACGCGCTGGTATGGGGAGACAGGGGACTCGGAGAACTTTCCGGCATGCTCCTCGGCTCGGTCAGCCTCGCCGTGGCCGCACGCGCCGACTGCCCGGTGGTCGTGGTCCGCGGCACCCCGGAGCACCGTGCTGCCCGGTTCGGAACCGTCGTCGTGGGTGTCGAGGACGGGGAGGGCAGCGGCACGGCCGTGGACTTCGCGATGCGCGAGGCCGAGGTGCGGCGCTGTCGGCTCGAGGCCGTGCACGCCTGGAGCGCACCGTCCGGTGCGTGTACTACACCCCAGGCGCCTTCATGGCAGCTGGCGGCTCATCGGCGTCCTCCGGCGCAGGTACTGGAGGACGCTCTGCGCCGTCCTGCGGAAAGGTACCGCGACGCCACGGTGAGCCGGCGCTTGATCGAGAAACCTGCGCGCCAGGCGCTGTTGGAGGCCGCGTCGACCGCAGATCTCCTGATCCTGGGTGCGCGGCGGCGACTTGGCCATCCGGGGCTGCAACTCGGCCTGACCAACCATGCGCTGCTGCATCACGCACCGTGTCCCGTGGCCGTCGTCCCTCAGATGTGACCGCCGCAGGACCGGCTGCCAGGGCCGGTCGCCGATACTCCGGGGACCTTTGGCCCCGTGATCCCCGACGGCCGTCGTCCGATCGTGGAAACGCGGAGGCAAGGAGAGAACGATGTCGCACACAGGACAGTGGAAGGTACGTCTCGACCTCTTCGAGGACGACGACGGAACGACGAAGGCTCATCTGGTGCTGGACACCGGCACCACGGCGCTCACCGGACACGGGACCGCGCACTGCCACCCGGCGGACACGAACGTGCCGGAGATCGGCGACGAGCTGGCGGCGGGCAGGGCCCTGGTGGATCTCGCTCACCAGCTGCTGGAGACCGCCGAACACGACATCGAGGGCATGGCGGCCCCGCGGCCCGGCATCCGTCAGACCGCCGGTCAACCCTTGTGAAACCCAGTCGCCTCACAAGGTCCCGGTAGGTGTGTCCCGGGCGTCGTCCGTCCGGGACGCGATCTGCGCGGTGACCGAGACGACGCCGTCGACGCCCCGGCACAACTGCTCGATGACGGGGATCAGACTCCTGTACTCCACGGTGCCCGTCAGGGCGACCCGCCCGTCGTGCACCTCCGCGGTCACGTCCCTCGGATCGAGCCCCAGGGTGCGCCGCAGAACGTCTCCGGTGATCTCCTCGCGGATGGCCTCGTCACGGCGGAGGAAGACCCGCAGCAGATCACCACGGCTGATGATGCCCAGCAGCCGATCGGCTTCGTCGACCACGGGCAGGCGTTTGACGTTCTGGGTTTCCATGAGGCGGGCGGCCTCGACCACCGTCCACTCGGGCCGTGCGCACACCGCGGGAGCGGACATCAGTTCCTCGGCCCGGGCCCCCTCGGCCTTGGCCCGCTCCCAGGCCTCCAGATGCGGGATGGGGGTTCGGCCGGACGGGTCGGTCTGGTCGGCACTCTTACGCAGCAGGTCGGCCTCGGACACCACGCCCATCGGGCGGCCGAGCTCGTCCACCACCGGTACGGCGGTGACCCCGTTCTCCTCCAGCAGCCTGACGAGCTCCTTGAACGGCGTGTCGGGCCGTGCCCGAACGACGTTCCGGGACATGAGCTCCTCGACTGTTCGGTGATGCATGGTGCCTCCCGGGTGCGGGGCACCCACCTCGCGGACACCAGGCCACCCCGTGCGGCGGTGTGGCCCGCGTGGCAGGTTGGATACAGCACCATTCTGAGGAGAGGGCGGCGATCATGCGAGCTCACCTCGGCGACCAACTCGTCATCGAGAGTCCGGCGACCGGCGGCGCCAGGCGCGACGGCGAGATCGTCGGACTGCACCACGACGACGGAACACCCCCCTACGACGTGCGCTGGTCCGACACCCACGACGTGACGCTCGTGTTTCCAGGGCCGGACGCCCACATCCGCCATCTCGAGGATGTGCAGCAGCCTACGGAAGCGGGCGGGGCGGCGACGACGGCCGACGAGGCGGCGGCCGCGTCCACGGCGTACAGGCCGCCCGGGACGGGCCATGCCGGTGACATCGGCCGGCGGGTAGCCGTCGAACGCCGAAGGCGGGGGCTCAGCCGAGAAGAAACTGCCGGCCGCGCACGCATGTCGCCCTACTATTTGGCCTACCTGGAGGAACGGCCCGCCGATCCGACCTTGGCGACGCTTATCAGGCTGGCCGACGCGCTCGGCACCTCGGTCGCCGAGCTGCGTGGCGGAGGCACCGGTCTCCCACCGGGTCAGGGCCGCGCACTGCTGCACCCCCGGCTTCGAGACCTCAGCCCGCAGGAATGCCGCAGCCTGCTCTCCACGCACGGGGTGGGGCGCGTCGCGGTGTCCACGTCCGACGGCCGTCCGGTGGTCGTCCCGGTCAATTACGAGGTCGTCGATGACGCCATCGTCTTCCGGACCGCGCCAGACTCCGTGGCGGCGCGGGCAGCGGAGAGGGAGGTCGCCTTCGAGGTCGACCACGTGGACGACGCCCTGAGTCAGGGCTGGAGCGTGCTCGCCGTCGGACCGGCACGTGTGGTGACGGACCCCGAGGCGGTACGCGGGCTCGCCCGACGCGCGCACACCACGCCGTGGGCGGGCGGCGAGCGCGAGATGTGGGTGTCGATCGAGCCCACAGATCTCACGGGCCGCCGGATCACCCCTGCCGATCAGTAGACGATCATGCCTCGGACTCAGGGCTGTCCGGTTCGGAGCCCTCGCAGCTCAGGCGGGACTCGACGCCCACCACGCCCTCCAACCCGTTCACGAGGCGCTTGGCGACCCAGATGAGCGAGGTGTCGTGGACGGGTCCGCGGAGCCTGACGACGCCGTCTCGCACCGACACGTGGAGGGCGTGGGCGTGCTTGGGGAACAGATAGGACACCACCGTGCGGCGGACCTCCTCCTCGATGTCCTCGTCCGAGCGCAGGAAGACCCTCAACAGGTCGCCACGACTGACGATGCCGAGCAATCCGTCCTCGGCATCGACGACGGGGAGCCGTTTGACATGGTGCACGGCCATGAGGCGAGCTGCCCGGGCCAAGGTTTCGTCCGAGCGGACCGTGACAGCGGGCGCGCTCATCACCTGCTCAGCGGTCGCACCTTCCGCCTTGGCCAGGTCGGACCGCAGTCGCCTGCGCTCGGAGCGGGTGGGCCGGCGTTCCCGGAACTCCTCCTTGGGCAGCAGGTCGGCCTCGGACACCACGCCGACGACCCGCCCTTCACCGCTCACGACCGGCACGGCACTCACCTGCCGCTCGTCCATGACCGGCACAATCTCCTTGAACCGCGCGTCGCGCCCGACGGCGAGCGCGGGCGTGGTCATCACATCGCTCACGATGTGCGGAACAGTGACGGGCATGTCTCGGTCCTCGAGGGGCGGCCGGGGAGCCCAGTTCGGCCGATGCCTCAAGCATCGCCAGGACCTCACGGCTCGCAAACCGGCCGGAGAGCCACCCCGGCCCGGGACCCGGTGGCGTGTCGCGGCGACAGGCACGCGGTGCGACGGTATTCACAGGAGGATCTCGGCTGCCGGGCGAGAAGGCGGTGGACGGCTATGGAACTCCCACTCGTCGTGGGCGTCGACGGATCCGACTCCAGTCTGGCAGCGGTCGACTGGGCCGTGGACGAAGCGGCACGGCACGGTCTGCCCCTCCATCTCGTCCATGCCTCCCTCTGGGAGGCATACGAGGGAGCCCAACCGTCCTTCAGCTCCGGCCGTCCGGCCCAGGAGGTCATGGCCAAGCACATCGTCGCGTCCTGCGTGGAATGGGCCCAGCGACGCTGTGGTCGCCGCCGATGCCGAGGATGATCGCGCCCTCCTTGTGCATGGGGTTGTAGCCGGAGACGTTGGGGCGCACGCCGCTGTAGTAGGTGGATGGGCTGCCGGACTGGGCGTTGCCGCCGCGGATGGCCCCCTGGTTCGGGCCGCCCTTGACCATGGCGGTCTGGAACCGGTTGGTGACGGTGGGGTCGCCCGCGTTGAGGTGCTGGTTCACGCCGGAGAACAGGCCGTTCTCCAGGTCTGCCATGATCCAGGGGCCATTGCCGCTGCCGGTGCCCCAGTGGTTCTCGGTGCCGAAGTAGATGGCCTCCATGTGACCGTTGCCGGTGTCGTGGTTGTTGGTCTCGGTGTTGCGGTAGTCGAAGCAGCAGCCGCTGTTGACGTGGGTGCCGCTGGTGATCATGTACTCGCCGTCGGGTGCACTGCCGGTGGGCACGCCGCCGGCGGAGTTGTAGGCGAAGTAGCTGTTGCCGGGATTGATGTACAGCGCGTAGGCCTTCTGGCCGCCGACGCTGAGTGCTTCGGTGGTCGCGGTGGCGGCCGTGTCGGCGCCTCCGGTCCCGCCCGGGCCCCGGTAGACAAGGGTGTTGCCGTGGCCGGTCTGGTCGTAGATGCGGGTGATGGTGCAGGTGGTGCCCGCGCAGAACGAGTCCTGCGCCGCCGCGTTGGCGACACCACCGGCGGACAGCACCCCGATGTTCTTGAACGCGTTGTCCGAGGTGCGCTGCAACTGGTAGAGCGGGCCGTTGCAGGCGGCGAACAGCGCGCGGGTGGTGCTGTGCGCCGCCGCACACGGCGTACCACCCGCCGCGTAGATGTCACACGGCCCCTGCGAGGCAGCCTGCGAGGCACCGCCGAAGGCGACCAGACCGGCGAACGCGAGCGCCACCGCCGCCAGGAAGACGACCAGCCTTCGCTGCAGCCGATGGCGAATGTGCAGCACAGGCATGAGCGCTCACAGCCCGGGGGCCCCTGCCCTCCCGTCCGCTCAGACCTTGGTGAAGGTCCATTGCACGTTGGTGCTGCTGTTCCCGGACCACTGCTTGGTCACGGAGCCCGAGGGCACGCTGCCGCCGCCGTCGAGGACGAGGTTGGTGGCGCGGTTGACGATCCAGTACCAGCCGCCACCCTGGTACTTGAGCTGCCACTGCTGGCTGTTGCCGCCGTCCCAGGGAGCTTCCACGGCGGGGGAGCCGTTCGTGGTGGCGCCGCCGCCGTCGGCGACCATGCCGTTGGCGCGGTTGACCAGCTTGTAGTACCCGGTGCCGAGCTCAACGGCCTGCCACTGCAGGTTGCTGCTGCCGTTCCAGGTCCACTGCTTGAGGTTGGAGCCGCTGGGGACGTTGCCGCCGCTGTCCAGCACCAGCCCGTCGGTGACGTTGGTGATCTTGAACCACGCCGAGGGGTTGAGCTGCACCTTCATCGACACGACGGCGTCATTGTTGCCGGTCACCCGCAGGTCGGCGTTGTCGTCGGTGAAGGTCCAGGCGGTGCCGGTGAAGTTGTCACCGGAGTAGCCGATGATCTGGTAGCCGGGGGCCAGCTTCAGCGAGGACAGGCTGCGGCTGGGCAGGCCGGCGAGCGTCAGCTGGTCGGCGGTGTAGGAGCCGACCTGGAGCACGGAGGAGCCGCCCAGGTAGTTGACGTCCTGGTAGACCACGGCCCCGGTCAGTGGCTTCAGAACCGGGATCAAGCCGGAGAAGGTCAGCTTCACGACGTAGGCGAGGGCGGAGAACGGCGCCGACGACGACGGCAGGGTCACGTGCAGCCCGGCCGAGTCCTGCGTCGGCGTGGGCAGGTTCGTGTACGTGCCGGCGGTGGGGTTCAGCAGCTGCGCCGAGGCCAGGGAACCGACGTCGATCCGGTCGGAGCTGAGCGTCGATATGTTCAGAGTGCTGCCCGGCCAGCTGAGGACCGTGGCGTACAGGACGGTGTTGTTCTTGCTGCGGGTGAAGCGGATATCCTGCGCCGTTCCGACCTTCGGGGCGGTGAAGGCGCCGCCGCCCATGTGCGTGGGACCTTCGCCGTACGTGGTCCAGGCCCGGGTCGAGTACACCGACTCGCCGAAGCGGCGCAGGTAGTCGCCGATGCCGAGGAGGATGTCCTTCTGGGCCTGGGGGATCGTGCCGTCCGCCATCGGGGCGATGTTGAGCAGCATGTTGCCGTTCTTGCTGACCCGGTCGATCAGCGAGTGCAGCATCTGCTGGACGCTGTAGTAGCCGATGCCGTCCGTGTAGCACCAGCTGGAGCTGGAGATGCTGTCGTCGGTGAGCCAGTAGGGAGCGGTGATGTCGCTGGGGCCGCCGCGCTCGTAGTCGAACACCTCGCCGTGCGGGTTGAAGCCGTCCTTGTAGGTGGCGACGACTTCGCGGCCCCAGGTGTTCGCCTGGTTGTAGTAGTACGACAGGAAGTTCAGCTGCTGTGTCTGGTCGATCTTGTTGAGATCGAAGTCCTGCCAGATGATGTCCGGCTGGGCGAGGTCGATGACCTCCTTGAGCTTGCCGTACCACAGCTGGTTCTCGGCCGTGGTGCCCAACTGCCCGTACAGCTTCTGCAGGCTCGGGTCGGACTGCGCGGGCGCATGGTCGTAATAGCCGTTGAAGTTGTACGCGTGGTGCATGGCCACCAGGAGCTTCAGCCCCTTGGCGCGGATGGAGTCGGTGAACAGCTGGAGCAGGTTGAGCTGGGGGCCCTTGGCAACCGAGTTCCACTCGTTGACCGAACTGTTCCACATGGAGAACCCGTCGTGGTGCTCGGCGACCGGGCCGGCGAACTTCGCTCCCGCGTCGACGAACAACTGCGCCCACTCGTCCGGGTCGAAGTTCCCGCCGGCGGACTTCAGCTTCGGGGCGAACTTGGTGAAGTTGCCGTTCAGGTCCTTCGCGCCGTTGATGAAGTTGTGGTACGGCCACGCCGACGGGTCGCCGTACGTGGCGATGTGGTGCTGGTTGCACACATCGCCGCTGATGTACATGCGACGCGGATACCACTCGTTCCCGTAGGCGGGCACGCTGAACACGCCCCAGTGGTAGTAGATACCGAACTTGGCGTCCTTGAACCACTCGGGAGCCGCGTTGTGCTGATCCACCGAGGCCCACGTAGGGGTGTACGTGGTCGCGGCGCGGGCGGTGCCGGCGGCGAGGACGTTGCCTGCGGCCACCGCCGCCGCGACACCTGTAGCGCTCGCCAGGAAATGGCGTCTACTGATCATGGTGGTACCTCCGTCAGAGCTGTGGTGGAAGACCAGGGCGGGTGGCCGGTGGCACTTGTGCCGGCGAGGAGCGCGCCACCGGCTGTGAACGGCGACGGCGTCCGCGGGCCCCGGGGAACTCGCGGCGGAGCGGTTTCCCGACCGCACCTCCTCACTCGGTTCCCGTACGGCAGCGCCGCCGCATGACTCTTTCGCCGCCCGGAGCCTCTCGTGCGACCCTGCGCCGTGCGTGCCTGTGTCTCGCATGAAGTTGCGGCACACACCATGCCCCTGTCAACGGGCGTGCAGGGATGAATGCGGTCTTTCAGCTGCCCCTTTTTTACCTTTATCTATAGCTATCCGACTATTGATCCCCGGTCATACATAGCATGTCTGCCTGCTAAGGCCTGCCCGGCCGATCATGTGACTGTCTAGGCCGACCCTCTTGGGGGAGGGGTGGCTGTGACGGTGACAGCTCGTGCAACGGCCGTTGCGTTGGTGGAGAAGATGATGGATGCGGACTATGCCGGCGAGGACGAGGCGTACGGTGTACTGGAGGCGCCCCGCTCGAAACGCATCCCTCAAGATCGAAAAGACGCTCACCCTCGACGCGAGCGACGACAAACCGCTCGCGATTGAAACCGTCGCCGACCGCGCCCGCGCCCGCTACGGGCGTCAAGTGCTCTACCCCGCCACCCCGTCGCCCTCAGCTCCCCTCCCCCGTCAGCCCGGCAGTGGGACCGAGGCGATCGCCCAGACGACGCGCATGGACGTCGTGCCACATAGGCGGGACAGACCTAGGGATGGTGGGCATCCCCAGCGCTGCACCCGCACCAACTACCTCCACGTCGCCGACAACGAGTTCGAAGTCCCCGTCCGGCGCGTGCTGGTCAGGCCAGAGGAAGCTGTCCGAGCGGCCGACCACGATCAGCCTGAGCCTCCAGCTCAGCGGCAACGTCCGGCCCCGTGGTGAAGGTGGGGCCGTCCCAGGACGCCGGGACCGCCATGGGCGTGAGGCGCACCTCGGTGCCGTGGATGCGCGCGGCGTCGAAGAGGGTCTGCAGCAGCTGCATGCCCGCCAGGTCGAGCGCACCGAGACGGGCATGCCACGTCTGGGTCTCCGGGTCGTACGTGGCTACTTGGCGAGCCTGTTGAGTTGTTCCTGCCATTGAGGATCGGCGACCGGAGCTGTCCGGATGGCGGCTTCCAACACCCATGCTCGGTCGGGGGAGTTCGGCGAACTGGTCATACAGGGAACGGTAGGCGTCGCCACTGACAACTCACCCGGCCAGGTGAATCCGGAGTCTGGACAGAACCCGGGCCGTCCACGAACACGTAGTGACAGACGTGGACCCGATCCGAGAAGCGCACCTGTCCGAGCCCGGCCTGCTCGTCATCGACACCCGGGCTGCTGGCCAGCCCGTACGGCTGCGGATGTACACCGATCTGCGGCAGGGCCTCGAGGAGGTGTGACCCAGATACACGTCGCAGTCCGCTTCAGCCGGTGGCCCGCAGCCGCTCGAGGAGGTCGTCCACGGCTGCGGTGTGAGCGTAGGGAGACAGTGCTGGCTCCAGGTCACGGACCATCGTGACGCGCCAAGGAGCGTTGATGCGGTTGGCCAAGTCCAGGGAACGGGTGGCGGTCTCCGCTGCGATCTCCACTTCGCCGTCGCGGAGGTAGGTCTCGGCCTGGTAGGTGAGGAACACCGCGCGCGTTTTGGAGCGGGTGGCTGGGAGAAGGGCGATGCCCTCGTCCATGAGCTGGTGAGCCCGCCGTCGCTGGCCGAGATCGGCAAGGCACCTGCCGCTGTCCGCGGCCAAGTCCGCCATCCCCATCCAGGAGCACCAGGCGGGTGCCGGATCGCAGGAGGGGGCTTGGAGTGACTTCTCCGCGGCGGTCAGAGCCCGGCGGCACCCGCGCGTCCTCGCCGAGGACGGCGAGGACGCGGGCCTGGCGCAGATGGAGGAGGGAGCGTGCGGTGGGGTGTTGGGCGCGCGGGATGGCGTGTTCGAGGATGGCCACGGCACCACGGGCGTCGGTGAGCCACAGCAGCTCGTAGGCGAGGTCGGACAGGATGCCCGCGCCAGCAGATCGTGCCGAAGGCTTCTCGGGCGCATTGGCGCTACCGGGCCTTCGGTGAGGGTCCCGCAGAGGCGTTGACACGGCCCGCGGCGGGTGTGCAGAAGCCGGTCACAGGGCGGGCCGCGCCGGGCTTGCTTTATTGGCGTCGACGCGGGCGCACTGCGAGACCGTGCTGAGATCGTTCTACGACTTCCATCTGGAGGAGGGCACCGGCCCGATCACCAACCCGTTTCCCTCAGCTCGGGAACGCCGCCGGTTGCCGACGGCAGCTGGCCGGACGACCCGGCAGTCGGCGGGAGGCAGGTACCGGCCCTCGCTTCCTCAGCGTCTGCCGCGGCGGCTGCCCGACGATTGCTTCAACGAGCTGTTCGCCGCGCTGCGTTACGACCGTGACGGTGCTTGACTGAGCAGTTCAATTGGCGAGTTGCGCGTTGGCCGGGCACCTGTCGTTGAGGGAATCGGCCAGACCCGTGGCCTCGCCTGCGATGACGTCACCCTCCTTCGCGGGGTACTGGAAACCAGCGGCGTGCTCACCGCCAGGCGGTGGTGGCGGCGATGACTGCTTGGGCCAAGGCCACGGGCTGACTGCGGGCGATGAGGTGCCCGGCGCCACGGATGGGCCGGACTGTGGTGTGAGGAGCCAGGTGCAGCAACTGGTCGATGTCCTCGTCGGTGAGCGACGAGCCGTCGTCGCCATGGACGAGCAGGAGGGGCAGGTCGAGTTCCTCGGTGACCTGCCGTAGCCGTGGGACCTGGGCGAGGATGTCCTCGACGAGCTCGGTGTGGGCGCCGAGCGGACCGACGGAAGCGAGGAAGCGGCGGACCCTGGAGGGGTGGAGGCAGGGTACGACGTCGACCAGCACCAGCCCCGCCACCCTGGCTCGCACTGCCGGATCCGCGAGAGCGGCGATGGCGGCGAGCCCGCCGAGTGAGGCACCGACGACCACGCTTTCCGGTGGCTCGGTGTGCACCATCGCGGCGACGTCATCCGCGCACGCGGACAGCGTGCGAGCACTGCCCTCGCTGTCGCCGTGGCCTCGCTGGTCGAAGGCCACACACCGGTACCCGGCGTCGACGAGGACCTCGCTGACCGGTCCCCACACCTGACGGCGTTCGCCACCGGCGTGAAGGAGCAGGAAGGTCGGTCCGGCACCGACTTCCTCTCCGCGCAGGATCACATCGGGGCGAGTGATCCGCCGTCCTCGTGGGGCGGTAGGGCCGATCATGAAACTGACACCTCCCCTCCTCCTACCGCACGGGGCCTTGGCCAGGCCGTCAGGGCCGGCCAGTGCCCCAACGGCACGCGGCACTGCGTAGTGCCCGCAGGGCACGTTGGGAACGGTACCGCCACCTGTGCAGGTGTTCACCCAAGGCGGCGCAAGCACACGCCCATCCGGCGCGGCGGCAGATGCCAGCAGCCCCAGCAGGATGCCAACCTGGCACATCGCAACCTGTCAACGCGCGGAAACGCAACTCGCCAACTCAACCGCTCATCCGCCAAGTGAAGGGCCCAGTTGTGACTGAGCGCGTGAGTCGGCCAGTTGAGCGCGGCCTACTTCACCGCGCGAGCGACCCTCGCATGGTCCGAGTGCTCTGGGGCAGAGGAGCTGGAGGTCCCATACAAGGGAGGCCAGGAGGCCATGTTCGAGGGGTTCCAGCTGACTCGAGTTGAAGGGAACGGGGCGCAGCTGCGGGTGCGTTACGGCGGCAGTGGGCCAGCGGTGTTGCTCGTGCATGGCCACCCGCGTACGCACGTGACCTGGCACCGCGTCGCTCCGCGGCTTGTCGCAGCAGGTCACACGGTGGTCTGCCCCGACCTGCGCGGCTACGGCGAGTCCGAAAAGCCGCCGACCGACGAGTTGCACAGGCCGTACTCCAAGCGGGCCATGGCCGGTGACTGCCTGGCTGTCATGCGCCAACTGGGGCACGAACGGTTCGCCGTCGTCGGACACGACCGGGGCGCGTACGTGGCCACCCGCCTCGCCCTGGACCATCCGGAGGCCGTGTCCGCCGTCAGCGTGCTGGACGCCGTCCCCATCGGGGAGGCACTGCAGCGCTGCGACGCCACGTTCGCCGCAAGCTGGTGGCACTGGTTCTTCCTCGGACAGACCGACAAGCCCGCCGAACGCATCATCAACGCCGACCCCGACGCCTGGTACAAGGCCACACCTGAGCAGATGGGCACCGAAGCGTACGAGGACTACCGCCGTGCGATCCACGACCCGGCCACCGTGCACGCCATGTGCGAGGACTACCGAGCCGGACTCGGTGTCGACCGTGAGCACGGCGACGCCGACCGGCAGACCGGGCGACGCATCGGCTCTCCGCTGCAGGTCCTGTGGGCCACCCATGACGACATGGCCGACCTGTACGGCGACGTGAGAAGCGTCTGGCGCGACTGGGCGGGCGACCGGCTGGTCGGTGGCCCGATCGTTTCCGGGCACCACATCGCCGAAGAGGCACCCGAGGCACTCGTCACCGCGCTCCGCGAGTTCTGGCGGAGCATCGGAGAGCACCGTCCTCGCGCGGAAAGCACAGCTGGCCAGTTCGAACGCAAACTTGGCAGGTGAAGCGCTCAGTCACACCGGGGCTCTCGGCTGCTCAGGGCGCAGGCCACTACAGGTCGAACTCGAGGTGCTCGATGTCTGTGAAGTGGACCTCCTCGAGGCTGCCGGCGCGGCGGCCGCCGTCCTGGAGTAACACTCCTTGAGTCCTTCGGCCACGATCTGCTGGAGCTGCTGGTCGGTGGCGCCCTGTTCCTGGGCCTCGAAGAGGCGGGCGGCGTAGGCGGGCGGCAGGGCGACGGTCAGGTGCCGGACGCGGTCCTCGTCCGTGGAGCCGATCGGCGCGGTGTAGCCCATGCGCGCCTGGGTGTCGATGACGATGCCACCGGTGGTGGCCGCCTTCCGCCGGGCCTTGGCCCGGATCTGCGGCTGCCACCGCTTCTTCACCTCGCGCTCCAGGCGCTCGGCGAAGTTCGGGGCGCGGCTTCTTGATCTGGTCCTTCACGTACCGCTCGACGGTGCGCTGGGAGACCCGCAGCATCTGGGCGACCACCTTCGTGCCCTTGAGCTGCTTGACCAGGTACCGCTTCTGCGCACCGGCCGGCTTCGGCGCCGGGCGGGTGAACGCCTTCTGCACCGCCTTCTCCAGGCCGTCCCCGAGCAGGCTCATCGTGGCCTACTCCTGCTCTCCGTTGTCGACGTCGGTGACGGTGCCGTCCTTGATGTACCGGGCGAGGTTAAGCTCCGGGGCGTTGAACCGCTCCCGGATCTCTTCGCCCCACAGGACGTTCTGGGTGCCCTCGTGCTTGACCAGGCCGGGTTGACGCCGAGCTTGAAACCGCCGGGCAGCGGCTTGCCGTCCCGGTACGGCAGGAAGTCCAACGGGCTCGGACCGTTGGCCGCGTGGACCACGCAGTCGGACAGGATCGCGACGGGGTACTGGCCGGTGAACGCGGCGTGCTTGACGATCTTGCGGTGGAGGTTGCTCCGGGTGCGGGAGATGACCGCCGCGCACATGTCCGGCCGCCACGTCGGGCGGGACAGGGCGCGCCATGGCTGGCCCGGCCGCCAGCCTTCGCCCCGGGGCCGTTCGCGCAGCTTGCCCCGGCCGCCGTGACCGTCGCCTTGATCGCCGAGACGACGATCGCAGGGTCCGGGTCGCGGTCCTTGTAGCTGTCCATCGCGGTGAGGAAGCCGGCCGGGGCGAGGTCGGCCATCGTGGCGAGGTAGGCGTCGCGGAGCCGGTTGTACCAGCCGTTCAGGTAGCGGCCGTTGTCGTAGCGGACCCACGCCTCGATCGGCCGCGCCTCGTAGCCGAGCTCCTGGGCGTAGGCGACGGTGGGCGTCGCGTACAAGGCCCGGCCCTTGCGGGCGCTCGCCCTTCGGCGTGAACGGGCTGGGGAGCAGCGAGCCGTCCAGCTCCACCCACTCCTTGCCGACCTTCACTTTTGACAGGTCGACGTGGGACAGGTCGACCAGCCACGAGCCGGGCAGCTTCGGGTCGAACGCGGGGGCCTTGACGTGCGTCGCCTCGCCGAGGCCGACGTTGAGCCCGTTCGTGCCGGCGGCGGAGGCCATATTGACGTCGATGCCGACCAGATACCGCTGGCCGGGGCGCTGACCGCGCGGTGCGGCCACCGCCACCCGCACCGCACCCCCAGGGAACCCGCCAGCACCGGTACGGCGCCCGTGCTCCCGGGCTGCCGAGCCGTCACCGTGGTTGGGCCCCGGTCCGGCAGCCCCGCCAGTCAGTCAACCGGCCCCGGGGTATGCAACGGCGCCCGGCACGACGAAGGCCCTGACCGCTCGGGGATGATCAGGACCTTGTAGGCCTCGGAGGGAAGCTGACGCGGCCCCGACGCCAGAGCGCGGAATCGAAGGGCCGCGGACCGCACCGGCCCAACGTGGGGCGTCCAGACCAACGCGCGTCACCGGCTCAACACCCAGCCGGCCCGCAAGGTCACGCGCTGTGCGGTGGAAAACAGGCCGGTGCGCGGGGGCGAAGGGGCGTAGACCGTAGGTATGGCTGGAGGAGCGGGCCCACCTGCCCGGTGTGCGGCCACCGTCTGGCCCCCCGCTACTTCACCCGCTCTGACCAGGTGTTCTGCTCCAGTCGGTGCCGTACGGCCGCGTGGGTGGGAACGCAAAGGGGCGGCGCCGGCCGGGTGACGGCTACGCGATCCGATCGCCCCCAGGCGAACATCTGGTTCCTTGGTCGTGTCGGCAGCCGTGTGGAGGTGGCGTTGCGGGGTAGAACGGCTGTTGGTTCGTGTGGTTGCGCGAGCCGGAGCATGCCCGGTGGTAGGGCTGTTCCTGGGCCTGAATGAAGGATCAACCGGTATGGCCAGCGGCACCGTGAAGTGGTTCAACGCCGAAAAGGGTTTCGGCTTCATCGAGCAGGACGGCGGGGGTCCGGACGTCTTCGCGCACTACTCCGAGATCAAGGGCAGCGGGTATCGCGAGCTGACCGAGGGGGAGCACGTCACGTTCGACATCGGCCAGGGCCAGAAGGGCCCGCAGGCGCAGAACATCGTACGCGGCTGAGCGGGCAGGAGAGCGTAGAACGAGGCGGCTGTCCGGTCCGGCAGCCGCCTCGCTCATGCAGTCGGCCGTACAGCCCTGAGCGCTGCCTGGCACGATGCTGTTCACGCAGCCGCCGCCCGTTCCGTGCCCCGCCAGCCTGGTCCCGGATGCCACCGGCGTCGATGCCTTCAACGCCGCATACCGGCGGGCCAAGCAACAGCGCGCGGTGTTCGTCGGGGTGGAGCGCCAGGGCCCTCGGTGGACGGTGAAGGCGGACACGCTCACCGCCCCGGACCCCACAGTCAACGACAGCGTGCACGACGCGGTCCGCAACACGGTGATTCCGCTGATCCGCTCGCGCCAGATCCGCCGCGGCTCCTCCGCCGGTCTGTACTTCGTGCTGTACGACATCGACGGGGATCTTGCTCAGGGTGGGCTCGGTGCGCGGTCGGGGCTTGGGCCGGTGTCTCCATTTGATCATCGGCGCAGTACAGGTGCCGATGCAGTGGCTGGAACTGTCGAGAGAGTCGAACCGCTCAAGGGCCGGCAGTGTGATCCAGCGATTCGCGGTCCGGCGGGAGGGTGCGGGCGGGGCCTGGGCGGGCGGCCCGAAGCCCCGCCGGGGCGGCGTTAAGCCCCTCGGTGATGGTGTGCGGGACGCGGTGCAGGGCCCGCTGCAGGGTGGCCGGCAGACGGGGGCGGTGACGGACCAGGTTCAGGTGCAGCCCGGTCGCCATCACCGGCACCCAGCTTCAAGCCGCCCAGCTCCTGGGCGCTGAGGGCCGCTCGGATGAGGTGCGCGGGGCGCGGCTCGCCGCGCTGCAGACGGCGCTTGTGGCGTCGGCCGAGGAAGGGTTCCGCAGGACGCTGGTCTTCCACCACGTCGTCGAGGAGACCGAAGCCTTCGCGGCCGGCCTCCCCCGCGTCGTCGGCCGACTGCAAAGTGCGGATCCTGAGCTGTACCCGCGTGTGGTGTAGGCCGACTGGCCGGGCGGCGAGCACAAACGACTCCCCCAGCGTCGAGTGCTCGGCGAGTTCGCGGCCGGGATCGCCAGGGACGGCGCGGTCATGGAGAAGAGCTTCCTGGGCTCGGTGCGGGTGCTTGGCGAGGGCTTCGGCACCAGGAACTGCGACTGCGTCTCCTTCGCTGACGTCTGCGGCTCTATGCCCGACCTCGTCCAGGCCGTGGGCCGGGCACTGCGGATGCAGCCCGGCGAGGGGAAGGTGGCCCCGCTGGGGGTGCCGGACCTGCTCGGCCCCGGGGAGACGGTCGACAGCATGCTGCCCTCGCGAGCTGCCCGCCCCCCCCCGATCCGCCTCGTGGGCTGCGCGCCGCGACACGTGGCGCCTGCGCTCGATTCGGCTCAGTGCGCGGCGGCGTCCGGATGGACAGCGTCGCGGACGATGCGCAGAGCGCTGTTCAGCGCGTCGAGTTGTTCGGTGGTCAGCCGACTGGTGAACCAGTGCTCGATCGCCTCGAGATGGCCGGGAAGGATCCGCTCCAGGAGGTCCACGCCCTCGGCGGTCAGCACAGCGTAGGTGCTGCGGCGGTCGTCGACGCGGGCCTCGCGCCGGACCTCGCCGCGGCGCTGGAGGCGGTCGACGACACGGGTCACTCCGCTGGTCGAGAGGGAGGTCTGGGCGGCCAGGTCGCTCAGCCGCAGCCGCCGGCCGGGTGAACGGCTCAGCCGTACCAGGACGTCGAAGTCCAGCGGCGACATACCTCCCAGGCTGGGCGCCAGCCGGGCGAGCAGCCCGTCGTGGGTTTCCAGGAGCAGGCCCATGGCGGTGAAGCGGGCGTCGTCGAAGAGATCGGGTGTGGGCATGGCAGAAGGCTAGCAGGAGTGCTTGCGCTGCGGATAGTTGACATGAGGAATATCGTCATGCATAGAATCCCGCATCGAAACTTCCGCGCCGCAACTAAACCGGCGCGCCCATCCTCAGGGGGAGAGACGACCATGGCAACAGTCACCGCAGGCAACGCCCAGGTCCACTACGACGTGACCGGCACCGGACCGACCCTCGTTCTGGTGCACGGCACCGGCTCCGCGGGCGCCGAGCTGACGTGGGGTCAGATCGTGCCCGCGTTCGCCGATCGGCACACCGTCATCACGCCCGACCTTTCCGGCACCGAGCGGACCACTGACGACGGCGCGCCGCTGACTGTCGACGGCCTGGCCCAGCAGGTCATCGCCGTCATCGAGGACGCCGGGGCGCGCCCGGTCGACCTGCTGGGCTTCTCCATGGGGGCACCCGTGGTCGCCGCCGTCGCGGCCACCCGGCCCGATCTCGTGCGGCGCCTGATCACAGTGGCAGGCTGGGCGCACACCGACGCCGACGAATACATGAGGAACCTCTTCACGTTGTGGCTGCGGCTGGGCCAGGTGGACGCCGAGAGCTTCGGCCGCAGCGTCACCATGACCGGCTTCAGCCGCGGCTTCCTCAACGCCATCGGCCGCGACGAGGTCGAGAAGCTCGTGCCCAACATGCCGCCCACCCCCGGCACCCTGCGCCATGTCGACCTGGATCTGCGCGTGGACATCCGTCACCTGCTGCCACGCATCCAGGCACCGACGCTGGTGGTGGGCTGCTCTCAGGACGCCACCGTGCCGGTGGAGCACAGCCGGGCCCTGCACGCGGCGATAGCGGGCAGCGCCTACGCCGAGATCGACGCCGGTCACGTCGCGTTCTTCGAGAAGCGGGACGACTTCACCAAGCTGGTCCGCGAGTTCATCGCCGACTGACGCCGTACCCGCATAAATCACTTGGTCAGGCAGCGGCAAGAGTACCGAGGTACCCGGCCTCCGACGGTCGCCCGAAGGGGCAAGGCGCGCTACCTCTCCCCCACACGGCCGGGCCTGGACGATGGCCGGCGATCGTCCGCCGGATGCAGCGCAGGATGCGTTCCGGGTGTCGGTGAGGTTGGTGTAGCCGCCCTTGCGGCAGATAGTCGAAGCCAGGTTCGCCTGCGCCACCGCCGGCGACGTAGCACCCGGGGTGCACTTCAGGTCCTGGAGCGGCTCGCCCTGCTCGTGCCGGTAGTGGCAGCTGCCCGCGGGCGGCCGCTGCTGCACCGTGTACGTCTTCTGCGGACCCGCAGCCACCGGGATCTCTCCGACCGACCCGCGGGCACCGCCGAAACCGACGACGGCGCCCCGCTCTTCCCCGCCCCACCCGAATGAGTGGTCGAGGAAGAGCACCCCGCCACGACCAGAGAAGACAGCACCACCAGCGGAACCACACGACCACCCGAACCCATGACGACCCCTCACCCGTGACCAGCACCTGGGCAGACACTGCCCCACTCCCCCACCCCATGGGCCGGAGACCCCAGCGCTCAGGAGCACTGTCCTCACACCGGAGCCGCCGCCGCGCACCGCTGTCATGCGGTGACCGCGCCGGCGGACCGAGGAGGCGGTGAGGACATGCGGGTCTGGTCTGCCTGGTGAGCCTGGCAGTGCGGGGCGGCGAGCGGCACCGCTCCCGGGACGGCGCTGTCATGCCCGGGGCAGACCAGGCGGGCTCGGTGACCGGGGCAGAGACCGGACGTCATCAGACGGCCGGCATGGCCGACCGGTCAGCCGCCGTTCAGTTCGAGGCCTTCGCCGCCGCAGACGATGCGACCGCCCTCCTGGCGGGCGAGGGCGACGTACTCCTCGACCTTCTTCAGATGCCGGTCGCCGGCCATCGGCCCGACCACGGTGTCCGGGTCCCGGGGGGGGCGCCGACCGGGACGCCGGGGACGGCCTCCGCGAGGATCCCCAGCACCGTCTCGTACAGCAGCCGGGGCCCGCCCATGCAGAACTGGCCGGTGTTGAAGACGAAGCCCCTTGATGACGGCGCCGATCGCCTTGTTCAGGTCGGCGTCCTCGAAGACGAGATGAGCCGCGTTGCCGCCGAGTTCGAAGGTGACCGGCTTGAGCGCCTCGCCGCCCACGCTCGCGGCGTGCCGGCCGATCGCCGTCGAGCCGGTGAAGGCGACCTCGTCGATCCCGGGGTGCCTGAGCAGGGCCTCACCCGCCACCGGGCCGGTGCCGGTGACGACGTTGACGACGCCGTCGGGCAGGCCGGCTCGCTGGAACAGGCCGGCCATGAACAGCGCGCTCAGCGGCGTCTCGTCGGCGGGCTTGTGGACGACCGTGTTGCCGGCCGCGAGAGCGGGCGCGATCTTCGAACTGGAGAGGATCAGCGGGAAGTTGAAGGGGGTGATGGCCGCCACGACGCCGAGCGGACCGCGCCGGGTGTGGGCGAAGGCGTTGAGCGGGGTGTCGCGGTTCGCTCCGTCCAAGGTCTGGGCGAGGGCGGCGTAGTACTCGTACTGGTCGGCGGCGGTCTCGACGTCCACGGGCCGATAGAGGGAGACGGGCTTGCCGACGTCCAGGCTCTCCAGGGCGGTGAGCTCATCGGCGTTCTCCCTGATCAGCCGGGCGATCCGGTGCAGCACCCGGCCGCGCCCGCGCCCGCTTGTCGCGGCCCACGGGCCCTGCTCGAAGGCCTCCCGGGCGGCGCGGACCGCCGCGTCGGCCTCGGTGACGGTGGTGGCCACCCGGCCGGTGGACGGGTCGATCACCTCGGCCCGCGTGCCGCCGGCCGACTCATGCCACTGCCCGCCGACGAACGTTCGCCGGGCTCAATCTCACAGGTACTCATGGCGACTTGGATCCTCTCAACGAGGGCGAGGGCGGTGCAGCCGACGGTGAGTCGGCGCGCGAGGCATGTGCGCATGGTGAGGGGTCCTTCTCGCGGGGTGGGTTCGGAAGGAGCGGCAGGGGCGCCTCAGCAGGAGCGCCGAGCGGGCCGAGAACGCGTCGAATGTAGGGCGATTTTTTGGCGAGGGTCAAAAGATTGCCCAAGATCTGCCGATGGCCATGCCGCGGACCGACATCGCGGGAGATTGCGTCAGTGCACCGGGATCGTGTCCAGAACTCGCTGGGCCTCCGCCCGCGCGGCGGAGGCGCAGCGCCCAGCCAGCGCGCGGAAGAGCTCCTCGGCGCGGATCGCGGGCCAGTCGCCGGGCAGGTGTTCCGCGGGCAGGTGCGGGTCGCGGCGGACCAGCTCGAGCCAGTCGGTGTGCAGCAGCAGCTGCCCGCCCAGCGGGTCCGCACCGCCGGCGTCGGGCTCGCTCCAGCGGTCCAGGAAGGCGTGGTACTCGGCGGCGATCGAGGCGGTGTCGAAGGCCGACTCCACCACCTGCGCCGCCTCCGTCGGCTCCAGGACGGTGCCGCGGAACACCCGGAGGTGGGCGGCGAGGGAGAGGTCCGCCAGGAGCGCTTTGACGTCCACGACGCCCGGCGCGACCCACAGGCCGCTCTGCAGCGGACCGAAGCCGCCCCAGGTCAGGCGGGAGCGCAGATCGTGCCGCTCGCGCCGCCAGGCCTCGGGAAGGGAGAAGCCGACCAGCGTCCACTGGCCGTCCCAGTCGCGGTTGACCGCGCCGGTGCGCCAGACGCGGTCGTGCCCGTCCTGCAGTACGGCGACGGCGCGAGGGGTCAGCGCGAAGTACATCTTCCGACCCTGGCGGTGCCGCTCGAGCAGGCCGCGGTTGACCATGCGGGTGAGGGTCGAGCGAACGGCCTCCTCGGTGACGCCGATCCTCGCGAACACGTCGATCACGCAGGCGGAGGACAGGGCGATGTCCCGGCCGAGCACATGGATGCCGAAGAAGGTGAGCATCAGCGACTGGGGGCGCGGGGCGAGATCGGGACTGGTCACGGGCACAGCGTAGGGCGCCCGGCGACCCGCGTGTGAATGCGCCCAAATATTCGGCAGGTCCATTGACCGCCGACAGGAACCTGCCTAAGTTGAGCGCACCGCCCCCTAGCCAAGGAGCACTCCCATGGATCTGAGCGGCAAGGTCGCCGTCGTCACCGGCAGCGGTCGCGGACTCGGACTCGCCTATGCCAAGGCCCTCGCCGCTGCGGGCACGGCCGTCGTGGTCAACGATGTGGACGGCGACGCCGCGGCCACCGCCGTCAAGGAGATCGGGTCCGCCGGCGGTCGAGCCGTCGCCGAGGTCGCCGCGGTCGGCACCACCGAGGCCGCCGAGGCCCTGGTCGCGCGCGCGGTCGAGGCCTTCGGGCGGCTGGACGTCATGGTCACCAACGCGGGCGTGCTGCGCGATCGGGTGCTGTGGAAGATGACCGACGAGGACTTCGACACCGTGGTCCAGGTCCATCTGCGCGGCACCTTCACCTGCGTCCGGGCAGCCGTGGAGCGGATGCGCGAGCAGGGAGAGGGCGGGCGGATCATCGTCGCCGGCTCCCCCGCCGGGCAGCGCGGCAACTTCGGCCAGACCAACTACGCGGCTGCCAAGGCCGGCATCGCCGCCATGGTGCGCACCTGGGCGATGGAGCTGGCCAAGGCCGGCATCACCGCCAACGCCGTGATCCCCGTCGCCGCCACGGCGATGACCAAGACCATCCCGGTCTTCGCCCCGCACGTCGAGGCTCTGGAGCAGCACGGCACCCCGCTGCCCGACAGCCTGCGCAAGGGCGAGGGCTTCGGCACCGCGGAGGACGTCGCCCCGCTGATCACCTTCCTCGCCTCCGACGCCTCGGCCGCGATCACCGGGCAGTGCATCGGCATCGGCGGGGACAAGCTGGCCCTGTGGTCGCACCCGCAGGAGATCTCCGTCGCCTACGCGGACGGCGGCTGGAGCGCGGAGGCCATCGCCGCCGCCTGGCCGGTCACCGTCGGGCGCGTGCCGGAGACCTACGGCATCCCGGCCCCGAGGATCTGAAGGCCAGAGAATACGAAGGGAGTCACCCCATGAACGTGGACGAGCTCGTCGCCATCGACGTCCATACGCACGCCGAGGTGTCCTCGCGCGGCCAGGGTTCGCTCTCCGAGGAGCTGGACGCCGCCGCCGGGGCGTACTTCAAGGCGGAGCACCGCCGCCCGACCCTCCCGGAGATCGCCGCGTACTACCGCGAGCGGAGGATGGCCTGCGTGGTCTTCACCGTGGACGCCGAGGCCGCCACGGGCACCCCGGCCGTCCCCAACGAGGAGGTCGCCGAGGCCGCGCGGGAGAACCCCGATGTGATCATTCCCTTCGCCAGCGTCGACCCGTACAAGGGGAAGATGGCCGTGCGGCAGATCCGCAGGCTGGTCGAGGAGTTCGGGGTCAAGGGCTTCAAGTTCCACCCCAACGTCCAGGCATTCCACCCCGATGACCGCATGGCCTACCCGCTGTACGAGGCCATCGAGGAGGCCGGCGCGATCGCCGTCTTCCACACCGGCCAGACCGGGATCGGCGCCGGCGCCCCCGGCGGTGGCGGCATCCGGCTCAAGTATTCCAACCCGATGCTGATCGACGACGTCGCCGCCGACTTCCCCGGGATGCCGATCATCCTCGCCCACCCGTCCTTCCCCTGGCAGGACGAGGCGTTGGCGGTGGCCACCCACAAGCCGCAGGTGTACATCGACCTTTCGGGATGGTCGCCGAAGTACTTCCCGCCGCAGCTGGTCCAGTACGCCAACAGCCTGCTCAAGGACAAGGTGCTGTTCGGCTCCGACTACCCGCTGATCAGCCCGGACCGCTGGCTCGCCGACTTCGCCGGGCTCCCGGTCAAGGACGAGGTCCGTCCGAAGATCCTCAAGGAGAACGCCGCCAGGCTGCTCGGCCTCGACAAGCAGCAGTGACGCCAGACAAGGGAGTCCCGCGTTGCAGAACCAAGGCATCGGGTCCTGGCCCGCCCGCAGGGCCCGCAAGACCCCCCACCGCACCGCCCTGCTCCACGAAGAGCGCGCCACCAGCTACGCCGAGCTGCACGACCGGACCACCCGCCTCGCCCACCTGCTGCGCGCACGCGGCGTGCGGCAGGGCGATCGTGTGGCCTTCCTGGGGCCGAACCACCCCGCCTTCCTGGAGACCCTCTTCGCCGCCGGGCAGCTCGGCGCGGTCTTCGTCCCGCTCAACACCCGACTCGCCGCACCGGAGCTGCGCTACCAACTGCGGGACTCGGGCAGCCGCCTGCTACTGACGGTGCGTCAGCCCGGGTCCGCCGAACTCTCCGCGCATGTGGAAGTGCTGGAGGCTGAGGGTGACGGTTACGAGACGCTCCTGGCCGGGGCTTCGACCGATCCGCTCGACGTGCCGGTCGGTCCGGACGACCTGTGCATGATCATGTACACCTCGGGGACGACCGGCCGCCCCAAGGGCGCCATGCTCACCCACGGCAACATCCTCTGGAACAGCCTCAACGTCCTGGTCGACGTGGACCTGTCGACCGACGAGGTCACCCTGGTCAGCGCACCGCTGTTCCACACCGCCGCACTCAACATGACCTGCCTGCCCACCCTGCTCAAGGGCGGCACGGCCGTGCTGGAGTCCGCCTTCGACCCGGCCCGCACCCTGGAGCTGATCGAACGCCACCGGATCACCTGCCTGTTCGGCGTCCCGGCGATGTACGACGCAGTAGCCGCGGAGCCCGGCTGGGCGGAGGCGGACCTCGGCAGCCTGCGCAACCTGCTGTGCGGGGGCGCGCCCGTGCCGACCCGGACCATCCGCCGCTACCTCGAGGGGGGCCTGGCCTTCGTCCAGGGCTACGGCATGACCGAGGCCTCGCCCGGCGTCCTGCTCCTGGACCGGCAGGACGCGCTCTCCCACGCCGGAACGGCGGGCGTACCGCACTTCTTCACCGACGTACGGCTGGCGGACC
This sequence comes from Streptomyces sp. NPDC031418, assembly GCF_055581605.1. Taxonomy (NCBI): domain Bacteria; kingdom Bacillati; phylum Actinomycetota; class Actinomycetes; order Kitasatosporales; family Streptomycetaceae; genus Streptomyces; species Streptomyces sp. NPDC031418. The sequence goes on from NZ_JBVIJC010000014.1 coordinate 98,926, forward strand.
CGGCCGGCGATCCGGTCGGGGTGGACGAGCCGGGAGAGGTGCTGATCGCCGGGCCCCATGTCACGCCCGGCTACTGGGAGCGCCCGGAAGAGACCGCTGCCGCCTTCCGGGACGGCCACTGGTTCCGCTCCGGCGACATCGCCGCGGTGGACGCGGAGGGCTACATCCGGCTGGTGGACCGGCTGAAGGACATGTTCATCTCGGGCGGCGAGAACGTCTACCCGGCCGAGGTCGAGGACGCCCTGCTGGAGCACCCGGCCGTCGCCGAGTGCGCGGTCTTCGGCGTACCCGACGAGAAGTGGGGCGAGGTCGGCCGCGCCGTCGTCGTCCTGCGGCCGGGCGCCGAAGCCGGTGCCGAGGAACTGATCGCCCACCTGGACGGGCGGCTCGCCCGCTACAAGATCCCCAAGTCGGTGCTGTTCGCCGACGCCCTCCCGCGCAGCGGCGCGGGCAAGCTGCTCAAGGGCCCGCTCCGGGCCACCTACAGCCAGCGCTGACCACCCTTTGACCCCTCGGAGAGGCCTCCCCATGTCCCGTACCGTCAACGGCATCGCCGAACTGCTCGAGCTCGGCGGCGCCGACCTCGGCCACAGCGAGTGGCTGGAGATCACGCAGGAGCGGGTGAACACCTTCGCCGACGCGACCGGCGACCACCAGTGGATCCACGTCGACGTCGAACGCGCCAGGACCGGCCCCTTCGGCGGCACCATCGCCCACGGCTACCTGAGCCTCTCGCTGCTCATCCCGCTGTGGAGCGAGCTGCTGAAGGTCCAGGGCGTCGGCATGGCCGTCAACTACGGCCTCAACAAGGTCCGTTTCCCCTCACCGGTCCGCGTCGGCGCCAAGATCCGCGCCCAGGGCGCAATCGCGTCAGTCGTCGAGGTCAAGGGCGGCGCGGAGGTCACCGTCGATCTGACCGTCGAGATCGACGGACAGCCCAAGCCCGCCGTCGTCGCCCAGGCCGTCTACCGTTTCTACGCATGACCGACCCGGCCCCCCGTTCGGCCGCCGACCGGCTGCTCGCCGTACTGGCGGCCTTCGGGCATGCCGGCCCGGCGCTGTCGCTGACCGAGATCAGCAGGCGCGCCGGCCTCACCCTGCCGACCACGCACCGCCTCGTCGGCCTACTGACGGCCTGGGGTGCACTGGAGCGCGACCCTGGGGGCGTCTACCACATCGGCCTGCGGCTGTGGGAGCTCGGCGCCCTCGCCCCTCGCGGCCTCGCCCTGCGCGAGGCCGCGATGCCGTTTCTGGAGGACCTGTACGAGGCCACCCATGAGAACGTCCAACTCGCGGTGCGGGACGGTCTCGAGGTGGTCTACATCGAGCGGATCTCCGGCCGCTCGGCCGTGGGCGTGCGCACCGAGGTCGGCGCGCGATGGCCGCTGCACGCGACAGGAGTCGGTCTCGTGCTGCTCGCCCACAGCGCCGCCGAGGTACAGGAGAAGTATCTGTCAGGGGAGTTGGCCGGCTTCACTCCGTTCACCACGACCGATCCGGTGCGGCTGCGCAGGATGCTCGCCGAGGTCCGCCGCGCCGGCTTCGCCGTGAGTGACCGTCAGATAACCGATGACGCGCTGTCGGTGGCGGCGCCGGTGCGGAACGCGCGGGGAGATGTGGTGGCTTCGGTGTCCGTCGTGGTGCCGGTCGAGGGTTCGGCGCCGAGCGCGCTGGTTCTCGCCGTCCGGGTCGCCGGGCTGGGCATCTCCCGCGCTCTGGGACGGACTTCCACCTGACGGAAGTCCCGTTGTGGGCGGTGTCGCGGCCCTGCGAACCTCGTCGCACCCACACCCAGTTGTCAGTGACGGGAGCGCCCCATGGCCACCGCATTCGCCCGCAACCAGTGGTACGTCGCCGCCTACGGCAGCGAGATCGGCCGCGAGCTGCTCGGACGGTCGATCCTCGGCGAGCCGCTCGTCCTCTACCGCACCGAGGAGGACGGGCGTGTCGTCGCTCTCGCCGACCGCTGCGTGCACCGCCGCTACCCGCTCTCGGCGAGCCGCCTGGACGGCGACCGGATCGTCTGCGGCTACCACGGCTTCACCTATGACACCACCGGCACCTGTGTGTTCGTCCCCGGCCAGCAGCGCATCCCGCGCACAGCCCGGGTCGCCGCCTATCCCGCGGTCGAGCTCGACTCCTTCGTCTGGGTCTGGGTCGGCGATCCGGCGCTGGCCGACGAGAAGCTGATCCCGCGCGCCCCGCACCTGGCGGACCCGGAGATGGTCACCGTCTGCGGCATGGAACCGATCGACGGCGACTACGGGCTGCTGGTCGACAACCTGATGGACCTCTCCCACGAGACCTATCTGCACGCCGGCCACATCGGCACGCCGGAGGTCGCCGGGACGCCCATCACCACCGAGGTCGACGAGGCCGCCGGGATCGTCCGGGTCTCCCGCCACATGCCGAACGCCGAGTGCCCGCCCTTCTACGCCCGTTCGACGGGCATCGAGGGCCGGATCACCCGCCTGCAGGACATCGAGTACTTCGCTCCCTGCCTCTACCTGCTGCACAGCCGGATCATGCCGGTCGGGCAGGACGCGCCGGTGTTCCGCACCGAGATCACCTACGCCATCACCCCTTCCGAACCCGGCAAGGTCTACGACTTCTGGGCCGTCTCCCGCGACTTCGCGACCGACGACGCCGAAGTCACCGCTTTCCTACGGGACTTCAACCACCAGGTGGTGATGCAGGACGTCGACGCCCTGAACCTGCTGCAGCGCGCACTGGACAGCGAGCCGGCCGGCTACCAGGAGCTCAGCATCAACATCGACACCGGCGGCCTCGCCGCCCGCCGCATCCTCGCCAAGCTGGCCGCCGAATGACCGGCCCCTCCAGCGACACGGTCAACCGCATCGACTGGCAGCCGGGCACCGACCTGCTGCACGGCACGTGCCACTGCGGCGCGCAGCACACAGCCGACGATCCGGTCGAGCTGTGGAGCTGGCTGCTGGCCCACCCGGAAGGACACCCGAGCGAGGCTCCGGATGACTGAGAACCTGCACACCGTCGTCGTCACCGACCGCCGCCGGGAGGCCGACGGCGTCATCTCCCTGGCCCTGCGGGGCAGCGGCCTTCCCCCCTGGGAGCCGGGCGCGCACCTCGATCTCATCCTCGCCGACGGGTTGGAGCGCCCATACTCGCTGTGCGGGGACCCGGCGGAACGGGACGTCTGGCGGATCGCCGTGCTGCGCGAACCCGAGGGACGGGGAGGATCGGCCTTCGTGCACGAGCGGCTACGGGTCGGCGAGACCGTACGGGTGCGGGGACCGCGCAACAACTTCCCGCTGCGGCCCGCCGATCGGTACCTCTTCATCGCCGGTGGGATCGGCATCACCCCCATCCTGCCGATGCTGCGGGCGGTGGAGGCGGCCGGCGCCGACTGGTCCCTGCTCTACGGCGGACGCACACGAGGTTCCATGGCCTTCCTCGACGAGCTGACCGGCCGCTACGGCCAGCGGGTGGCAGTCCGGCCGCAGGACGAGACCGGTCTGCTGGACCTGTCCGCCTATCTGGGCGCCCCGCAACCGGACACCGCCGTCTACTGCTGCGGTCCGGGCCCGCTGCTTGACGCCGTCGAGCAGTACTGTGCGGCGAACGGCGGGCCGGAGCCACGGATGGAACGCTTCCAGCCGCGGGCTCAGGCTGCCTCTCCTGACGCCCCGTTCGAACTCGTACTGGCCCGCTCCGGCCTGACCCTGTCCGTCCCGGAGCACACCTCCGTCCTGGAGACCGTTCGAGCCGCGGGTGTCGAGGTGCTCTTCTCCTGCGCCGAGGGCACCTGCGGGACCTGCGAGACGGACGTCCTGGAGGGCGTCCCCGACCACCGCGACTCACTGCTCACGGCGGAGGAGCGGGCGGCCGGGGAGACCATGATGATCTGCGTCTCCCGCTGCCGGGGAGAGCGGCTGGTCCTGGACCTCTGAGTCGAGGAACCCATACCTGATCGTACGTCAGAAGAAGATGGTACGAGAAGTGCTCGGCCCGCCAGACGCGTTCGAGGCAGGTGTCGGAGTAGGTGTCGAGCAGTTCGGTGGATCCGGTCCTGTGGAGTTCGGCGAACGCCTGGGCGAGCACGATGACCTCGGTGGCGGGGAGGTTGAGGCCCTTGGCGCCGGTCGGGGGATGATGTGGGCCGCGTCGCCGGCCAGGAGCACCCGCTCGGGGCGCATCGGTTCGGTGACGTGGGCGCGCATCGGCAGCACCGACTTGGCGGTGATCGGGCCGCGCGCCGGCTTCCAGCCCGGTTCCTGGCGAGTGGGAGCCGGGCGTCGAGCTCGTCCCAGATCCGTTCGTCGGACCAGTCGGCCGCATCGGTGCCGCCGGTGGCTGCCTGCTCCCCCGTGTCCAGGATGAAGACGCCTTCCACCCAGCGATGGCTTCCCAGCAGAAAGGCCCAGAGCGGTCAGCACAGCGCTTTCCCCGCCGTCGTTGTGACCGGCCAGGATGGTCGGGCTACTGACCGGGATGTCCTCCACACGAGCCAGAGAGCGGAATCCGCGCACGGAGAGGCTTACAGGTACCGAGGAGGCGTGTGAGGCACCGACGCAGAACGTCATGCTAGAGGCACACCAGGCAAGGGCCGGGCCATTTCCCCCGGTTGAGCCTATGACGGCATGACTGGCACCATCGGTCCTGCCCCGTCCCGTCATTGCCTCGCTTTGCCAGGCCACCGAACTTCGCCCGCGGGCGCGGCGGCCGCGACCTTTGCCTTGGCGGCGATGCCCCGGGCCCCATGCCATGGGCAGAGCACGCAGAGGAGGAGGGCTGCTGACGCGGTGTCGATCATCATGCGTTTCGTCGACCGCCTAGGGCGAGTACTCGGACCGCAGGGCGCTGCCAGGGGCTCGCTCCGTGGTTTTACGATCAGCCAGTCTGCACCGGGCGGTCCGGCCTGGTGCCCCGCCCACAGGACAGGTGCATGTTCTTCGACTCTCGCGCCCCCGAGCCGTTCCTTGACGCCTTGATAGAGGAGCTGCCCTACGCATGGAACGGATCCTGCACGGGTCCTCAACTGCCCGACAGCCACCAGGAGCTGCTGCGTCAACGGGATCTGGCCCACGACGCCCGGGCCTGGGCTCGCTTTCTTTGGCCGGGTGAAGCCACGGGGCCCGGCGAACGGCTGATGCTGTCCTTGGGTGACGACGTAGTCCGCTACGGAGTCACTGTGGGATCGCTGTCGAGACCGGACGACGCACCGTCCTTGTTCATCTCCTCTACTGGCGGGCTAGCGGATGAGGAGGGGGAGTTCCACAGGCTGCCCCGCACCAGCACTCCCGGCGAGGTGGCGCACGTCCTGTGCCGGATGGCCCGTGCCGCGGACCGGCGTACGATCGAGAAAGAACTGCAGGAGGCCTCAGCCGAGGGACGCCACAGGGCCGGATGGTTCCCTGGCGGACGGATCATCGTTCTCGATCTGGAGACGACCGGTCTCAACACAGAGACGGCCCGCGTCGTGGAGGCTGCCTGGCTGCTGGCCGACCATCGTGCCCTGGCCTGGGACAGCATGCTGATCAATCCGGGTGTCCCTATCCCCGAGGACGCCTACAACGTCCACAGCATCAACGACAGACTGGCCCGCAGCGAAGGTGCGGCCCCCCTTGAAGCCCTTGACGCACTCGTCAGCGTCCTGGCCAAGCACATCAGCAACGGCGCCACACTGGTGATCTTCAACCGCACCTTCGACCTGCCACTGCTGGACGCGGAATGCCGGCGCCACGGACTTCCCACGCTAGCCGACCGACTCGGTCAGCATGTCCAGGCCGTGGATCCGATGCGGATCAGCCAGCAAACCAGGCGTCGAGGCAGTCACGCACTGAGCGATCTGGCGGCCCTGTACTCCCCCGGAAACCTCGCCGCGCACACCGCTCTGGGCGACTGCCTGGCCACCTGGGACGTCCTGGCCGCGCTGTGCCGCGGCGAACACGCCAGCCGCATCGTACGGCTGCTGTCACGCTGGCACGAGAACCCTCGCATTGACGAGCCGCTCACGGTACGGCACCTGCTCGCCTGCAGCAGCGGCTGGTGAAGAACCACCGCGGTTCACGCCTGGAACTCGGTGAGATCGATGGCGTGCACATGCAGGGGGTAGCCGTACACCGGGTGTGCCGTCTCCCGCTCGGGCACCATGCCGAGCTTGCGGATGACGTTCTCGGAGGCGTTGTCCCCCACCCGGTTGATGCTGATGACGCGGTCCAGGCCGCGGTCCTGGAGCGCGAACTCAAGCGTGGCGTGCGCGGCTTCGGACGCATATCCCTGGCCCCAAAACTGTGAGCCGATCCGCCAGCTGATCGCCACGGCGGGCATCACCTCCGGCAGGAACTCGGGCACGGTCAGTCCCGTGAAGCCGATCAGTTCGCCCGAGGCCAGCAGCTCGACTGCGAAGAGCCCGAAGCCCTCCTCGTCCCACTCCTCCTCCCACCGCTCGATGTCATCGGCCGTGTGGTCCAGGTCGCGCACCGAGCCGTCGTCGATCCAGCGCATAACCCGTGGGTCCGCATTGATGTCCGCCATCGGCGCAAGGTCGTCGTCGTGCCAGCTACGAAGGAGGAGGCGGGGTGTGCGGATCTCGGTCATGCGCCCATCCTGCCGAAGGCAAGCGCCTCATCGGTAATCCGCGGGTCGCCGCGAGTCGCGACGAGGCGGCCGAACTCCTCTTCGTGAGCCCTGTCTACCGCCGATCCTCCCGGGCACGGGTGTGCGCCGGGCCCACCGGCCAAGCGCGGCTTGCCGAGATGCGCCGTAACCGCTCCGCAGCCTGAATAGTGGGAAGCAGCGCTCACCAGCCTTGGCCTCACGGATCTTCTCCATCTGATCCGCATCGACTCCCAGGTCCGCGGCGAGCGCGCGCACGACCTCCAGCACGTCTGCGAGTTCCTCAGGCGCCGAGTCCTCATCCGCCTCAAGGAACTCGGCGACTTCCTCGCCGAGCTTGTCCCGCAGCCGGCTGCGTAATTCCTCCCGGCCCGCGGTGCAGGTGACCGGCTCGGCACCGTCCTCCCGGATAACCTGCGGAAACCGGTCCCGCACCAACGTGCCGTGCCTGCTGTAGGGCTCCACCCGTGCTCCCCGCAGCCTTCGTGAGGCGGTCGCCGGACGCCGCCCCTTCATGCCGCCACAGCCCAGGCAAGTCGCCTCACCACTCGCCGTACGAACCGCCAATCCCACCCGTTCGCAAGCAGGTGCCGCTCCTCGGTCCGCCGGTCGGCGTGACGCGATCGCTCTTGAGCCGGAAGCGTCTTCGCATCTGCAGGGAACAGGGGTTCCTCAAGGCGCTCCATGCCTACAGTGCGGCGGACGAGCACGCCCTGAAGAACTTCATCCTCGGCCGGATCCCTGCGGCTATCAGTACCGCCTGGGTCGAACTTCAGGACTGGGTGGACAGGACCCACGACCAGATGAAAGGCGGCGGCCAGCGAGCCGTCACGCCCCGCGCGCCCCAGCCGACCACCTGGTTCCAGTCGACCTCGTCAGGGAGCACGTACCACCGGAGGAGGCGGCGGTCGGCGAGAGGCCGGCCCGCCTCGCCGCACCCGCCGCAGGCTACGGGCCCAGCGGGGCGTCGTCGGCGGCCAGGCTGCTGGCCGGGGCGGGCGCGGGGAGCTGCTGGTAGGCGTCCTCACCGCGGGCCTGCTCGATCGCGTGGAACAGCGGCAGAAGGTAGACGCCTTGGAAGGCCTGCGTGCTCATGCCCGGCAACGGTAGAACGCAAGGGCCGCGCGAGGTAGCCGTTTCGATGCCCTTGGTCGGGGCGCGCCGGTGAGACGTGAGCTGGGCTGGTGCCAGCCGCTCGTCCGGGGGGGCAAGGCGCGCTTTCTGGCCAGTACTCACAGGTAGCGGTACGGGAGACCGGCTGGTGGGGGCATGATCGCGGTTGTGATGCGCGACGACATGCCCGCTAGCGTGCGGTGGGAGATCCTGATGCACGAACGGTTCAGCGGCGTGTGGATCTGCAAAGACCTCGGCCGCGCGACCACCCGTGCGGACCCCGCCGAGGTGGGCCGGGCCGTTCTGGCCGCCTACCTGGCCGGCCTGGACAGCCGGGGCGAAACGTTCCGCGTCGTCGTCCGCACCGACCACGGCAACCACGTCGTCATCACTGCCGACCAACTCACCGCCCCCGGCTGGGAAGCAGACCCGGCCGTCTGCCAGGCGCTGCCCGCCTACCTTCGCAGCGCCCTCACCTGACGTCGGGCCCACGACGACCCACATCATCCGTCCTGCCCCGGCCGCCGAAAGGATCCGTTTGGGCCGGGGGCCGGCCTGGCGAGGGTGGTCGAGGCCGTCGAAGCCGCCCACCCGGACCTGCGGGAGCGTTTCCGCGCGCAGCTGGCCGAAGAGTTGGAGCAGGAGTCGGACGAGGACGGCCGGGACTACCTCGTCGAGCAGCTGTGGCCCGCGGTGATCGCCTACGCGGTCACCCTGGCCACCCAGGAGCAGGAACGCCCGGGGTATCGCCCGCCCTGGCACGTACTGTCCGACTCCTTCGAGCCGGGGACGCTGGCCGGCCACTTCCGTCAGATCGGCAGCAGCCTCGACGCCCACGATCTGGGGGTCTGCTTCACCCTGGAGGTCGGTCTCCAGGTCGTCGCCGAGGCGCTGGGCTGGAACATCCGCTACTGACCAGTGTCATGCGGCCGGTAGTCCTGATGCGCGGGCCACGCCGCGGGTACACGCCACCGCCGCCGAGCCCCTTCAGGACGGGCACAGCGACCCGGTAGGAGCAGCACATCACGGAGTCGGGGAGGGCTGGGTGACCAGCCGGACCTGCCTGACCGCACAGCGCCGGGCGGCCAGGCGGGAGGGGGACGGCCGCATGCCTGTGTGCTGCTCTCCGGTGGCAACGGTCGCCGGTTTACAGGGCGCTGGGAAGCTGCTTCGGCTCGAAGACGTTCTGCGGGGTGCTCCGCTGGGAGGTGGACGCCAGGAACAGGACCTGTGCCAAGTCGCGCTGTATCCGGTCGGCTTCCCCTCGGACCTGGACGGGGATGTCGCCGCGCTCGGCGACGAGGCGGTCGTAGACGGGAGTCTGCGAGAACACGGTGGAGAATTCCTTTCAGCAGGCGGTTCGCCGGGCTAGCGCAGCATACGGGCCCGGCGATCATTCCCCCTTTGCCGGGGCACAGCATTCAGGCCAGGACGGCGGGAACGGCGTCGTCGAACGTCCAGTCGCCGTCGAAGAGGGTGGCGAGCAGGCGGGCATGGTCGTCGGGGAGCTGGCCTGAGCGGTGCCGGTGGCCGGTCTTGGCGAGCCAGGCGCCGATCTTGACGGTGTCGCCGTCGACGCGGATCGTCTCGCGGGCGGCGGGGGCGCGGCCTTCGCGATGCAGGAAGAGTTCCAGGAGCTGGACGGTCTCGGCGAAGGTGCAGCGGGCTCGGCGGGCGGGGGTGAGCGGGTTGGTGTCGGGGGTGAGGTCGAGGGCGGTCATCAGCTGCTGCTGGCCGGGGGTGAGGGCGGGCCAGGCGGCCAGCTGGCGGTGCAGCCAGGAGCCGATCTTCACGCCGGCGAGCTGGGTGTCGCGGGTGAGGGTGGCCGGGTCGGCGCCGGTGGCGAGGTAGATGCGCAGCAGGTGGTGTGTGCGGTGCCAGTCCGGGGGTGGCACGCCTGGCGCCCTGCCGTCTACGCCGTTCCCAGGGATCGGCGACGCCCCGGTCTTCCACCGGACTGCCTTCCTTCTCCCCATGCGCCACCGAATCCCGGCGGTGTCCAGCACACAAGAGTAGACAGCCACCGTCCACCCGGTCCGAGGGTGAGCCGAGGCCCCCGTTGTTCGGGCGGCCTCGGGTCACTCAAGCCTCGGCGTCGCGTCACGCTGGACCACACGCAGAAGCTCCTCCCCTGTCCTATCCGCCGCCCAGCGGCTTACGGGGTACACGATCTGTCACTTCCCGAACCGCGACGGCAAGTCACGCCACGGGATACCGGTCCGTACGTCGCACAGAATTCCGTTGATCACCATGCGATGGCACTTTCACCGACCGCCCCGACCGACCGACGTCGGCACGCTGAAGGGCGTCGCGTAGCGGGGTGTTGGTTCTTTCCACAGCCATGCCGACGGAAGCCTGGTTGACCAGGGCGCCGTCTGGGAGGCGGAAGCCGCCGCCGGAGCCCCTGGTCTCGTGGACGGCGCACGGAGGGTCGAACCCAGGTCTTGAGAGGACTTCCGGGGACAACGACCTGCGAGTGCGAACCTCATTCCACGATCAGGTACCGCTGCGCACTCCCCCCGCTGATGCAGGTGCCGACGACGCAGGCGACGTTGTCCGCAGTGTGCACCGTCCAGACGTAGATCCCGGGCGAGGGCGGGGTGTATGTGTAGGTCGACGTCTTCTGCCAGGGCATGGTCTGCCACTTCCCGCCGGGCAGCAGCACAGAGACGTACGAATTGCCGCCGCTCGCCATCCATCTCAGGGTGATCGGCTGGCCAGCCTTGACCACCGTCTGGTCCGCCGGGGCCACCGGACGGGGGACGTCCGGAGCGTCGCGCACCGGATTGGGTGTCGAGGAGCCCTTCGGCCTGACGAACAGGTACCGATCCTGCGACCATGCGCTGCCCGCCTGTCCTTCGGCTGCGTTCGCGCTGCTCACCTCCCAGTGGTAGACGCCGGCAGCGTTGGGCGTGAAAGTGCAGGATGTGGTGGTCAGCCAGGCGGAAAACCGGGGGGCGTCGCCGAGCATGGCGGCGACCTGTGACACGGCGCCGGCGTGATCCCAGCTGAGCGTGACCGACTGGCCGAGCTCGATGGTCGTCCGGTCGGCGGGCCCGACGGGTTCGGGCGGGTGCGGCGTCCCCATCGGAAGACTGGTCACCTCGTGCCGAGAGCCGTCCCCGCTGGCGCTGGACGGGAAGCAGTTCGGTGGCCGGGAGCCGTCGCCGTCCAGCACGAACAGGGAGACGCAGATGGCAGCGGCGATGAGCACGAGGGCGAGCGGCACCAAGAGCCAGTAAGGCCAACGCTTCCGGCCCCCGGGCGCCTGTGAGCCGAGAGTATCCCGGGGCTCGGTGATCGCGGTCAGGGTCCGGTTGTCGGGGCGCCCGGCCGGCGGCGATGCACGGCTGATCGGGTCCGGATCAACCGACCGAACATCCCCCGCAACCCCCGTCGGCACCGGAGCCGGCACCGTCCGTAGCTGCGCAGGCAGCCACGCCTTGCCGGGTTCGTCGTGGGCGGGCGATGCGAACCGCTCCAACAGCTGAGCGGGTGTGGGCCGGTCTGCGGGGTTCCGTGCGAGGCAGGCGGCGATCGTCGGCCGCAGGGGCTCCGGGACGGCGCTCAGGTCGGGCTCGGTGTGCATGACCCGGTAGAGCATCACCTGCGCTTCGCCGTGACCGAACGGCGCGCACCCGGCAGCGTGGCAGAGGACGTGGCCGAGGCTGAACACGTCACAGGCCGGGCTGATCGCGCCGCCCGCGATCTGTTCCGGCGCCATATAGCCAGGTGTGCCGATGACGACCTGCGTCCGCGTGATCGCCGTCCCGTCCAGCGCGCGGGCGATACCGAAGTCGATGACGCGCGGCCCGTCGTCGGCGAGCAGTACGTTCGCCGGCTTGAGGTCTCGGTGGACCAGCCCGACGGCATGGATGGCGTCCAGCGCCTCGGCCAGTCCTGCGCCGAGCACCCGTAACGCCGGCTCCGGCAGTGGGCCGTGGGTGGCGACCGCCTCGGCCAGGGACGATCCCGGAATGTAGGCGGTGACCAGCCATGGCGGGTCACCTTCCGGGGCAGCGTCGACGACCTGTGCCGTATGGAACCCGCCGACCTGCCTCACGGCTTCCAGCTCGTGGGCGAAGCGACGGCGGAACTCCGGGTCGGCGGCGAGCTCCCGGTGCACACACTTCACGGCTACCAGCCGCCCGCCCGGCGATCGCCCGAGGTATACGACGCCCATCCCACCGCTGCCCAGTCGCCCGAGCAGCCGATACCGGCCGCCGACCACCGTTGGATCAGTGGCTAGCAACTCCTCCATCACACCCCCGTTGAGCCACCATGCACCGGCCGGTCCCATCCAGCGGTAGATCCGTGATGAGCGCCACACCTCGTCACATCCCAGCCTTCGCGCACCAGGCTGTCAATGCCGGCGACTACCTCACCAACCGGCACTGAGAGGCAGTGACGTCCTCTGAGCGCCAAAGCCAGCCTCTTCGACAACGATCCGGCAGGCTGCTGACAACTCCCCTCAGCCGCCGCAGGGTTCACCCCTCCGCCGCGCCCCAGCGCCGCACAAACGCGGCCCGGGCGCGGCGTTGTTCTTCCTCGCGGGCGATCTGCGGGCAGAGGCGTTCTAGGAAGCGGGCGGCTTGGGGAGGGCATCGCGTAGGCGCTCGAGGAGAACCCGGGCTGCGGGACTCGAAGGATCATTGGCCTGCCAGGCGAGCGCGATGCGGGCACGCATCTCGGGCTGGACGATCCGCAGGGTGCGAAGCCGCCCGTCAAGGAGGGAATCGTCCTCACCGGCAGGTAGCACGGCAATGCCCAGGCCCCGCGCGGCCAGGCGCGAGAGTACGTGTGGGGCCGCCGCCTCGAAGGCAATCCGTGGCCGGAATCCTGAATGCGCGCAGCCGTGTTCGAGCGCCGCGCGCACCCCGGTGCCGCGCGGCAGGCAGATCAGCGGCCGATCCCGCAGATCGACAAGCGGGACACTCGTACCGTCGAGGCGATCGAGAACCGGATCACCGGGCGCGACAGCGGCAACCAGCGGGACATCGATCACCGTCTGAAAGGCCAATCCGGGCGGGGGCGCCTCCTCCGCCGTTCCAAGGACGGCGATATCGAGCTCGCCGGCGAGGAGAGCGGCCTGCATCCGATCCGTGGCGTCCTCGGTGAGAGCCACCTCCACCGAGGGATGGGCGTCGTGGAAGTCCGCGAGTAAAGCGGCGATGTCGAAGGCGTGGTTGGTAGCGCCGGAGACCAGCCCGAGCCTGACCCGGCCGCGCAGCAGTCCGGTGTACGCATCGACCGTCTGCCGCACCGACTCCGCCGCCGCCAGTGCGGCGCGGGCGTACGGCAGGACCGCCCGGCCCACCTCGGTCGGCGTCACCGACCGGCCTGAGCGGTCGAGCAGGGGCTGCCCCAACTCCTTCTCCAGCTGGCGGATCTGGGCGCTCAGGCCGGGCTGAGCCAGATGCAGCCGGGCGGCGGCGCGAGTGAAACCGCCGCTCAGCACATCCGCGAGCACCGCCTGCTCCGCAACCGAAAGCCAATCGCGACATGCTCCACCCGGCCCCGTGTTGTCAGCGCCGACGCAGGTAGCTCTCCAGGGCGTGGGCGGGACGGTCGTGGGACGGCCGCCGCAGCCGTCAGGCGGCGGCCTTCTTCCGGCGGCGCCCGCTGCCGGCGAGTGCATCGATGAGTTCCTCACGGCTCCTCTTCCACCCGCCAGGAAGGCACTGCCGGTCACCCGCTGGTACAGCTCCGCCTTGCTCAGCTTCTGCAACTCCCCCTTGCGGTCTGGGGAGAAATTCGCTTCGGGCGTGCCGGCCTGGCGGTTCGGCTGGTGGGTGACCAGCGGACGGTGTCGCGGCCGAGGACGAGTTCGGTGCCCGTCCGGCGGTGGGTGGCCCGCTGCGCGGATCGGTCGGAGATGAGTGAGGCGATCGCGAGATGGGTCTCGGCGTAGGTATCGCGGCGTCCGGTGAAACGGCGCAGGGGTGCCCAGTGGCGGAGTTCGGCGTTGGTGTGCTCCACCCAGATCCTTGCCGAGGACTGCCGTCGCCGTGTCTCGCGCCAGGCATGCTCGTCACCGTCGCACGCCTCGTCCTTGGGCTTCTTCGGTGGGGCGCTGACCTGCCCGGGGAACTCTTTGGCCAGCCCGGGGTAGCCGGAATCGACCTTCGCCTCCACGCCGGGACGGGTGCGGAACTGCTCGGCAATGCCCTCGGTCCGCACGGCGGTCTGGTCGTGCATCCGGTCCGGGCGGACCAAGCCGGACAGCAGCGGGCGGCCCTGGCCGTCGCTGAACATGGTGGTCTTGATGGTGTTCTGCTTGCGTTTGCCGGAGACGAACGCCCGGCGCCCAGGACGGTCGGCCTGCGGTCGGCGGACCTGGGTCTCGGCCCCGTCGAGCCGCAGCACAACGCCCTCCGCCTCGGCATAGGCGAAGACGTCCTCCAGCGTCTTCAGCCGCAGGCGGGGCCGGTCGGGCACAGCGAAACCACGGGCTGCCAGCAGCGGGCGGACCTGGCGGATGGCCGCGGAGACGGTGGAGCGATCCACCTCGAAGAGCTCGGCGAGCACCACATGCGGCAACTGATGGCGCAGATGGACCAGGGTGACCAGCAGCCGATCGAGGAAGACCAGCTTGGGCTTTCTGCCGGCACCCTCCGCACTCCGACGCTCTCCGCCCCGGGCCTCGCGGAGCGCGGACTGCCGCGCAGCCTCCCCTGCCGTGGCCAGTTCGGCGAACAACTCGCCGGAATGTGCGCGTCAGACGCGGGACGGGGCAGGATGGGAACAGGCCGTACGGCCCAGGTCAGTTTCACAACTCACCCAACCCGTATGGCCCTTCTCATGTCACGGCCCGACCGGGACGATCACCATGTCCGCCGAGACCGTACAGCTACCCGGCCTGAATGGCGTCTGCCGGGACCTCGAAGACGATCGTGAGTCCCTCGCGCTCGTCCCCCTGCTCGCCGATGCGCGTGAAGCCGAAGCCCTCGATGCACGCCAGGGAGGCGGCGTTGTCGGATCCGATCCTGGCGCGCACGGTCCTGACGTCGGGGTCGGCCGCGGCCCTGACGAGCAACGCCCTCAGCATGGCGCGGGCATAGCCCTGGCGGCGGTACCCGGGCACGACGGTATAGCCAACCTCGACCATGCCGGCCTCATCCGGCGGCCCGTGGAACCCGGCGTCGCCAACGACGACCCCGTCCGGCTCGGACACCGCGGCACGCGTGATCCAGGGCGCGGCAGAGGGGTCCTTGGCGAGCTGGTCGGCGCGGTAGCCGAAGATCCAGCGGGCTCGCTCACCGACGAAGTGTTCGTCAAGGGCGACCCCGGCCTCGGCGCTGCCGCCAGCGAGGTCACCGTCGGCAAGCGCCCGCAGTGCCTTTGCGCTGAGCTCGACGAAACGGACGCGTTTGGGCGCGGAGAGAGGTTCGTTGTTCATCGCGGTGATGCTCACCCAGAGCCGGAGAGCTGTCCACCGGTTTACGGCCTTGGCGGACATGGAGACGGCCACACGGACGCCGCGCCACCCACGCCGAGACCCAGCTCGCGATCGCCTCACTCGTCTCCGACCGATCCGCGCAGCGGGCCGCCCGCCGCCGACGAGCACCGGACTCGTCCTCGTCCGCGACACCGCCTGCTGATCACCCACCAGCCCAGCACGCCCGAAGCGCAATTTCCCCCAGGCCCGTTAGCCCTGTCGACGCGCTGCGTGCCGCTGCGTGGGGCTGGCGGCAGGCGGCGCGGTCATGTCGAGCAGAAGCAGCGCATCGTGGTCGGGGCTACCGGGCTCGGCGGTATAGACGCCGATGCGCTGGCCAGGGGTGCCTTCCACGTGCAGGGACTGCGAGGTGAGCGTGAGCGTTCCTACCTGGGGGTGCCGGAACGTCTTGTGAGCAGGCTTGCGTCCGGTCACTTCGTAGCGTTCCCACAGCCGGGCGAAGTCGGGGCTCTTGAGGAGGAGCTCGCCGACCAGGTTGGTCAGGTCGGGGGCGTCGGGGGCGGTGCCGGCGACGGCGCGCAGGCGGGCGACGCAGCCGGTGATCTGCCGGTCCCAGTCAGTGAAAAGGTCGCGAGCCGCGGGGTGGAGGAAGAGGTAGCGGGCGAGGTTGCGGTTCTTGACCGGCCAGTCCGCCAGGCCCGCGTACAGGGCGAGGCCGCCGGGATTCCAGCCGAGCATGTCCATGCTGCGGCTGATGACGTAGGCCGGGTTCGGTCGCAGCGACTCCAGCAGCAGCTTCAGGTGGGGGCGCACGGTGCGGCTCGGGGCCGGCGGTGGCTCGGGCGCGTAGCGGGCGGCACGCGCGGCGAGCTCACGCAGGTGCTGATGCTCCTGGTCGTCCATGTGCAGAGCACGGGCGAGGGAGTCGAGGACGGCGGGGCTGGGGCGGGTCTCCTTGCCGCGTTCCAGGCGCACGTAGTAGTCGATGCTGATCCCGGCGAGGGTGGCCAGCTCCTCACGGCGGAGCCCCGGGGTACGGCGGATACCGGCGCCGACGGTGAGGCCGACGTGCTCGGGACTGGTCTGGGTGCGGCGGGCACGCAGGAAGCGGCCAAGCTCGGCGCCCTCGCTGTGCGCACTCGTCGAAGTCATGACTCCAGTCTCACCCGCCGGGCACCCACTACGCGGGCGGAAGGGAGGCCCTGCCATTACCCCCGAAGAGCCCGCCCTGCCACCCCCGAGCCATCCGGGCGAAGGTGAATGAGGAAGACGCCGGCCCCTCGCGCCGCCCGGACTTCAACCGGCTCGGCCTGCCGGGCCGGACGCCAGTGAGAGACCAGGCAACACCATGATCGGAAGAGGGCGAGATGCGCTACATCAAACTGCGTGACCTGGAGGTTTCCCGGATCGGGCTGGGCGCGATGGGCATGTCCCACGGCTACACCGGCTCAGGCACCGACGACGCGGAGTCGGTCAGGACCGTGCACCGAGCCCTTGAGGCTGGGCGTCACGCTCATCGACACCACCGAGATCTACGGCCCCTACACCAACGAGGAGTTGCTCGGGCGGACGCTCCAGGGCCGCTGGGACAAGGTGGTGCTGGCCACCAAGTTCGGCCTGGTCTCGCACGGCGGCGACGGCTCCTGGAACCTGGACTCCAGCCCGGCCGACATCCGCACCGCCATCGAGGGCTCCCTCAAGCGCCTGGGCACGGACCACATCGACCTGCACTACCAGCACCGGGTGGACCCGAACACGCCGATCGATGAGACCGCCGCCGCCGATGCCGTCACGCTGACCGCCGAGCAGCTCGGCAAGCTCTCCAGCCTGCCGCCCGCCGCCGGCGACACCCACACCGAGGCCCAGGCGCAGATGCTCGAACGCTGACCCCAACCCCGGCACGCCGCGCTTCGCGTGGTGCCCCCCGCCTATCATTTGGAGTAACACCTTTCATGCGTGCAGCAGTGATGTACCGAGCCGGCGACGTCCGCGTCGAGGACCGGCCCGACCCGAAGATCCTCCAGCCCACCGACGCCGTGGTGCGCGTCGTCGCGTCCTGTGTGTGCGGCAGCGACCTGTGGCCTTACGCCTCGATGCCCGCCACCGGCACCGGGCGCCCCATGGGGCACGAGTTCCTCGGCATCGTGGAGGACACCGGCGCGGACGTGACCGGCCTGAAGACCGGTGATCTGGTCGTCGCCCCGTTCACCTACAGCGACAACACCTGCGACTACTGCGCCAAGGGCCTGCACATCTCCTGCCGCAACGGCGGCCGGTACGGCTTCGACGGCGTCGACGGCGGGCAGGGCGAAGCCGTTCGCGTCCCGTACGCGGACGGCACCCTGGTGAAGCTGCCGGTGGCCGCCGACTCCGCGCTGCTGCCGTCGCTGCTCGCCCTCTGCGATGTGATGACCACCGGCCACCACGGCGCCGTCACCGCCGGCGTCGGCCGCGGAGATGCGGTGCTGGTGGTCGGGGACGGCGCGGTCGGCCTGTGCGCAGTGATCGCGGCCAAGCGGCTGGGGGCCGAGCGGATCGTGCTCGCCGGCCGCCACGAGGCCCGCACCGGCCTGGGCCGTGAGTTCGGTGCCACGGACGTGGTCGCCGAGCGCGGCGAGGAGGGCATCGCCCGCATCCGCGAGCTGACCGGCGGCGTGGACAAGGTCATCGAGGCCGTGGGCACCCGCCAGGCCCTCGACACCGCACTCGGGGCGGTCCTGGACGGGGGCACCATCAGCCGCCTGGGCGTCCCCCAGTACGAGCAGGGACCGATCGGTCCGGCCGAGTTCATGCGCAACATCACTCAGACCGGCGGCGCCAGCCCCGCCCGCGCCTACATCCCGGAACTGCTGCCCGACGTCCTGCGCGGCACCATCACCCCCGGCCGCGTCTTCGACCAGGAATTCACCCTCGACCGGACACCGGACGCCTACCGGGCCATGGCCGACCGCCAGGTCCTCAAGGCCCTCATCCGCCCCTGACCGCCCGCCTCCGCGCTCCGGCGAAGGACATCCCGCTCATGCAGACCGTCACCCTCAACAACGGCGTCGAGATGCCGCTCCTCGGTTTCGGCGTGTACCAGCTCCCCGCCGAGGGCACCGAGTGCACCGTCTCCGAGGCCCTGGCCGCCGGCTACCGCCTGCTGGACACCGCCGTCTACGGCAACGAAGAGGCCGTCGGCCGCGCCATCAAGGCCAGCGGCGGGTTCACCGTTGACGATCCGCAGATCGGCACCGACCGGGAGGCCGCCGTGGCGCAGGCACGGTGGCGGGGCCGGCTGCGTTCGGGTGCCGGTTGGGCACCGCGTCACCCGGGTCGCCCACCGGGCCAGGGCGTGAGCAACGTCCACCCTGCCGACGCTGTGCTGTCGCTGCCGGCGGGCCGGCACTCGACGGGATGACGACGGCTCGCGGTGACCGAAGCCGTCCGCGGTTCGTTCGACCAGGCCCACGCTGCAGTGACTCGCCGCTGCGGGAACGTGCTCGGCAAGCGCAGACTCGAAGAGCTCGTGGTCGCCGCCGCGGTCGACGTCGACGGCTTCTACCCGACCACGATCCCGGTCCCGTGCGGCCGCGAGATGCCACTGGTGGTCCAGGTGGACGGCAAGGGCGTGGTCATGCGCCCGGCGGCCCTGTGGGAGGCCACCCGCCGGGCCGCCGAGAAAGCTGTTGTTGGCCACCGCGCTCGGCTCGCGCCGGGCGAGAAGCCGAACCGGGAGCAGATGGCGACCGTGGAAACCCGGCACCACCGAGGCCGAGTCCTGGGCAGCCGACTGTCTGACAGCGATCCTGGCAGGCCACGCCGCCCGGGTCGCCGCCGAGTCGGCGCCCGCTGGGGTCTTCCCGGAGCCCGGACGCCTCTACCCCACCGCCGACCAGCGAACTTACGCCCTCACCTCTTGATCGCGGCTGTCGATCCGAGCAAACCGGACACAATCCCTTTGAGGCGACCGGACAGCATCTCTAGGGTGCGGACGTGACCATCGAGCTGCCCTTTCGTCCGCTCCCCATCGACCAGCAAGACGTTCGCTACGCCTACGGGCCCGATTCGGATCTACAGCCGGGCGTCCCCGCCGGCTCGACCTTGGAGTTCCACTGGTGCGAGAGCACGATCTACCCCGGCACCACGAGACGGTACTGGGTTCATGTGCCCGCGCAATACGACCCCTCCGAACCCGCGTCACTGATGGTGTTCCAGGACGGATGGTGGTACCTGGACCCGGACGGGCAGGTCCGCGGTGCCATCGTGTTGGACAACCTCATCCATCGCGGTGAAATCCCGGTCACGATCGGTGTCTTCGTCGATCCCGGCGTCCTCAAGAACGCCGAACAATCGAAGAACCGCAACACCGAGTACGACGCGTTCAACGACCGCTACGTCACCTTCCTCCTGACTGAGATCATCCCCCAGGTCACACGGCGCTACTCGATCGCCGAGGACGCCGACCAATGGGGCATCTGCGGCGGCAGCAGCGGCGGCAACTGTGCCTTCACGGCTGCGTGGATGCGCCCGGACAAGTTCCGGCGAGTCATCTGCTACCTCTCCAGCTTCACGCAGATGCCGAACGGAAACCCCTACCCTGACCTGATCCCCAACGCCCCCCGCAAACCGCTGCGCATCTTCATGCAAGCAGGCCACCGCGACCTCAACTGGAACGGGCCGGAAAGGAACTGGCTCGCCAACAATCTGCGTGTGGCAGCCGCTCTCGCGGAAGCAGGCTACGACTTCCGTCTCGTCCTCGGCGACGGTGGCCACAGCCCCAACCACGGCGGAGTACTACTCCCCGATGCGCTCCGCTGGCTATGGCACTCAGCCACGACCTGACGAAACCCGCCCGAACGATCACTCCATCCGAGCTGCACCCATCGCCTTTCGTTCGCACTTTGGCATCGAGAGTTTCTCCTGCCGCCCGGGCATCGACGGCGCCCACGAGAAGGGCGGGGTCGAGGGGCTAAGCCTCTGCGCGGCCATCGTCGACCGGCTCGCCTTCAACGGCACCATCATCGAGACCGGCACCGACTCCTACCGCCTCGCCGGCACCCGCGCGCGAGCAGAAGTGCCGGCCACGGTCAGCTGAACCGGGGACGCCTGCTCGGCAGGGGCAGGGCGCGGGTGGGGCCAGCAGGTCGTCTCCGGCTTGAGTACAGCGAGGTCACGACGGGGCTGCCGCTCGCGGGCCTCCCAGTCGCGGCGGTGATCCGCTCCGAGAAGTGCCTATACGCCCGGCCCGTCTCCGGCAGGCCCGCAGCCCAGGGGGCGGGGATGCCGAACGCCGGCGCCGCGGCTGCAGGGGCAACCCGGCCAAGCGTTGAGAACCGAAGTTGTCCGGCTGTCACCGATCGATCAGGGGTCCGGTCACCCGGCCCGCTGAGTTGTCTCCCCGGCCTGGGCGGGTACCGCGGGCAGGGGGACGGTGCAGGAGGCGCAGCGTCGGGCCTGGGCCGGGACGGGGCTGAGGCACTCGGGGCAGTCCCGCTTGGGGGCCTGGACGTCGTGGTGGGGAGCGAGGCGCTCGTGCAGCTTGTTGATCGGGAGTACGACGAGGAAGTACAGGGCGCTGGCGATGAGGAGGAAGCTGATCGCCGCGTTGATGAAAGCTCCGTAAGGGAACTTGGTGGCGCCTACGGTGAAGGTCTTGTGGGCCATGTCGCCGGTGGCACCGGTGGCCAGCCCCACGAGCGGGGTCAAAAAGGCGCTGACGAAGCCGTTGACGACTGCGGTGAACGCCGCTCCGATGACGATGCCGACCGCCAGGTCGACCACATTGCCGCGCAGGATGAAGCTGCGGAAGCCCTTCACCTTTTCGCACCTCCTAGGGCCATGACGTCGAGGGGCGGCAACCCCGGCTCCTCCCCCGGATGCCCTGCCACCTCTCGCCCATGCCTGCTGGGCGACGGCACCACGGCGGCCGCCGGCTCGCCGAGGCCATCCTCAGCATCGGCGTCGTCCGTCTCACCCGGCTCGGGCCAGTGGCCGTACGGTCCCTCCTGGCCGGGCAGCGCACCCAGGGCTGGCGTGCCTTCGGCGCGGTGACTGCCGTAGATCATTCACCTCTTCTCCTCGCTGACCGGCCGGAAGACCGCCGACAGTCTGCGACCGACCGCGTAAGTCTTGCCCGCAGGCGGGCCGATGCCGGGCTCGTCGTGCCCGGTGGGCCTCCTTGCAGGGACGCGGCACGGGCTCGGCCGCTGGTTGTCGGCCACGAGGTGCGTGGCGTGATGGCTCGATGGATGCCACGACCATGCTGATCACCGTGCTTGGAGGCGCCGCCCGGTGCGGCAGTCTGCCCGCCGGCCGATCCCGGTGCCGGCCCCGGTGACGGCGACGATCCTGCTGACCTGGGGTGCGGTGCTGCTGTCCATGCCGGTCATCGTTCAGCCCTGCCACCAGCGGTCGGGTCAAGCGGCGGCTGGTGGGCTTGTGATCAGCGAGTGTGGTCACCGGGCGCATTGTGACGCCAGGTTCCTCCGGCCTCTTCGGCGAGCCGGGGCGCATCGGGCATGGGGATTGGTCGCGGCCTTGGTGTTGGGTCGCTGCCCCAGGCCGGGCTGCGGTACGCGGCTCCGCGCGGCGGACCGCTGGTGCCGGAGACGGCCGGCAGACCGCTCAACGGCGTCGGCGAAGACGCCGGAACAGGGCTGCCGGCGTCGCGTTGCGCCGAATCGGGCACGCTCCTTCCGCGCGCGGGCCAGCATGGGCAGGAGCAGTGCTGCGATCGTCCACGACGGCGTCGGAGGCCGGAGGCAACATGAGTGCTGAGCGAGAACAGCAACCGAGGACGACCCCGATCCTTCCCCACCAACGGCGTGCCTCCGGGAACACGTTGACCGTGACAGGCCGCACCCTGCGATTCCTGGGGTACGCCCTGGCCACCGGATGCGGGTCCCTGCTGTTGAAGCACTTCGTCATCGCGCCCGGACCGCCGGTCAGCCACATCCCCTGGGTCCTGCGCCTGCTGATCATGCTGGGCATCCTGGAGGGCGGATGGCTCGTCTTCCGCGCCAGTCGCAGGGTGGTGGTCCGGGGCAGACGGCACCGCATCCGCGTCATCACCGCCTTCGAGGAGTTACGGGGCGAGCGCTACATCCTGTATCTACGGCCGTTCGCTCTCGACACCCGGATGTCGCTGCCCCCTCCCGAGGCTCCAGGATGGTGGACGCGCTCCCCGTATGAGCTTCCCGGACTCACCATGGAGGACTTCCTCGTCCGCCAGTTCACCCGGCACGGCAGGGTCGTCGCGGTGGGGGAACCCGGCGAAGAACTGCCTCTGCTCGGCGCACAGCGGGGCTACCTGCCGCTCGACGGCTGGGAGAGGACCGTGAGCGAGCTGATCCAGGGGGCTCACTCCGTCCTCATGTCCGTGGCGCCGGGCCCGGGAACGGTGTGGGAGTTCACCGAGGCACTGCGCACGATGCCTCCGGAACGGCTGGTGCTCATGGTCTGCTGCGGACCCGAGGAGTACGACGCCTTCCGTACGGCCGTCGTGGAGAAGTACGCCGTCCGGAAATCCGAGGAGCCGGGCAGCACGTGGGCTCCGCTACCACGGCTGCCCGACTGTCCCGCGCGGCCCCCGGCCTCGAAGCGTGAGTGGCAGTCGCCGCTCAGGGCCTTCGTCACCTTCGACCAGCAGTGGCAGCCGAGCCTGCACTGGTTCGTCGTCACGGTCCCGCGGATTCGTCACGTCTGGACCATGCGCAGGCTGGTGCGCGAACGCATCGACGCGGTAGTGGGCGCGTGGGCGGCTCTGCCGCAGCGGCAGGCTTCCCCGGTCACGATCCCTCCGCCGGCACCGGTCGTCACCACCCCTCCCCCGCTGCCCGTCCCCTCCCCGCTGCCGCAGCAGCCCCTGCTGGGCAGCACAGTGGTCGGGCTGAACGTCAGACCACCAGAGCGCAGAACGCGACGACGTAGGCGACAGTGAAAATGACCGGCACCCACTGCTCGACGTGGGTCAACGGCACGTACCGGCTCCAGTCGCGCCCCGCGCCAAGGGCCGCCCACTCCGCCCTGGAGTCGGCCTACGCCGGCAACCTATGCTCGAAGGCGCCGAAGACCTCGAACGTGGCCGCGTTGAGCTGCCGGCACGAACGGACCATGACGAACCAGGCGGCACACTGGGCGACCAGGATCACCATGCCCACGTCATGATGGGTGGCCGGGCGGCGGTTCTTCGAGCCCGGCCGCCTGCCTGGCCCGGGACGTGACGGTTTCGGTGCACCGGCCGGAGACCCGGTCTGCGTGTGCAGGTTTCTGAACCCCGCGCGGACGCGGGCGGGTGTCAGTTTGTTCGGCTCCGTCGGCTTCTCCCAGGGTCGGCGGAGGTCGGTGGCCCGGCGGCTCAGCGGCGGCGGGTCCAGGAAGTAGCGAGTGGAGCGGCCCGGTAGCCGGGGACCGATGCCGCGCTGAGGTTTTGTGCGACCGCTGCCGGCTCAACGGGCGCGGGGGCCATCTGCACGCAGGCGGTCTTGGGCTGCGTGGTGCTCTGTCCGAATCGGCAGGCCACACCTGTCAGTCGGATAGTGATGAAGTCAGCGATCTGCGCGCCGAACTCGATGCGCTTCCCGTTGATCTTGATGTCACCAACAGTGAAGCCCTTGTCCTGGGGTACCTCGTAGACGAACCGCACAGGGTGGGTCTCGTCGCCGCGCTGCCTGATCCAGTAGTCCTTGGGATCGGAGCCGTCCGGGGTGGCCCAGCCGTCCGTGGCCAGTTTGTCGAAGTAGAGACCGACCGGGTCGGCGAGGGAGACGTCCGCCTTCTGTCGGGCGAGGTCGTTCACGGCTCCGCCGATGTGCGGGTCGCTGTTGCGCTCGGGCTCGCCGTACTTGCTGCAGTGGATGAGTTCCTGCTCGGTGGTCAGCTCGTTGCCGTTGATGACCCGCACGATGGTCGCTGCGGCAGCGAGTTCGATCTCGGCGCCCAGGGTGTTGTTGGACTGGATCAGATGCATGGCGCCGTCCGTCGTGGAGTCGTTCCATCGGTTACGGGGGTTGTAGGTGCCGGTGGCTCCGAAGAGGTCGCTGTGCTGGACGTTCGGGTTGATATGCCTCTGGTAGAGCTCAAGAACCTTGGCGGGGTTCGACTGGGCGAGCAGATGCCAGTACTCGGGGCCCTCGCAGGTGAACATGACCTTGGTGATCTTCCCCGCGGCATTGCGGGTGACGCTCCACTCGCAGTACTCGTCCTGGACGTCCCGGCTGGCGTCGCCCCGCTTCCACCGCTGGGCGTCGGCGAGAGACTGGATCTTGACCAGACGGGGGAAGGCCGTCCAGGTGACGGTGGCCTCCTGGGCGTCGGCCGCTGTGTCGGTCTTGGTGAGGTTGTAGAACTGGCTGCGAGGGCTGTCGTTGAGCACCTCATGGGGATGGGGGCCCGTGATCGAGTTCTCGACCCGGTCGCTGATGAACATGTTCCAGGCCTTCAGGCCGGTCGCGTCGAGATCGTCGAGGTGTCCGGGCGGGCCGTAGGAGGCGAGTAGGCTCATGGGGCACTCCTTCGCTGAAAGGTGGCCGGGGGCGGATGAGCCGCGGATGGCGGCTGTCAGGAGGTGGACGCGACCGTGCCGTCGCCGTTCATCCTGAGCCGCGGGGCGCTCGCGGGGATGTTGGTCGTCGGCAGCGTCAGCTCGAACTCGTTGAGCCGCATCACCTTGAAGGCGCGGCGGCGGGACTCTGCCAGCCGGACGTAGTCGTCAAAGCCGGCAGACTCCCGGATTCGTTGGCCGATGTGACCGAGATAGTCGTCGATCCGCTGGGCGAAGGCCTTGGGCCAGGTGTCGTCGGCGAGGACCCAGTCGGCGGCGAAACGGCGTTCAGGGCTGCTGGGCGGCAGACTCGTGGCGGCTTCCAGGATCGCCTGTGCGATGTGTTCCTGGAGCTCGGTCACGGCGGTCGGCGTGGTGGGGACATGGTTCATCAACTGCTCCCGGTCCGGGCTGAAGACCGGGTTGGTGAAATCGACCATGAACGCGCAGGCGGCGAACTTGGCCGTGATCAGGCCCTGTTCCACCATCTGCCGTACCACGTCGTTGTCCTCGCAGGCCGGCTCCGGTACGACGAAAGCGAAGAAGGTGTCGCCCGGCTGGGAGAAGCCGCTGCTCTTCTCCTCCAGGGAGAAGCCGAAGGTTGCAAGGCTCTCAACGTAGTGGGCGGCCGGGGCCATGGGAGGAAGGGCGGCCGTGACGGGCAGTTCGAGATCACTCAGGAGCGCATCGCTGTTCAGCCAGAAGCTCGGGGGCAGCAGCAGGTCACCGCTGGAGGGGGTGATCGTCGAACTCTGGGTCGCCGTGCTCGCCAGGTTCACGGCGGTCGTGGTGAACAGATGGCGCATCAGCTGCTCGGGATGCTCCACGGTGCCGTCCTGTGTGACGGCTGCCAGGCGGGCGGCGGTCCAGCGGCTGATCAGCGCACGGACGGTCAGTTCCAGGTTCTCGGCACCGATGACCTGCTGATAGAGCGGGTCGTCACGGAAAGGGTCGTCCGGGGCCAGCCGAATCCCCGCCGCCTGGGACTGCCAGTTGCTCCAGGGCGCCTTCAGCTCCTTCATCACGACGCTGCCATTGATGTGGCTGTCGAAGCAGCCATGGCCGCGGGAGCCGGGGGCCAGAGCGGACCACGAGTTGCCCGCCCACACCCACACGGGGCTGATCCGCATGTAGTAGTTGAAGACCTTCGCGGCCGCATCCCAGGCGGCAACCTGCAGAAACGTCGCCGCCGGATCCTCGTTCGCCCCCGTGCTCACCAGCAGGTCCACGTCCTGGCCGGTGGCGGCGCGAGCGACAGCGAACCGCATGGCACGCGGCAGCTCGGGGGCGGAGCCGAGCGGGATCTGCCCGGCCTCACCGATCAGATACACGGACTGGTTCGCTTTCGTCGCCGGCTCGGGCAGCCCAGCGAGGAGATCCTGCACCGTCAACGGGAAGGTGCCCTTGCGGAAGAACAACTCCGCCATCGGATCCCCCAGCTCCGCCAGCTCTTGGGCGGCCAGAGGACGGGCGTGCTGGTCGACGCCCATCACGAAGCGGTATAGCCTCGGTGCTTCCCGGTCGTCGACGTCCGCGTCGCCCAGGGCGGCCACGACCGCGCGGCTGGTGGGGCATGTGATTCCAGGCGAGGAGCCGCTGGTCCCGGCGGTGCGAGTCTTGTGCAACCAGGCGGTTGCCCGACGATGCTCTCGTATGCCGTCCACTGACTCGACCTTTCGTCGCCCGCCTCTGTCCAGCGAGGTGTGAGCGGTGTGTCAGGAGGGGCTTGAGCCTCGCACTCCATGAACAGTCTGCATCGCCCGAGGCCATGACGCATCCGTACCCGTGGCAGACTGCGTACGTGGCTAGTGGTGGCCCTCGGGCCCGCCCGTACACATGGAGACGTTCAGCTCCTGAAGTACGGTGGCGATCGGATTGCCGACCGTGTTCGACCCTGCGCCGGCGAAGAGTAGCGCCACCACCAACCCTTGGTCGTCGACGATGACGGAACCCGAGTCAACCGTGGTCGGAGAAGACGGCGTCAGGGGGCGTGGCGGCCGTGATGCTCACCTGGTCGCGCAAGGCGTGCAGGCCGATGCTGCCGCCGTAGTCCACCTGAATGGTGGCCGAGATACCGTCGACCGAGCCGTGGGTCAGCTCCGTCGTCCGCCCGCGCTTGCGTACGGCCATCCCGAGTAAGGCGGTCCAGGCAGGTGCCGCACTTCGAACGGAAGTGGGCGGCACACCGCCGCGACAGGCCGTGACGCGGTCTGGGTGCCGGCGAGATTGACAGCCACCTCACCCTTCTGATCGCCGACACGGGCATCCAGGACGACGGCCTGTGGAGGTTCGCCGATGACACCAGCCGGCTTCTCGGCGTTCCGCTGACGAAGGTCGCGGTTGAACGCGCTTTGAAGGGATACATCCGTTGGCGACGGGGCAAGGGCTGGCGGCAGGCCGGGGCCGGCGATCTGGATGACTTCAAGTACTCGCGGCGGCGGGCTCCGCAGAACCCGCAGACGGTGGGCGGAGCGAAGTGGAACCGGGAGTCGGCGACCGTCTCGGGCCTGCACCGGCTGTCCGACCCGGGGCGGGCCCGTTCCAGTCGGCAGCCCCGATCGTGGGGGCGCTCCAGCCCGCCGTTCCCGAGGCCTTGGCCGTGAAGGTAGGAGAGCCCCAGGGCGCCGTCGAGGAGGCGGACCAGGATGGTGCAGGCCATGAGCACCGCGACAAGTCGCAGCACGAGGTCTCGCCAGAGAAGTGGCGACTCTTTACCACCGAATTGTTTTCGGCCTCATTTCTAGGTGTAACGACACAGTTACACCTAGATATCCGCACGTCAGGGCACCATTCGGTGCGGCGTGTTCCCAACCGTCCCACGCCGCCCGCAGCTGCCCATCCTGTATCCAAGGGCATATGGGTAGTGCATACGCCGCCCAGCACTGAGGCCCCACCTCCCGCAGAGCAGCGGACGCCGTCTACCACGAGCGTCTGCTGGAAGTTCGAGAACCTGCGGATCCACCACGGGCGAAAGGCTCAGATGCAAGTTCTTGTTGTCAGCCCTCCGAACTCGAACACCGTGATCGACGGTTCCTCGTGCACGGTCACGAACCCCGAGGAGCACACCGATTGGTCCGACTTTCCGAACCTGGGCATCCTGACGCTGGTCTCGGCCCTGCGTGACGTTCCCCGCGTCGAACCGATCTACATCGACGGCACCGTGGTTCCCTGGCCGGATGTCCTGAAGTACGTCGAGGACAACGCTTCCGACATCCTGGCGTTATGTATCAGCGCCCTGACCGCGACGTACGAGGCGGGCCTTGGCCTCTGCTCGGCAGCGAAGAGCCTGAACAGCCGAATTGTCACGATCTTCGGAAATGATCACGTCACGGCGCTCACCCGCGAGTGCGTGAGCTCACAGAGCGGGGTGATCGACTACGCGTTCGTGGGCAACGAAGTTGTAGGGAGCTTCGTCAACCTGATCACCGCCCTCAGTGTCGGCGCGGACATCGACACGCAGCCCCTGCCCGGACTGAGCTGGTACGGCGGACCTCACGTGGTGACCACTCCCCAGCAGCCGGAGCCCCTGTACACGCAGGTCGACTACACCCTGATCGACCGGGTCTTCAAGCACTCCACGCTGTACCAGGAGAACTTCAACAGGCGGATCGTGCCCACCTTCGCCCGAGAGACCGGGCGGCAGGTCCACCGCGGGATGCCCGTCGAAATCGGGCGAGGTTGCATCAAGTTCGCCCGAAATGATGCATGCTCCTTCTGCTCCATACAATTCGGCGGCATGTGGCGCAATGCCGTGCCCTCCGCGGAAGCCGCATGGGAGGTGATCCGTGCCGCGCACCAGGGCGGCTACGACTACCTGTACTTGACCGCAGACGAACTGCCGTTGACGTTCGGCCGACTTCTGCGGGACATGGAGGAAGCCCCGCCCGCCTGGTGGCGGTCCCTGCCGGAGGACGACCGCCCGGTCATGGTCGGCTACGCAAGGGCAGACGGCCTGTCCAACGAGCGGCACGCCGCCATGCTGCGCTCCCTTGGAGTGCGGCAGTTGATGGTCGGCCTGGACGCCGGAACGGCCACCTCTCTGCACGCCATGAAGAAGCCGCTCGCCTCCATGCGGGACGTGAAGTCCGCCTTCCGCGCCGACCGCATGTTCGAGCACAACGTCCAAGCGATGCGCGCGGCGAAAAACACGGGTCTGCTCCTCAAGGTGGGCTTCGTCATAGGCCACCTGGGCATGGACGAGGCACTGCTGCGTGAGAACGTCGACTCGATGAAGACGCTGCTCGAGTCAGGGGCCGGCAGCATCGCCTCGCTGGATGTCGAGGTGCTGTCGCCCGAACCGGGCTCGCTCGACTTCACCATGCTCCTGGACCCCGGCCTGGCGCGTGCGCGAGCTGAGGAATTGGCTCTCTCCCTTCCCGATCGCCGTGTGCACGAGCAGCGCGCAGCCAAGTGGCGGGACAAGGACATCATCGATCGGGAGCAGGCCATGGCCGATTACGTCGAATCAGTCATGCCTGGACTCACCCTCGCAGACCTGGCGCAGGCCCGCGCAGAGGTGCGCGCCCACGGTGCGAGGATGGGGATCACCATCGGAGGGTGACCCGTGACCACCTCGACACTCCTGGCCTTCGCGGGCTTGTGCCTGCTCCTTTCGATAACGCCGGGCCCGGACACATTCCTCGTGCTCAGGTACAGCCTGTACGGCAGCCGATCCGGGATCGCGGTGGCTGTCGGCTCCGGCCTGGGCTCGATGCTGTGGGCGCTGGCCGTCGCACTGGGTGTCAGTGCCTTGCTGCATGACGCCGGCATGGCATTCCTGCTGGTCAAGGTCGCGGGGGGTCTTTACCTCCTCTACCTGGGACTGCAAGGCTTGCGCCGAACCAGCGGCACCACGCTGGACGCCCGGAGCGAAGCTCCCGGAGTGAGGGCAGGACTTTGGGCCGGCCTGGTGTCCTGCCTGCTCAACCCGAAGGTCGGGCTCTTCTTCCTGGCGGTCGTCCCTCAATTCCTCACCGCTGACGGAGCCGACTTCGGCTCCGTCATGGCTCTTGGCGCGATCGACGCAGTGGTCGCCGTCATCTGGCTCGCGGCCGTCGCCGTCGGTGCCGCCCGCGCCATGGCATGGCTCAAGCGCCCTCGGGTGGCGCGCGCCCTGGAAGTCGCCAGTTCCTCATTCCTCGCGCTCGTCGGGGTCGGCATCCTCGTCACTGCTGCCCGCGAAGGTACATAACCCAGCAGCCGACGACGCTCGTGATCCTGAGTAGTTGTCCGTGAAGGCCGTCACGGACAGCGATTCTCATAAATGACGGGTTACGAGAGTTCTGCGAGAGCCCCCGAGTTGATCACGTTTCCGCGGGTCGCCGTTCAGTGACGGCACCTGGCGCGCCACCGACACCACCAACAGTCTCTTCCAACTCGCCACCGACGATGGCACCGTCACCTACCCCGATATCCTGCTCGTCAATGTCCCCCACACCTGGGCCGTCGGCCCCGCCGGACGCTTCGGCAAGGACGACCGAACCGGAACTCCGCCCGTCCGAGCAACGCTTCCTGAAGGCCCTGCTGGGTGCCGGGCTGGTGGGCGAAGTGGCTGGAAGCCCCGCTCGGTCCGGACCGTCGCTGAAACCCTCGGCATGTTGTGATCACCGAACGCCAACGGAGGACGTGTGGGGCCAGCCGGAACAGCCCTGGCAGACGGGCCCGAATGATCTGTTCTTCACCACCCACCTGATCAGCCCGTACGGCGACCGGCACCTCGGCTTCAACGACGCCGACGGTCGCTTCTACCGGCTGTGGCAGCACCACCAGCCCGAGCCGCTCCACACCGGTGACGCGACCCTGCTGCGCCCCAGCGATATCGACCAGATCATCAAGTTCCTCCCGCCGCGCCCCAGCCCTTCTAGGAAGGCTTCCAGGGCGCGGCGCTGAAGGCGAGGTGGTGAGCCGCCGTGCCGGTGCCTTCAGGCACCGGCGGCCGAACAAGCGCGGCGTGCATGTTCGGCACGGGCCGCTTCGAGCAGACTGCGCCAGGACGTCACGGTGGGCCGCCGGCGCAGCAGGGCACGGCGTTCTCGCTCTGTCATGCCTCCCCAAATGCCGTGCTGGATGCGACGGTCCAGAGCGAATGCCAGACATTCCGTGCGTACCGGACAACCGCTGCACACAGCTTTCGCTTCATTTTGGGCCGCCCCTTCAACGAACAGTTCGTCCGGGGCACTGCTGCGGCATGCCGCGTAGGCTCCCCATTCGTCATCCGCGATCATCCGATTCCGTCCTCTTCCCCAGGGCGTGCCGCCGTTCTTACCTGTGCCTGACCGGTGACGGCCGCAGCCAACTGGGTGGTATGCCATGCGGCGGCACGGTCATCGCTGCCATGCCGCCGCGTCACTCCACCACTACCCCATACGCGCATGCCCAGTGGGAGGCGATCTACGCGCTTCACGTGCTGTGACGTGCTGCAATGTATGGCGAGAGGCAACCGGGGCAGGGGCGGAACAAGCCCTCCGCCCACTTCTGAAGCGGTGTATGCCATGTCCTCATCGATGTCTCCGGGACCGCTGTCGACCAGGCCATCGGCGTCCTGACCGTGCTGGGCCAGATCAGGCCGTGTGACGGGTTCACGGTGCTGCGGGAGGTCTCACAGCACACCGACATGAAGCTGTCCGGCGTCGCGGAACACGTCCTCAAGTCCGCTCAGGGCGCGGCCCTGCCCGAAGTCCTGCTGGGGGAACTGCAGGCGGCCTTGGCTCGGCATGCTGTTGGCTCGGGTCCCGTTTGAGGGGCAGACGGTCGCTCTACAGGGGCTGGCGTCCGGAGATGGCGCCGCCCGGGTCGTCGGCCAGGGCGAGGCGGGCGGTGATGCGTTTGCCGACCGGTTCGCGCTGCGCTTCGAAGCCCTGGGCGACGGCCATGACGATCTCCAGGCCGTGTTGGCCGACCCGGCCGGCGTCTGTAGCGCGGGCGACCGGCAGCACCGGGTCGGAGTCCCACACGACGACCTCGATCATGTCACCGATGATCTTCAGGTCCAGCAGCACCGGGCCAGGGGCGTACTTGCGGGCGTTGGTGACCAGTTCGCTGACCACCAGCTGGGTGAGGTCCATGGCACGCTGCGAGACGGGCAGGCCGTGCTCGGCCTGGACCCGGGTGAGGAAGCCGGCGGCCAGGTGGCGGGCGTGGGCGATGTCCGTGCCGTCTCCGACCAGGGCCACGCTGGTCTGGATGACCGGCCTGCCCGGCGCCGCGCCGCCTGCCGGCGCCGGGTCTGATTCCATCACAACCGCCATTCGCTCCCCCGTTCACACAATCCCCCAGCGCGTACCCGCGCCGTCGCGGATCACGCCATGCCCTTTCTGTCGGATCGGCCACACACCGGCACCGCTCCTACCGGGCGGCACTGCGCGTGAGGGTCTGCGTGTGCCAGGATCACGGCATGTCTGAGGCAGAGATGACGGGCACGGAACACGCTGGGCAGGCCGGCCAGCTGTCGGTCGTGACCACCGCCACCGACGGCATCCGCGTGCTGACCCTGGCCGGAGAGATCGACCACCACACCGGCGACACACTCCGTCAGGCCCTGGACGCCTCCAGCACTCCCCGCCCCCGCATCGTGGTGGACATGCGCCAGGTCACCTTCATGGACTCCAGCGGCATCAACATCCTCATCGCCGCTCACCGGGCCCTCAGCGAGGCCGGCGGCTGGCTGCGTCTGGCCGCACCCGGCGAGTCCGTGATGCGCACCATCAGCATCGTCGGCGTCGACGCCGTCATCGACTGCCGCGCAACACTCCGCCAAGCCCTCACCATCTGACCTGCGACCGGTCCTCGACTATCGATCAGGCGCAGGCATGGGTGCGCGGCCGAGAAGACGTCCCTACCCCAGACGCGGCGGGAGCGCCTGTAAGGGATCTGCGGGAGGGTCCGCTGCGGGAGCCCCACCGCGACGGACGCGTGAACTGGTGAGCACGGGATACCAGCAGGTCATGAGGTTGCTGGCCGCAGTGCACGAGAGGGACCGCCGTCTGACCAAGCGAATGGCTTCCTGGCGGGAACCGACGCTTCACCGCACGCTGTCGGCGGTGGAGGAAACGGCGGAGAGCACCAAGTTGTGGTG
This sequence comes from Streptomyces sp. NPDC031418, assembly GCF_055581605.1. NCBI lineage: Bacteria > Bacillati > Actinomycetota > Actinomycetes > Kitasatosporales > Streptomycetaceae > Streptomyces > Streptomyces sp. NPDC031418. Next base: position 131,632 of record NZ_JBVIJC010000014.1, read on the forward strand.
CGGTGCCGCGGCGGTGATGGTCTGGGCCGGCGGGTGGAGGGGCCGTAAGGCGGCGGTAGCCGGTCTGGCGGCTCTCACCTTGGCGGAGCTGGTGTCCAATGGTGTGTGCAAGCAGGTGAGTGACAGGCCGCGGCCACCCAAGGAATGGATCCCTCACGACGAGGTCGAGGACCGGCCCGATTCCTCGTCGTTCCCCTCCGGGCACACCGCGGCAGCTGTGGCCTTCACCGCAGGGGTCGCCCCCTCCTGGCCGCTGGCCGCTACGGTCTGCGCGGTGCCGGCCGCCCCGGTGACCGTGGAGCGGGTGCAGTCCGGCGCCCACTACCCCAGTGACGTCGCCGCCGGCGCCGCCATCGGCCTCGTCAGCGCCTGGCTGGTCAGGCGCCTGCCGCAGCTGGCCCTGCGTATGTGGCGGTGACACGAGCGGGACGTTCCGCGTGCGGGCCCGCGGTCAGGCGGCGGGCCGCCGCCGGCTGGTCTGCGGACGCGTCAGAGAGCCTTGCCTGCCGCCCTCGATGAGACGCAGGTGCCGGGTACGGGCGTGGCGGGGTGGCCGCGGGGTGCGCGACAGCCAGTCCTCGACACGGTCCATGCCGTACAGCAGTACAGCCACAACCGGCAGTAGCAGGCAGGCGACGATGACCACGGTCTCGGGCTCCCTCACGGCAGACAACCGTGAACGGGTGCCCGGGCCGCACCCGGCCAACGCCTGACAGGGCCGCCGGACACCCGGGGGCGGTGAGGTAGATGTCGGTGTCGTGCGCGGCCGGCAGGACCGGCTTGCCGGAGATGACGGTGGCGAGCAGGAACAGGACGGGCAGGAAGGTCGTCGTCCACCATGGCTTCCTCCAGGACCAGCTGCAGACTGGCCGCAAGGCGGGTCAGCGGGGCGCGCGGGCGGACCCCGGCCGCATCCAGGACCGCCGGCGCGGTCGTCTGGATGGCGATCCCGCCGAGGATGTTGCCGACCGCGACATCGAGCTGGCCGGCCATCGCCGCACTCACCGTGATCGCGACCTCGGACAGGTTCGTCGCGATCGCCAGCAGGCAGACCACCCAGCGCGCTGCCCAGGTGAAGCCGTTCGACGAGCGGACGCACCCCCGGGCAGCGAAAGTCGGCTCGCGCGGCCGGCAGGCACCCGGCCGGGCGGTGTCCTTCCCGCACAGGCACGGCCCGCGTGCTTCGGGGTACATGCTGGGAGTGCGCGGCGCCCGGCACGGCAGAAGGTGTGCGAGGCGCCGTTGGCACGGTCCGTTGCGGCAACGACCGGAAGGCCGGGTGGGATGGCACGTACGCGGGCGGAAGCCAGTGCCCGGCATCCGCGGCATGAGCGCAGAGGGGAGGCACGGCTTCCGGCGGTGCTCGCGACCCTCGCCGCGATCGCCCTGTACCTGGTGCTGCCGCAGCGGCTGCTGATCGCTCCCCGGTACGTCCTGCCCGCCCTGGAATGCCTGCTGCTCATCCCGCTCATCGCCATCAACCCCAAACGGCTGACCCGGCAGACGAAGACGTTCCGCGTGCTGTCGCTGACGCTCGTGGGCGTCATCGCGGTCAGCAACCTCGTGGCGCTGGCCATCCTGATCCACGAACTGGTGTACGCCGGAGTGAAGGACGGCCGGTCCCTGCTGGTGGCCGCGCTACAGGTCTGGCTCACCAACATCATCGTCTTCGGGCTGGCCTACTGGGAGCTGGACCGGGGCGGTCCGGTCAGCCGCACCCAGGCGCCCCGCTCCGCCCTGCCCCTGGCGGACTTCCGTTTCTCCCAGGATGAGAACGACGACGCCGTCCAGGAAGTCGCCGACGGCGCGAGTGCCACCTCGGACTGGGTCCCCACCCTGATGGACTACCTGTACGTGTCCACCACCAACTCCACCGCCTTCAGCCCGACCGACACCATGCCGCTGTCGACCCGTGCCAAGATCCTGATGGCCATCCAGAGCATCTCCGCGCTCCTGACCTCGCTCCTCGTGATCGCGCGGGCCGTCAGCATCCTGCACTGAACAGGCCCCTTTCGCCCCCTTCGCGTCCACCCGGCGTACGTCCACCGCGCATCCGGCGTACCCCGCCCACCCCCACGGCGCCGCACCGCTTCCGTGTTGCTCCCCGATGCCCGGCGAGGACACTGAAGACAAAGGCGAAGGGTCAGGAGGCGCTGTGTGGCCGCCACGCACAGGCCGGCGGGTGCTCCTGGCGGCGTTCGCCCTCCTGGCGCTGCTCGTAGCCGGCGTCGGCGGGTATGCGCTGCTCGGGTTCTCGCTGCCCGACGCCGTCTACATGACGGTGATGACGCTGACCACGGAAGGGTTCTCCGGCGCCGACCGGCTCACCGAGGCCGGCAAGCTCTTCACCGCCGCGCTGGCGGTGGTGGGGGTCGCGGTCTTCGTCGCGGCCCTGGGGCTGATCGGGACAGCACTGGTGGAGGGGCGGTTCGGGCCCGCGGGAAGGAGGCGGCGCATGCAGCACCGCATCGACACGCTGCGCGACCACTTCATCGTCTGCGCCTACGGGCGGGTCGGCCAGGCCGTGGCCCGCGAGTTCGAGGCCGAGGGCGTCCCCTTCGTCGTCATCGAGAGCAAGGCCGCCCTGGAAGAGCAGCTGCAGCGTGAGCGCGCGCCCTACCTGATCGGCAACGCCGCCTCCGAGCAGGTGCTGCGCCGCGCGGGCATCACGCACGCCCGCGGCCTGGTCTGCGCGGTCGACTCGGACGCCGAGAACGTCTACATCACCCTGATCGCCCACTCCCTCAACCCCTCGCTCGCCATCGTCTCGCGCGCCTCGGAGGCGGCGTCGGCCGAACGCCTCACCCACGCCGGCGCGAGGAGCGTGGTCTCTCCCTACATCACCAGCGGCCGGCGGATGGCTCTGCTGGCCGTCCGCCCGCACGTGGTGGACTTCCTGGAGTTCACCCGGGCCGGTAGCTCCGACGTCCGGATCGAGGAGATCCGCTTCGATGCCGGCTCCCACCTCGTGGGCCGGCCCCTGCGACAGGCTTGCGGCGGAGCGCTGCCCCTGCTGATCCGCCGCGCCGACGGCGCCCTGGAACCCAACCCCGATCCCGAGACCGCCGTGCAGGCCGGCGACACCATGATCGTGTTCGGTGACCCCGGCGCCCTGCGACCCATCGAAGACGAGTAGGTGAAGTGCAGGTGCGCGCGAAGCTCGCCGGCCTCCTCGGCGAGGAGTACGAGGTGCAGTGGCGTGACTGCCGTACGGCGTCTGCGGCGAAGCAGGCCGCCATCGCCACGCGCACGGAGTCCAGGGACGGCCGGTACGAGCTGGAGATGGCTCGGCGCCGTCCTGCCCGCCGTCGTCGACCACGAGGTCTACGTCGGCGCCCTTCGCCAGCTCATCCGCGCCGCCGCGGACCCCGGACGGCATCCGAGGGAATGTAGGCAGGCCAGCTCACCGCCGAAGTCGAAGCGGGCGGGCCGCGCGCCTCCCCCTGACCGTTGTGCGCGAGCGGCCCCGCGCCATCATCGACCGCTACAAGCCGGCCTGACCCACAGGCTCGGCAAGCCCCCCGGCTCAGCCCGGCCGCAGCACAGCACCACAGGCGCGCCGTGCGCACCGCCGGGTCGTAGTACCCCGGTACCACCTGACCGGTGGTGTTCAGCCCCCTGGTACCACCGGAAACGGCAGGTCACGGCCCTAGCGTGAGAAGGGAGGCGTCGGGCGTCCGGGCGCCGGGTCCGAGGGAGAGAACGCGAATGATCGAGGCACAGCAGCTCACCAAGAGGTACGGGGAGAAGACAGCCGTCGACGGGCTGGATTTCACCGTGAAGCCGGGCACGGTGACCGGATTCCTGGGTCCCAACGGTGCGGGCAAGTCCACGACGATGCGCATGATCGTCGGACTGGACACGCCGACCGGCGGCTCCGTGACGGTGAACGGGCAGCGCTACGCCCGCCACAAGGCGCCGTTGCAGGAGGTGGGCGCGCTGCTGGAGGCGAAGTCGGTCCACCCCGGCCGCTCGGCCCACAACCACCTGCGTGCCCTGGCGCTCACCCATGGCATCCCGCGCCGCCGGGTCGACGAGGTCGTCGAACTCGCCGGTCTCGGCAGCGTCGCGAAGAAGCGGGCCGGTGCCTTCTCGCTCGGCATGGGCCAGCGGCTGGGCATCGCGGCCGCCCTGCTCGGCGACCCGCAGACCGTGATGCTGGACGAACCCGTCAACGGACTGGATCCCGAGGGCGTCCTGTGGATCCGCAACCTGCTCACCTCCCTCGCGGCCGAGGGACGCACGGTCTTCGTCTCCTCGCATCTGATGAGCGAGGTGGCGCTGGTGGCCGATCACCTCATCGTCGTCGGACGGGGGCGGCTGCTGGCCGACACCACCGTGCAGGACCTGGTCCGCGAGGCCGGCGGCGACACCGTGCGCGTCGCGACGAACGACCCCGCGCGACTGCGGGACGTGCTGGCGGGGCCGGGCGTGGAGATCACCGGGCGCATCGGCTCGGAGGAACTGCAGGTGACCGGCGTCCCCGCTCGGGAGATCGGCCTGAAGGCGGCCGAGCACGGCATCCCCCTGTTCGAGCTCACCACCAAGGCGGTGTCGCTCGAGGAGGCGTTCATGGAACTGACCCGGGACGCCGTGGAGTACCACGGCTCCACGACCGGCACTGAGACCTCCGGGAGCGCGGCATGAGCACCCTCACGGCAACTCCGAAGACCCCTGAGACCCCCGAGACCGCCCCGGCCGCGTCACGGCCCGTCCACCGGGTGACCGGACGGCGCGTGCTGGCCTCGGAGTGGGCCAAGCTCTGGTCCCTGCGCTCCACCTGGATCACCCTCGGCCTGGGCCTGGTGTTCCTCGTGGCCTTCGGCGTCATCGCCGCGAGCCACTACAAGTCCAATCTCGGCTCCGGCCGTCACATGGACCGCGACTTCGCCACCGCGACCGCCGCGAGCCTGTCCCTCTTCGGCACGAACTTCGCCCAGCTCGCCCTCGGTGTGCTCGGCGTTCTGGTCACGGCGGGTGAGTACTCCACCGGCATGATCCGCTCGACGCTGGCCGCCGTGCCGCGCCGACTGCCCGTGCTGTGGTCCAAGGCGGCGGTGTACGGGCTGGTCGCGCTGGTGATCGCGACCGTGGGCGCGTTCGTCGCCTTCCTCATCGGCAGCCGGATCGTCTCCGGCACGCCCGCCGCCATGGGCCTCGGCCACGCCGGCGTCGTCCGCAGTCTGCTGGGCGCCGGGCTGTACCTGGGCTTGGTCGGGGTGATCGGCACCGCCCTGGGCGCGCTGCTGCGGTCGGTGGCCGGTGGCATCTCGGTCCTGGTGGCCGCGCTCATGCTCGTCCCCGGGCTGGTCTCCCTGCTGCCCAGCTCCTGGCAGGGCGACATCAGCCCCTACCTCCCCAGCAACGCGGGCGAGTCGATCTTCGCCCTGACCCATGACTCGACCACCTTGTCACCGGGCGCCGGGCTGCTGGTCTTCCTCGGCTGGACGGCGCTGGCGCTGGCCGGTGCGGCGTACCGGCTGCTGCGCAGCGACGTCTGAGCGGCAGCCACCCGCATCATGGTCCGGTGACCTCCATGACCACCGAAGATCTCAGCGGAACGGGACAGCTGGTCGCCCGGCTCGGCCGGGCCGGCCAGCGGTTCCGGCATGCCGACCGGGCGCGACCGTGGGTGCTGGACAGCGCGGTGGTGGCCGGGGTCTTCCTGCTGTTCTGTCTGCCGGACCTCCTGCACGCGATGGGCGTGACCGGCGGGGACGGTGACGGCGACGGCCCGCACCGCCTCCGCGGCGTGTTCACCCGGTTGCCGGTGACGGGCATGCTCGCCCTGCAGGCCGGGCTGGTGCTGCCCCTGCTGTGGCGCCGCCGGGCGCCCGCGGTCGCCTTCGGCGCCGTCGCCGCGGTGTTCGTCCTCCAGTGGTCCCTCGGCGCCGCCCTCCGTGCGGACGTCGCCCTCTTCGTCGCCTTGTACAGCCTCGCCCTGCACGGCCGGCTGCGGCAGCTGCCCTGGGCCTGCGCGATCAGCGCGGGCGTGCTGGGCCTGGTCGCGGCGCGGGTGTCGGCAGCGGTGTCGGTCGGGGACGCACTGTTCTTCCTGCTCAGCACGGCGACCGCGGCCCTCGCACTCGGCCTGGTGATCCGCATCCGGCGGGCCCAGCTGGCCGGGCTGCGAGACCGCGCGGCTCGGCTGGAGATCGAACGCGACCAGCGCGGCAGACTCGCCGTCGCCGCCGAACGGGCCCGGGTGGCTCGGGAGATGCACGACATCGTCGGGCACAACCTGTCCGTCATCATCACCCTCGCCGACGCCGGGGCCTACGCCGCCGGCGTCGCTCCGGAACGGGGCAAGGAGGCGCTGCACCTCATCGGGGACACCGGCCGCCAGGCCCTGGGCGAACTGCGCCGGGTGCTCGGCGTCCTGCGCGAGGCCGACGGTCCGCCGGCCGAGCCCGAGCTGAGCCCGCAGCCCGGTCTTACGGACATCGACGCGCTGTGCGAGGGAGTGCGCGCCGCCGGCCTGGAGGTCGTCTACCGTACGGCCGGAGACATCGACGCCCTGGACAGCGGGGTGCAGCTCACGGTCTACCGCATCGTGCAGGAGGCCCTGACGAACACCCTGAAACACGCCGGGACCGGGGCGCGTGCGAACGTGGCGATCGTCCTGGAGGACACCCGGCTGACCGTCACCGTCCAGGACACCGGCCCGCCCGTCCCGGCCGGCCGCCCGCGTACCGCGAACGAGGAAGGACACGGCCTGGTGGGCATGCGAGAACGAGCGGCGCTCTACGGAGGGCACGTCAGCGCGAACCCCGCGGGCGCCGGCTGGACGGTGCGGGCCGACCTCGACCTCACCCCCCAGGACGGTGCCCGGTGACCACCGTGCTGATCGTGGACGACCAGCCGCTCCAAAGGTACGGCTTCCGCATGCTGCTGGACTCCGTGCCCGAGACGGACGTGGTCGGTGAAGCCGGGCACGGAGCGGAGGCGGTGCGCATGGCGGCCGAGCTGCGTCCCGACGTCGTCCTCATGGACGTACGAATGCCCGGCATGGACGGCATCGAGGCCACCCGCCGGATTGTCGCCGCCGGCGATCGCTCCCGCGTCCTCGTCCTGACCACCTTCGACATCGACGAGTACGTGTACGCGGCCCTGCGCGCCGGAGCCAGCGGGTTCCTCCTCAAGGACGCCCGCCCCGAAGAACTCCTCGCCGGCATCCGGGCCGTGGCGGTGGGCGACGCGGTGATCGCACCCGCTCTCACCCGCCGCCTGCTGCACGAGTTCGCCCGTCTCGTACCCTCCGGAGGCAACGGCTCTGCGGAGAATCCACGCTTGGCCTCCCTCACCGACCGCGAACGAGAGATCCTCGTGGCCATCGGCAAGGGCTGGTCCAACGGCGAGATCGCCACGCGCTTCGTCCTGTCGGAGTCCACGGTGAAGACGCATGTCGGCCGCGTCCTGTCCAAGATCGGCGCCCGCGACCGCATCCAAGCGGTGATCTTCGCCTACGACCACGGCCTGGCCCGACCTCAGGTGGGCTGAGCCCACGACACCAGCGACGGACCAGCCTCCTCGGACAGGGGTGGTCCGTGTGCACTCCTCCGCCTGACGGCTGCAATCGCGGGATCTGCTGGGCCGCTGATGAAGGCCGATGTGCTCCAGGGCGCCGGCGAACTGGTCAGCGGTGGCCCGAGGGCGGGCGGCGTACGCGCGTACGGCGTCGGCGGCCGTGGGGTCCAGCTGCTGCCGGGCGGTGTCGGCGGCGGTGGCCGGCGTTCGCTCATCGAGGGCTCTGCAGGGCGCGGAACGGGCGGGTCTCACCACGGTGTCGCCGCATCCTGGCGGCCCGGGCCCACTCCGGCGGAACTCGCGGGGGCAGCTCCAGCGGCGCCTAGCGCTCAGGCGATGACGTTGTTCACGTGAGGAACGCCAGCGTCCCGACGGCCTGCCCGTGGTGTGCTGGTTGCCCGCTCGGCCACCTCGTGGCGCTCACGCATTTCGGCGATGTCCGGGTGCCTCTCCATCTGCGGCTCGAGGCGCTTCACCAGGCGCTCGGCACGCGAGCGCAGGGCGTCTGAGGACGCCGGTGAGGACACAAAGGCGGCGAGGAAGGGCAGCCTGCGTGCCGCAACGCGCGGCCGGCACACCGAGGTGAGCCCCGCGGGTCCGGGTCCCGGAACGTCCGGGACCGCGGGCTCACTCGCTTGCCTGCAGACGGCGCAGGGCTACCTCGGAGTCCTGGTCGTCGGGCAGGTAGGCCAGGAAGTGGTGGCCGGGCTCGTCCACAGCGGCCAGTTTCACGTACTGGAGGCGCAATTCGCCTACGGCGGGATGCCGGAAACGACGGACCGAGGGCTCGAATCCGGCTGTCTCCCGGCGCTCGTACCAGCGGGCCGCGTCACCGTCCGACAGCAGCTCGCCGATCAGTTCGGCGAACCGGGGATCGTTCGGCCGGTGAGCGGCCCGTGACCGGAACTGGCCGAGCAGGGCGCGGGCCTCGTGTTCCCAGTCGGCGAGCAGGGTGCGCGCCGGCGGCCAGCGGAACACCAGCCAGAGGAGGTTGCGCTGCTTGGGGTGCAGCCGCGCCGGATCGGTCAGCAGGGCGGCATACCCGGCGTTCCACGCCAGCAGGTCCCAGTGCGGGTCGAGGACCACGGCCGGGTGGGGTGTCATGGCCTGCACCAGACCGAGCAGGTTGCGTGACACCCAGGTGGGAGCATCGGCGGGCGGCCTGCTCTCCTCCAAGAACGACAGCACGTGCGCGGTTTCCGCGGCGTCCAGTCGCAGCACCCGTGACACCGCGCGCAGCACCTGCTCCGAGGTACGCACCCGGCCCTGTTCCAGCCACGTGTACCAGGAGACGCTGATGGCGGCGAGTTCCGCGACCTCGGCCCGCCGCAGCCCCGGGGTCCGGCGCCCCGGGGCCTCCGGCAGGCCCACGTCCTTCGGTTTCAGCCGCTCACGGCGGGACCGCAAAAAGGCCCCCAGTTCACGGCGGGGGGGCTCGCCCGACGGCATGAGGAGGGCGCTCACCGTCCACCATGCCGGCGACCGGCCCCGGCCGGCGGTGCACCGTGGTCCGCAAAGGGCGAGGTCCAGGTCTCCCGGGGGGACGGCCTGCCGCGCGTCATCGTGCCTCTCCTCAGGACAACGGGCGTCCGCCCGAACGCGGCCGCTCTCTTGTGATGCTGCCGTCACCAGCGGCGATGCCGAAGCGGCAGGCTGTGAGTGATGGTAATAGCCAGCGGTCTGTGCGCCGCACGGCCCGGTGCTGAACTGGTGACAGACCGCGTCCGCCCAGGAGCGGTTCTCTGTCACCCGTTCTCGTCGAACCCTTCAGGAAGGGAGCGGCCACCCCGTGACCACCACCGCGTCGACACCGGTGACGACCTTGCCGGCGTCCTCTCTGCGCCTGCTGCGCACCGCTGGATTCGTCAGCAATTTCGACCGCTTCTGCATCGCACCCATGCTGGTTCTCATCGGTCCGCAGCTCGGAGCTCCGCTTCCCACGGTGGTGCTGGCTGCGAGCGGCTACTACCTCGCCTACGGGCTGATGCAGCCGGTGTGGGGAGTGGCCAGCGACCGCCGGGGCCGTGTGTGGGTGATGCGGGTGTCGCTGGCGGGCGCGGCACCGGCCGCCTTTGCCTCGGCCCTCGCTCCCGACGCCCCTGTGCTGATCGGGGCCCGCGCCCTGGCCGGGACCTTCTTCGCCGCCTCCATCGCCGCCTCGTTGACGTACGTCGGTGACACAGTGCCGGCCGCGACACGCCAGCGCCCCCTCAGTCAGCTGATGACCGCGTTCGCGCTCGGCACCGCCGTGGCCACGGTCGTCGCCGGAGCGCTGGCGCATTACCTCACCTGGCGGCTGGTGTTCGCGCTGCCCGGTGTCCTCGCCGCCTATCTGTCGGTGGTCCTGCGTCGTCTGCCTGAGCCCGAGCGGGTCCGCTCCGGATCACTGCTGGCGCCCTTCCGCGTGGTCCTGTCCTCCCGGTGGCAGTGGTTCGTCATGACCGTGGCGATGCTGGAGGGAGCAGTGCTTCTCGGCTTTCTGACCTACCTGGCCCCGGCCCTGGAGGCGCACGGAGTTCCCACCACCTTGGCCGGCGCGGTCGCGGCCCTGTACGGGGTCGGTTCCATGGCGGCGGCGCAGGTGGTCAAACGGCTCGTCGGACAGTGGTCGCCGGTGCGCCTGATCGTGGCCGGTGGGGTGCAGATGGCTCTGGCGTACCTCCTCGCCGGCTACAGCCAGTCCACCGGGGCGCTCGTCGTGGTCGCGCTGCTCCTCGGGGGCGGCTGGTCCTTCATGCACTCCACGATCCAGTCATGGGCGACGGCCCTGTCCCCGACGGCCCGCGCAACGGGCGTGGCCCTGTTCGGCGTAGCCCTCTACGTGGGCAGCGCCGGGGCCACCGGACTGGCGGCCTCCACAGCTCAAGCGCACGACTACCGCCCCCTGTTCTGGCTGGCGGCGCTCCTGACCGTGCCCCTGACAGTGGCCGCGGCGGCGGGCCGGGCCCGCTACCGCTGAGGGCGCCTCGTCTACGTGCCCGCGCAGCCCACGGGTCCCCAAGCCCGGCGCAGCCGCTGGGCACCGGCGTTCATCCGGGAGCCCGCCGGGAATACACCGAAGCCCGGTCGGCTCGCCCCAAGTCCGCCGAACATGAGCTCGGCGTGTGCTTGAGGGCCGACCTGATGCGCACACAAGGAACCGGCACCGGCGCCTGACAGGGGCAAGCGTGCGTGCTGCTCGCACGGTACGGCTGCCGGGGGACGGGGGCTCAACGAACGGCCAGCAGGCTGTACAGAAGGGGGATCCGCGGCTCGGGCAACCGCCACCAGCCGGCGTCCGTACGGACCATCCGCGGCCAGCGCGGCCAGGGAAGCTCGTCGCTCTCCCGCAGTCGCCGGACGCCCATTCCCGCATCCGTCAACGCGTTCACGACCTCACCGATGCCGTGCATCCACTCGTAACTGTCCGTGGCGCCCTCGACGGCCGGGCCGTCGGTGTAGGTGTAGGTGGCATCCCGATGCACCGGACCGGAGCCGCCCAAGTAGTCGTGGCGCAGCAGCAACTCCGGCCCCTCACCCGGACCAGGTGTCGGGCCGAGCGCGTTGAGCAGCGGGTGGAACTCCACGACGTACAACCGCCCGCCCGGCCGCAGCAGCCTGGCCACGACGTCCGCCCACCGATCGAGGTCCGGCAGGTAGCACAGGGCGCCCTTGCCGGTGTAGACGACGTCGAATTGCCGGCCCTCGAGCGCCGTCACGGCGTCGTACACGTTGGCCTGGACGTAGGTGACGTCGAGGCCCGACTTCGCGGCGAGGTCCCGCGCGGCCGTCACGGACGCCGCCGAGAAGTCCAGGCCGACAGCCCGGGCGCCACGCCGGGCGAGGGCGAGCGTCTCCGTGCCGAGGTGGCACTGGAGGTGCAGCACATCCCGGCCGGACAACTCGCCGAGGTCCTCCCACTCGAACGCGGCGAACCAGCGCTCCGGATGCAGGTCCGCGTCCAGGCCGTAGAACCGGCTGGTGACGTGGACCGGAGTGCGGGCGTCCCAGTTCGCCTGGTTGGCGCGCATCAGCCGCGCGTGCTCGGCAGAGGTCATGAGGACATCCAACCGCGCCCGGGCCGTGCGCGGGGGAGGAAAACCGGAAATGCCCGGACCGGTGCCGCTCCGGACACGAGGCCATGCCACGTGGCTGAGCCCCCGTGTCTGCGCTCGACGCCGCCGTCGTAGGGATGACACAGCCGCCTCGCCCGGACATGGAGACTGTGTGTCTGTGAGTCACTACCCTGGCTCTTCTGGCGACTGGAGGACGCCATGACCGCGCACAAGGTGGTCTCCGGGGCATCGCCGCGGCCGAGCGGGCGACGCCTGCTGCTCGGTGTCGTCTGGGACATCGTGGTCCCGATCGCGTTGTACTACGGCCTGCGTGCTACCGGCGTCAGCGTCTTCGTCGCGCTGCTGGCCGGTGCCTTCGTGCCGGCGCTCACCACGGTGGTGCAGTGGCTGCGCACCCGCAGCCTGGAGGGCATGGCGGGCTTCGTCGCCGGGACCATGTTGCTCGGCATCGCAGCCGCGCTGGTCAGCGGCAGCCCCCGGTTCATGCTGGCCAAGGACGGGTGGCTGACCGGCGTGGCCGGGCTCTGGTTCCTGATCTCGATCGGGGCCCGGCGCCCGCTGCTCTTCCACGGCGGCCGCCCTCTGTTGGAGGGGCGGTTCCGATCCGACGGCACGTCCTGGGATGTGCTGTGGGAACGCGAGCCGGCCTTCCGGCGGATCTGGCGGGTCTCGACTGCGATCTGGGGCGTGGCGATGCTGCTCGACGCCGTCGTGCGGGTCGTGATGGCCTACACCCTGCCTATGGACCTGGTGCCCGGCCTCGGCGCACTGCTCTGGCCGGTCACGCTGGTGCTGCTGCAACTGGTCAACGGCGTCTACTACGAGCTGGCCGGGCTCTGGCGGCTGACCGCCGGCACGACCACGAACTCGCCGGAAGGCTGAGCGCCCGCCTGCCGCGGTTCAACCACGCTGCCCGGCTCACCCGAGCCGTCGACGCCGCCCGCTCATGTGAGGCCGCCGGCCCCGCCCTGGCCACCGACCCCCGACGTCGCCAAGGTGTTCGCCGAGTCCGACCGGGGCGAGCTGCCGCACCTCGTCGATGTGGTGCGGCGCAGCCTCTTCCAGTTCGGCGATGTGTAGATGCACCTCATCGAGTCCGAGCGCGAGCCCGGCCCGGCCATCGCCAAGGTCACCTCGCACCCCGAGTTCCAGGACGTCGGCGAGCGGCTCTCGGCGTACGTCAGCGCCTACGCCCCGGAGACCTGGCGGTCCCCGAAGGACGCCATGGCGCAGCGCTTCTACCTCTGGGAGCGCGACACCCGCGGCTGAACCCGCCCTCCGGACACCGGTGCCGGGCCCGCACACCGCCGGCGCCGAGCACGCCCGGCCGGGTTGCCACCCTCCCCCGGCACGCCGCCGTCGGCGATGATCTGCGCGCTCTGCCCCCGGGTGAGCCGTGTCTCACCGCGACAACGTTGCTATGCAACGAGGTGCATAGCAAGATCGAGGGCATGGCGCTCGAGCATGCGATCCTCGTTTCCCTGCTGGAGAAGCCGGGCTCAGGCTATGAGCTGGCCCGGCGGTTCGAACGGTCCATCGGGTACTTCTGGACCGCCACTCACCAGCAGATCTACCGTGTGCTCAAGCGCATGGAGAGCGACGGCTGGGTCGACGTCCGCGACGTCCCGCAGTACGGGCGTCCGGACAAGAAGGAATACTCCGTTGCGGGACCCGGACGGGACGCGCTCTCCGCGTGGCTCCACGACCCGACCGAACCCGAGAGTGTCCGGCACGACCTGGCGGTGAAGATCCGGGGTGCCGCCTTCGACGACCCGGCCGGCCTGATCCACGAGGTCGAGCGGCACCGGCAGGCGCACATGGACCGCCTCGCCCACTACCTCGCGGGCGAGGCCCGTGACTTCGGGGACCCCGGCGCGGACGGTCCGCTCGACGCCGAACGGAAACTCCAGCACGTCGTGCTGCGGGGCGGTATCGCGTACGAACGCATGATGATCGCCTGGCTCGACGACGTCCTCACCACCCTGGCCCGCTTCGACGTCGAACACTGACCTGCCGAGCGGGCCTTCACCGGGACCCTGACCGTGCCCGGCCCCACCCTCATCCATCCCAGCCGAAAGGCGGCATCCGTGACCGACGCGCTGCTCTTCAACCCGCGCACCTACGACCCCGCGCACTTCGACCCGGAGACCCGCAGGCTGCTGCGCACCACCGTCGACTGGTTCGAAGAGCGGGGCAAGCGCCGGCTGACCGAGGACTACCGCAACCGCGCCTGGCTCGGCGACTTCCTCGCCTTCGCCGCCAAGGAAAATCTCTTCGCGACCTTCCTCACCCCGGCCGCCGCCGCAGGGGGCGAGGCCGACAAGCGCTGGGACACCGCCCGCATCGCCGCCCTCAACGAGATACTCGGCTTCTACGGCCTCGACTACTGGTACGCCTGGCAGGTCACCATCCTGGGCCTCGGCCCCGTCTGGCAGAGCGACAATCCCGCCGCCCGGGCCCGTGCCGCCGAACTGCTCTCCCAGGGCGAAGTGTTCGCCTTCGGCCTGTCCGAAAAGGCCCACGGCGCCGACATCTACTCCACCGACATGCTGCTGGAGCCCGACGGCAACGGCGGCTTCCGGGCGAACGGCTCCAAGTACTACATCGGCAACGGCAACGCCGCCGGCCTTGTCTCCGTCTTCGGCCGGCGCACCGACATCGAAGGCCCCGACGGCTACGTCTTCTTCGCCGCCGACAGCCGTCACCCCTCGTATCACCTGGTCAAGAACGTCGTCGACTCGTCGAAGTACGTCAGCGAGTTCCGCCTCGAGGACTACCCCGTAACGCCGGAGGACGTGCTGCACACCGGCCGTGCCGCCTTCGACGCCGCCCTGAACACCGTCAACGTCGGCAAGTTCAACCTGTGCACCGCCTCGATCGGCATCTGCGAGCACGCGATGTACGAGGCCGTCACCCACGCGCAGAACCGGATCCTCTACGGCCGCCCCGTCACCGCCTTCCCGCACGTGCGGCGCGAGCTGACCGACGCCTACGTCCGGCTGGTCGGCATGAAGCTGTTCAGCGACCGTGCCGTCGACTACTTCCGCAGCGCGGGTCCCGACGACCGCCGCTACCTCCTCTTCAACCCGATGACGAAGATGAAGGTGACCACCGAGGGCGAGAAGGTCATCGACCTGATGTGGGACGTCATCGCCGCCAAGGGCTTCGAGAAGGACAACTACTTCGCCCAGGCCGCCGTCGAGATCCGCAGCCTGCCGAAGCTGGAGGGCACCGTCCACGTCAACCTGGCTCTGATCCTCAAGTTCATGCGGAACCACCTCCTCGACCCTGTCGCCTACGAGCCCGTCCCGACCCGTCTCGACGCGGCCGACGACGACTTCCTCTTCCGGCAGGGGCCGGCCCGCGGCCTGGGATCGGTACGCTTCCACGACTGGCGGCCGGCTTTCGACGCGTACGCCCACCTGCCCAACGTCGCCCGGTTCCGCGAACAGGCCGACGCGCTCTGCGAGTTCGTGCGCACCGCCGCGCCCGGCGAGGAGCAGAGCCGGGACCTCGACCTCCTCCTCGCCGTCGGCCAGCTCTTCGCACTCGTCGTCCACGGACAGCTGGTCCTGGAGCAGGCGGCCCTGGCAGGCCTCGACGAGGACGTGCTCGACGAGCTGTTCGCCGTCCTCGTACGGGACTTCTCCGCGCACGCCGTCGAACTGCACGGCAAGGACTCGGCGACCGAGGAGCAGCAGTCCTGGGCACTCGGTGCCGTCCGGCGCCCGGCGGTCGACGAGGCGCGTTCGGAGCGTGTCTGGCGCCGCGTCGAGGCACTGTCCGGGGCGTACGAGATGATGCCCTGAGGCCCCGACGATACCTCCGACCGCTTCGCGGAGTACGGCGCTGGCCGCCGTACTCCGCGAGCTCTCGGCCGGTCAGTGTGCCGCGGTTTGGCCGAAGGCCGACGGGTTCACGGCGACTGATCGTTTCACACATGCCGCTTCGTCCGGATGAGCCCCGCGAGGAGGAGCTCCAGTTGCTGAGCCGCACCTTAGGCTGCCCCTGCGGGTGATCGAGGAAGCCGTCCAGGCCCGTCAGCGCCCCAAGCGGGAGCGCTGGGCCGACGTGCCGGCGGTCGCGGTCGAGACGCTGTGGTTCGCGCCTGCCGTCGGAGACGACGGCGGGTCACCAGGCGACAGGGAGCTGGAGGGGGAAGCGCCGGATGGTTGCGGTGTCCCAGCGAAGTTCGTGGGCGGGTACGGCAAGGTGCAGGCGGGGGAAGCGGGTGAGGAGGGCGTTGATCGCGATGTGGAGTTCGGCCAGTGCAAGGGCTGTGGCGGGGCAGTGGTGTCCGCCCCAGCCGAATGCCATGTGAGGGTGGGCAGGACGGTGGGGGTCGAGTACGTCGGGGTGAGGGAAGACAGCAGGGTCGCGGTTCGCAGTCAGGTATGACACGTGCACGTAGTCGCCGGCGCGGATGCGGCTGCCGCAGATTTCCACGTCCTCAAGGGCCAGACGGGGGATGCCGACGCCTTTGCGGAACGGCAGGTAGCGCAGGAGTTCGTCCAGGGTGGGCGGCAGGTCCTCGCGGTGGTGCAGCAGGTGTTCCCATTGCCCCGGGCGGGTCAGCAGGGTATAGGCGATGTTGCTGATCTGGCAGGTGGCGGTGTCGTTGCCGCTGAGGATGAGCGTCAGCGCCAGGACGGCCGCCTCCTGGTCGCTCAACGGGGCCTCGTCGTCCGGGCCGGGGGCGGTCAGCTGGCTGACGAGGTCGTCCCCCGGCGCTGTGCGTCGCTCCGCGACCAGGGCGGTGAAGTAGTCGCGCAGGTGCGCTTTGGCGGCTGCGGCCGCCTGCTGTGCCGTCGGTGAGGTGGCCAGCATCTGCTGGGTGTGATGCAGCAACTCGGCCCGGTCGGCATCGGGCACGTCCAGCAGTTCGCAGATGGTGTGTCCTGGCAGACGCGCAGAGAGGTGGTGGGCGAGGTCGGTCGGCGGCCCGTGCTCGGCCATCTCCTCCAGCAGGCGGCCGGCCACGCGCTCGATGGCCGGCTTCATCCGTTCGACATTCGTGTGGGTGAAGGCCGCGGCGGCCGGGCGCCGCAGCCGGGTGCTGTGCGGTGGGTCCAGGACATTGATCGACTCGGCGGAGACGATCGGCTCCGGTGTAAGGCGGGGGTAGTCACGGCCGACGATGGCGGCGCGGCTCAGACGCGCGTCGGTGGTGACCTGCCGGACGCCGTCGTAACTGGTGACGAGCCAGGCCTCGCGCTCGCCGTACGGCAGACGGACGCGCGTGACGGGTCCCTGCTGCATGAGGCGGGTCAGCAGTGGATCGAAGTCGAGGCCGTCACTGAAGTCGAAAGAAGCAGAGACCGCAGGAGGAATCGCCACGGACTCGGCTGCGTCGTCGGGCCATGCGGGTGGATGGGGACGGCCGGATGGCGACACCTCCCACCCGTCGGACATATCTGGCATATGACGCATTCTGTGTCAGGTGCTGTGTATTCGCACTCCTTCCGAGCCGAAACCGACAACGCGCTGCGGGAGGCCGGCAGCCCCTTGCCGCCCATGCAGACGTGGCGCAACGGCCTGCGCGACGGCACGTGGCGGTTGATGGAACGCGATCCTGAGGCGCCCCGGTCGCGGTATCCGGTGCCGTGGCTGGTGCCGCAATGGCGCACGCAGGAGATTCTGCGGGACAGGTTCCTGGAGCTGGGCGGGACAGTGGAGTACGGCACTCGGCTGACGTCCCTGGACCAGAGCGGCCAGCAGGTGCACGCTGAGCTGACACGAGCCGACGGCAGCCGCCGGACCGTGAGCGTGCCGTGCCTCGTCGACGCCGACGGCGGACACAGCACCGTCCGCGAGACGCTCGACATCAGGATGAAGCGACGGCCTGCACGCCTCACCGCTGATTGCCCAGGAACTCGCCGAGGCCGTCGTGTGCGGCCGGTCCGGCGACCGGCTCGCCCCGTGGCGGCCCGACCGCTCGCCGATCGCGGACTGGACCAAGGAGGAAGCCGTCGAGGAAGCGCTCGTCCAGCACCGGGCGCTCGCCGCCGAATCACGGATGCGCCCGCCGCTGACCGGCGACTGGCCGGCCCGCCTGGACGACGCCTACCGCCACCAGCTCACCACCGCCTACGACCGCCTCCCCGAAGGCTTCGTGCTCCCGCCCGATCTGGCGCCCCTCGCCTACGAACACGGCCCCGCTCTCGCCACGCTGATCGACCGTCATCTCGCCCGCGCCGCACGGAGCGCAAGCCGGGCGCCCGCATCAGCAGCCTGAGAAGGCGTACGTCACGTAAGGCAAGCCGGCTCGGGCATGATCCGAAGTCGGGGGCCTGCGGCTCGGCGACCTGGACGCCTGCCGGTGGTTTTGCAGGGGTCCGGGTCGCCCCCAACCTGAACGGCACCGACGGGGACACACCGTCCGAGCCGAGGCCAGGCGTCCGGTGTTGCTGACCGGCGAGAGATCCGAACGCCTGCCCCACCAGTCACCCAGGGTTGCCTCCCCATGCCAGAGGGTAGCCAACCGTCTTGGCGGACGCGGCCACGCTGCGATCGCGGGTGGGCACCAGGGTGCCGTCGACGATGTAGACGGTGTCCTTGCGTGGCCGGCGAGATGGCCAGCAAGGGCGCCAGGTGATCGAGGGTGTGGTCAGCCGCGGACTTCGAGACCCCAACAACGGCGCCACCTGCCGCAACGTCAGGTTCGTGCGCCAGTACGTCGCCACCAGCAATACCCGGTGCTCCAGTGGCAGCCGCCCGGGACGGCCACGCTGAACGTCACCACCACGACGCCGCACCAACGCCACCCACCTGGCGATCTGCGACTCGCTCAGCCCGGAGAACGGCTCGATCCACTTCGCATCATCCGCAGAGATCACCCCACCCGTGCCCAGTCAACGCACCACCCGTCCCAGCGGTTTACGGGCAACCTCCAGGGCTCCGGGGCCGATATGCGGCTTCGCGGGGCGGGGCGCATGATGGGGCTGAGGGAAGGAGAGGCGTCATGCCCAAGCTTTCGCTGTTTTCCAACAACTTCCCGGATTTCTTCATCGTCGAACGGAGCGGCGACGTCGATATCTCCAAGATCGAAACGGATGACGACCGGCGCAACGCCACTTTCGAGTGGACCGGCCCCGCGTTGGACTTCGGCGAAACGGGACGGCTGGTGCGAGCCACTCTCCCGCTGGGCTTCTGTCTGCGGATCGACGCGCTGGAGGGGTTCCGCGTAGTCGGCAAGTTCTTCACCGGGATCATCGACCCCGACGTCGCGGAAGAGGTTCGTGAGGATTCGACTTTTGTCCTTGAAAGAGCGGAGATCGACCCGAACCAGGCCTCGTTCCGGTCCGTGCGGTTCCCCGACCGTTTCCTCCGGCACCGGGACTTCCACCTCTTCGCGGAACCGGTGAACACCCCCGGAGAGCTTCAGGACGCGTGCTTCAGGATCGCCCCGCCGCTCTCCTCGGAGGCGTGACGGGTCATCACGCCAGGGCACTGCTAGTGGCGATGGCCTACCTGACCGCGCGCCGGGCCCGCTCCCGCAAGGCGGCGTCCGCGTGGTGGGTTGCGGCGCCGCCCCGGACGAACGCGCCCACCTCTTCGTCGGCAGCTAAGGCCACGGCCACACGCGACGGCTACAGCCGAAGACAAGACCTCCTTCAGAGTACGCAAAGACAACCTTAATTAGTGCCACAGCTGGTAGTTGCCGCCGTTGCCGGGCAGAGCATAGACGCTGCCGCTGGCGTTGCTGTCCAGGTAGTAGCCGGTGGCCTTGTTCCGCAGGCGCCAACCGTTGCCCTGCCACTCCTCGTACCAGCGCTCGTAATCGTTGTTGGGCTTGCAGTTCTCCATGTAAACGCTATTGTCCCAGTAAGCGGTCAGGCACACGTTGGAGACCCCGTACGGCGTTTCGATATAGCTGCCGTCGGACTGCTGGAAATCGCTCCAGTCATAAGGCCCGTTGTACCAGGTGTGGTCGTGCGTCTCGACCGCCGATTCCGTGCTGGGCTCGTAGACCAGGTACTTCCCGGTGGCATCGTCACTCCAGGTGACCTTCGGGGCCGAAGCGTGCGCTGCGGGCGAGCTCAAAATCGTGCTGGCTGCGACGGCCGTGACTGCGACTACGAGCCGCGATATGTGCTTCTTCATCATGTCCTCTCATGTGAACAGGGCGGCGGCAGCGTATCCAAGATCAAGTGCTCAGTGCTACCGCTGTACCGATGTTCCCCGCGTCGGGCGAAGGCGGGCGAGTTCGGGGGCTCGCCGGCCACCGCCCACCGCCGGTTCACGGCCTGGACGAAGGCGGGGGTATGGCGGCGGCTGCGGGCACGGTTCCGCAAGATCACCCTTGCCTGGGCCGACGGCGGCTACACGGGGTTTGTGGTGCTGCCGAGACGGCGGGTGGTGGAACGAACTCTGGGGGCTGTTGCGTTCACGGCGCCTGGTGCGTGACTTCGAGACGCTGCCCACCAGCAGCGAGGCGTTCATCCGCTTCTCGGCGAGCATGCTCATGGCCCGCCGTCTGGCCCGCCCGGTCAACTCCCCGCCGCAGGACCGGACGACGCTCGCCGCATGAACCGGCCCGACGGCGACGCCCCCCGGCTCGACCAGCCGTTTCGCCCTGGACCGCGCTCCCTCGATCTTCGCCGGCACCAGCGGCAGATCCAACCGGGCCACCAGCTCCTTCGCCGACACCCGCTCGCCGTCACCCGGTTCGGCCTGGACCAGCTCAACGATCGGCAGGGGCAGGGGCATCCGTCTCCCCGGCCGGCATGGCCAGGGCATCAGCGAGTGAACTCAACGGCCGCGTCCGGAAAGACAACGGCTACGACGACTTGTGTGGGTGTTGATCGGGCCGCTGCTGCCGCCCTGGCCGCAGAAGGCGCCCGGGCCGAAGCCGGTGGACGGCCGGCTGTGCCTGGCATCTTGTACGTGCTCTCCAACGACGTGAGCCGGCAACTGCTGCTACGGGAGCCGGGGTTCGGTTCCGTCAGACCTGCTGGCGTCGGCTGGGCCGGTGGCATGAGGCCGGCGTCTTCGACCAGTTGCACCGCCTCCTGCTTGCCGAGCTGCACGCGGCCGGCGAGCTGGACTGATCTCGCGTCGAGACAATCAGCCACCTATAGGATGGACCGTACCGGTGAGAGCGGTCAGCGATGCTGTGAAGTCGTTGAAGTCCAAGTCGCCAAAGGAATCATCCCATCGGCCTTCCGTACCTTGTACCTGACCACGCGACGCCGTCCAGGGGAGTCCGCCGGAAGGGGCGCCCCGCTTGTGCCAACCGGCAACCGCAATCTCCTGATCGAAGGTTTCCTCTCCGACACCAAACGTATTCGGGCGACTGAAGTTGCCTATCTGTTCCGTCTGGCGTACTCCGTTGATGTAGACAATGCCAGCCTGTTCCCAGTCCGAGTTTCCACCCGCGAAGAGGATTGCGGTCGAGAACGGGAGCACCGTACCGATACGTTGAAGTGTCTGGTTGTTGATGGGCTGATTCGTGCCATCAGGAGCGTGAAGGTCCTCGAACATGGCCCCACCTCTCTACGCGGCGGATCCCCTCTTTAAGCGTAGCCTCGGTTGGTCAGGGTTGCTGAATGGGCAGGAGCCGTAGAAGCTGAGGCGAAAAGGGCTGGACCTGGTCGAGACGGGGCCGGACTCCGCTGACCGAGGTTCGCCCGTCTCCGGAATCCGGGCAGTGACCCCGGCGCCGACCAGATCGCCAACCGCAAGCGCAACAGCCGGCGAGGCGGTCGATCAAGGAGTCCGTGAAAACCCGCGGCTTCCCGAGGCGGTGACGGCAGCACCGGCTCGGGCGTGTAGTGGCAGGTCATCCCGTGGGCGACAGTGTGGGGGCAGGAGGATTGGGGGGCTCGGTCAACCGTTGGTCCCCTCCGGGACCCGTGCAGCCGTGCCGGCCCGAGGTGAGGACTGCGCAGGCCTTGACGGCCGACGGGGTGGGGGCGGCGAGCATGGCGGTGTAGGTGTCGGTGTCGTAGTGCACCTTGTTCTGCTGGGTGCTGTTGCGCGGCCCCACGATGCGGGCGATGTCGCCGGGGCGGCCCCAGCTGATGCGGGCCCACGCGGCCCGGCAGGCGTCGCTGTACCGCAGCTCCACGTAGACCTGCTGGACCTTGGTCAGGGCCGCCGTCCACGCGTCACCCCCGCAGCCGGCTTCTTTCGGGTCCTTTCCGGCGCAGCTGTCCGCGAAGCAGTTGACGTCGGCCTGCCTGCCTTGGGGCTCGGTTTTCGACACGGCGGCCCGTGCCCTGCCGGTCGACGAGCCACCCTTGACCAGCACGACCGCGGTGCCCGCGAGCAGGAGGGCCAACAGCAGGGCCGCCGCCCAGAGCAGCCGTGCGTCGTGCCGAAGACGCCGCCCCTTGTCGGACGACGGCGGAGTGGCCTCAGTGGGGTCGACGGGCGGTTCGGGCCGCGGGGCGGGTGGTGCGGGCCGTCCGCTTCCCGCCCGCTGATCGTGCGCGGCGGCGTTGGCCAGTTCCCACAGCGCTGCGAGCCGGGCGGGCTCCGCGTCGGACAACTGCCCCAGGACGGTGACCGCTTGCCGTGGCGGCAGTGTCTTGCCGTTGAGGTACCGGTCCCAGGAAGACTTGCTGTACGGGGTTCGCTCGGCGAGTGCCGTCAGGCTCAGTCCGCTGCGGATCTTCAACGTCCGTAGTTCGGTGACCAGTTGCCGGACGTCCGTCGCCAGGTCGTCCGGCAGTGGTTTCCAGTCGGTCACTGAGACCCCCCACCACCAGTTGTCCCACCTGTCTCCCACGGTAGCGGCGGGGCATAGACCACCAGCACCGTCAAATCTGCCAAATTCCTTGGCCGGTGCCCACGGACGCGGCTAAGACGGTTGGATGTGGGGAAAGACCGCGGCCGGTGCCGCGCTGTGTGTACTTCTCGTCGGGGCGCTGTGCGCGGGGGCCACTCGACCGCACGACGAACGAGAGCCGAACGGCCGGGTACTCCTGTCGGACCTGCACGCGGCGGACCTGCTGGTGTCCGGTCGAACGACGCGCAGTGACGTCGTGGGGCTGTGGCAGGCGATCCTGTGGGCCGACGGCTACACGGCGCGAAGACGGGTCTCCTGCGTGTACGACGGTCCGACGGCCGTCGCGACCCGCGCATGGCAGAGCAATCACCACCTCTCGGCGGACGGTGTGGTGGGACCGGCGACCTGGGGCACGGCCGCGGCGCGTCTGGCCCCGGTGGGCCGCTGGACGGTCTACCGGGGTGAGCGGTACGACCTTCCGCTGCGTCGGGACGCGGACGGATTCCTCGAGGTCTACGACGCCGGGGTGTTTCGTCGGCTACGGACCGACGAGGTCACCCTGATCCTGTGCCGGTGACGCGGTCGATCCAGCTGTCGTACAGCGTGACCCCGAGTTGGTGGCCGCCGACGACCACGGTCGCCGTCGCCGATCCCGGACCGCCCGCGACCATCGGGGTGCGGACCGCGCCGGCGGGGGCCGAGCTCCCCTCTCCCCCTCGCGTGGTGATGCGCAGGCCGCGCGTGGCCCCCGCCGACTCGACCTCTGCCCAACTGGCCTGACATGCCGGGCTGTACACGAGCTCCAGGACCTGGCCGTACGCCCGCAGGCGGTGGACGGTCACCCGGTCGCCGTCGCATCGCTCCCGGCCGGGATCCCGCCCCTCGCAGGCGACCGACCGGCATCCGGTCGTCGCGCTGTCGGCGCCGCCCGCCAGTGGGTACGGCCAGGCCGGCACGCCGGTCGGTGCGCCGTGTGGTGGGCGGTCGGCCGACCTGGCGTTCCACGGCCACACGAGCACGGCGACGGCAAGAAGCACGCAGACGGCCGCGACGCCGACCCAGGGTATGACCGGGCCGGCTGTCGCCCCGGGTCGCCCGGACGAGAGGGCGGCCGGCGGCGAGGGTGTGTGGGGCGGTGGCTCTCCGGCGGGCCCGGACAGGTCCAGGGCGGGGAGCGCCTCGGACACCCGCGATTCCGGCCCGGTGTCCAGGGGCTGCCCCTTCTGCCAGGCATGAGCGGCCGACTCCCACAACACCCGTAACTGCTCCCGGTCGGCATGCGCCAGTCGGCCCACTGCCTCCACGGCAGGCCAGGGCGGCAGCCGGGAACCGTTGACGTAGCGCCGCCAGGAACTGCGGCTGTACCCGGTTCTGGTGGCCACGGCCGCCGCGCTCGCCTCGCATCTGTCCAGGCACAGGCGCAGCTCCCGCACCAGCCGGACGACCTCGATCGGCAGGTCTCCCGGCAGTGGTCGCCAACGGCCCACAACGCCCCTCCCCGCTCGGTCCGTCGTGCCACGAACGTTCCCCGGGCGCATTCCAGCGTCCCACCGCGTTGCCCACGGCTCTGGCATCCTCGCAGGCCACGGGCCGGGCGTCCCGGATTTGGGTCAGGTGCCCGGCACCGATGGCCGCCGCGATCGCACCCGGCCAGACTCGTCGGCACCTGCGGCGGCCGAGCATCGGGCCGGCCGATCCGCCGTACGCACAGACTCCGGGGGTTCACGTGAACGCTGCGCGCCACGCCGTATCGAGGGGGCGGAGAAGCACAGGCCTTGGTGCGTCCCGCGGGACGGACGGCGGTCCGAGACCCGCGCCGAGGCCCACCGCGTCACCCGTCGACGGACTGCTCCGGGACATCAAGGCATTCGTCGAGGACCACCTTGCCGACGCCGATCTCTCACCGGCCTCGATAGCCGCCGCGCACCACATCTCCGTGCGGTATCTGCATCATCTCTTCCAGCGGGACCGGCGGAGCGTCGGCGCCTACGTGCGTCGACGGCGCCTGGAACGCTGCCGGGCGGATCTCGCCGACCCCGCTCTCGTCCGTCGCGGCGTCGGCCAGGTCGGGAGGCGATGGGGCTTCCGGGATCCGGCGGTGTTCAGCCGGGCCTTCAAGTCGGCGTACGGGGTCACGCCCGGGGCCTACCGCAGGCGACAGCTGCGGTAGGCCCCGGGACGCCCGTGCTCCTCCCCGTCCTCACCGGCGAGCGCCACGCTCCGCTCGTACGGCGGGCAGCAGGCCTCGCGGTGCGCGCTGCGGCTGCTCGTTGGAGTCGAGCGTGACGACGGCGCCCCCCGCGAAGGGCGTGGCGGGGCCAAAGTTGGACGCCCCGCCGAGCGCTCCGCGGGTGAGGACCTGCGAGCCGGTGACGGTGAGAGTGTCCCCGCTGAGGGCGGTGTTCAGCACGAACAGGGCTCCGGCCTGCAAGGAGCCGTCCTCCCACGGCGCGGTGACCAGCAGTTCGGGCCGTCCGTCGCCCGTCACGTCAAGGATCCGCAGGCCGTAGCCGAATCCCTCACCGACCTGGGCACTGGCACCGATCGCCGCGGCGTTCTCGTCGAAGGTGGCACCCGGGGCGGACAGCAGGCCCGCGCTGCCGCCCCGCAGCAGCGTCACCGTTCCGGTGTTGTTCTCGCGCAGCGCCCCCGTCGCCAGATCGGCGTACCCGTCGCCGTCGAGGTCCCCCACGGCCAGGGAACCGCCGAAGAAGTCGTTCTCCTCCGGAGTGCCGGGGATGCCAGGGCTGCTCTGGCTGATCGTCTGTACCCGGCTGGGGCTGATACCGCCGGACCCTCCGCGGGCGACGACGAGGGCGCCGGAGTACTGGGGCTCGCCGGAGGCACGGTCGGCGAAGACCAGGACGTCGGCGTTGTTGCCGCCGTGGAACCGTCCCACAGCGACGGTGCGCAGGTGGTCCTGGGTGTGGGTGTCCTGGACGCTGATGGAACTGGTGGCGGCCGCGTTGATGCCTCCCGAGGAGCCGGGGATCACCACGACGCCGCCCCAGGCGTCGGACACCCCGCTGATCGCCTCCCCGGGCGCGCTGACCACCAGGTCGTCCTTGGCATCGCCGGTGACGTCCCCGGCCGCGACCGACCAGCCGAACTTGTCCCCCGTCTCCGGCGTTCCCGGAACCCCGGAGGTGTCCTGCGAGACACCGACCGAGCGGCTCGCCGTGATGCCGCTGCCGCTGCCGAACAGGACGGTGACCGCGCCGGCCCGCTGGGTGCTGCCGATCGCCTCGCCGGGGGCGCCGATAGCGAGGTCCGCGAAGCCGTCCGCGTCGAAGTCACCGACCGCGAGGCTCGCGCCGAACCGATCGCCGGGCTCGTTGTCACCGGGGATGCCGGGCACGCCCTGGTCGATCTGCGCGAGACCGTTGGGGATGAGGCCCAGGTAGGGCGATTCGCGCTTGCCGTACAGGATGGTGACCATGCCGACGGCGAGGTTGCTGTTGATGCTCTCGCTCGGGTTGCCGATGGCGACGTCGGCGAGTCCGTCACCATTGAAGTCGCCCGTCACCAGGGACGCCCCGAAGGTGTCGTCCGACTCCCCGCTGCCCGGGACGAAGTCGTTGCTGTCCTGGCTGATCGTCACGGCGGGCCCTGCGGGAAGCGTGCCCCCGCCGGGTATCACGTAGATGGAGCCGCCCTTGTCGATCCCCTCCGCATTGGGGTCCCCGGCGAAGGTGAGCCGGGCCCCGGTGGAGACGACCATGTCGGGGATGCCGTCACCATTGACATCGGCCCGGGCGGCTACGCCGCCGGGGGCGGTCAGTGCCGCGTGCGGGTGGGGCCGGGCCAGGGCCTGGCCCGGCGCCGCAATCAACACAGCCAAGAGACCCAGTGAAGCAGCGACACAGGCTGCAATACGCTTGACAGACAACTGTCCTCCCGATTTCCCGGGGCTTATCAGCAGGGGTTTGTCAAACCTATGAGACAGGCGCTCCTCATAGGCGCTATCTCTCTGGACATGATCGCTCGGCCGAGGAAATTGTCCGGCACCGGAATCAGATCCCTTGCTGATCGGCCATAGCCGATGGAATACCCAGTCCACGCCTGGTCGCCAGTTCCATGCATCGCGCATGTAATTACCTTTGATCCGTTGCACATCGAGAAGTAGGAGCTCGACTGGTCTGACGGCTTCTTACTGGTGACCTGTGCCGATGCCGATACACCAACGACCATCCCGCTGAGTTTCAACCCACCTCCGAATGCCCCCCAGACCTGGCCATCCTGGATGGTGAGCGAGAAGCAGTAGAGCGCACACCCGTTTACACTGACCCCCACGTGTTGCCACGCGAACTTCGCCAGGGCTTTAGCTGGATCGGCATAGATGTTCTTATCGCCGGTAAACGGATCCGCCTTGCATGTGCCGGTCGAGAAGCCGAGAACCCCCTGGCAGAAGTTGTCCCAAGCGAACGCATTGCCCTGCGCCGCCCAGGCGAGGAGGTCACGGCGGGTGAGTAGACCACTTCCCTCGTATCCCATTTGCCGATACAACTGGACCATTCTCCGCAGTGTGTCCCAGTTGGCCCCGGGATGTACGGGCTGGCCGAGCCAGCGGTCGTCGTCATTACCGGCGCCCACGTCGGACGTTTCCTTGCCGTCCGGCCGTTGCCCCGGGGCGCAGGCGTTTTCGCCTGTTGTGCCCTCACACACGCGCAGCCCCGTCGGGTCGCTGAACGTCGTCGGGTTGCCGTCGGCGTACGTGTAGCCGTTCAGGGATTGCGGCTTTGTCTTGTCGTACAGGGGGTCCGGGGAGATGAAGCGGGCCAGGGACGGGTCGTAGTAGCGGGCGCCGATCTGGTCGAGGCCGGTGTCGGCGTCCTCCGTCTTGCCGAGGAAGCCTCGGTCGGTCAGGGGCACGGCGTCGGTGGCGCCGCGGTGTGCGCCGTAGGGGAGGTAGCGCTGGCGGGAGACCTTGCCCGTGGCGGCATCGATGGCGAGCTGGGTGGAGTTCTGCTGGTCGTTGGCCAGCCATTGCAGGGTGTCGGGCGTGCGCAGGGCGACGACGCTGCCGCCCGCGGTGTAGTAGCGCCTCGCGCTGACCGCCGAGCCGGTGCGGGTCAGTTCCATCCCGTCCAGGTAGAGCGTCGTGGCGCTCGGGCCGCGGCGGACCAGCCGGTCGCCGTCGGCGTTGTACGCGAACGACGTCGTCGCGCCCGCGCTGGTGACCGAGGTGAGGGAACCGTTGTCGGCCCAGGCCAGGGTGGCCGCGGTGCCGCCGACCGAGCGTGAGGTGAGGCGTCCGTCGGCGTCGTAGCCGTAGGTGTCGGAGCCGACGGAGGTGACCGCGTGCGGGCGCACCGCCGTCGGTCCGGGGTCGGGGTAGGAGTAGGTGCGCGTGGCGGCGTCGTCGGTGACGGCGGTCATGTCGCCTACGGCGTCGTACGAGTAGGCCAGCCGGTAGGGGTCCGTGCCTGTCTTGTCGGCACCCGAGGGCCCCGCGGAGCAGGCCGCCGTCGTCGTCCAGGCATTGCTCAGGCGCTGCAGGGCGTCGTAGCCGTAGCACTGGTTCTGCGGTACGGCCTGGGTCTGGTCGGTGACGGAGGTCAGGTCGCTGTCGTCGTCGTAGGCGTAGGTGTCGTACTGCACCCGGTCGCCGGCCACATAGCTCTGTACGGACGACAGGCGCTGGGCGCCGGAGCTTTCGTAGCCGTACTGCCGCTGCACGCTGCCGTCGGCCCCGTAACTCCTGCCCTCGAGCACTCCGTTGCCGTAGTAGGTGCTGGTCTTCACGTAGGTGGCGGCATCACCGGTCAGGGTGTCCGGGCGGCCGGTGTCCGTGTATCCGGTGGTGACCTTCTCGGCGGGCAGGCCGCCGGCCGCTGGATACGAGATCCAGGTCTGGTGTCCGGCGCGGTCGTATCCGTAGCCGTAGGCATAAGTGCCGGCCAGTGCTCCTTCGGCGGTCGGCACGGTCCATGTGCGGCCGGTGACCTGGTAGCGCAGGTCGTAGCCGGTGACGTCGACGCGGTAGGCCTGCCCCCCGCTCCAGCGGGTGGTCGTGGCGGGGCGGCCGAGGACGAACTTGGTGGGTGTTCCGGTCTGACCGGGCATGGGCACGGTGTCGTAGGTCCATTCGGCGAGCTTGGTGTCGCCCACCGAACCGGACCATTCGGTGCGTTTGCGGTTCAGCGCGTCGTAGGTGTAGGCGAGTGTCTTTCCGGCCGCGTCCTTCGTGGTGAGCACGTTGCCCGCCGGGTCGTAGGTGGTGGTCGACGGGCCGGCGTCGGGGTCACGGGTGCTGGTGCGGTGGCCGAGCCAGTCGTAGCCGTACGAGGTGAGGTTGCCGGCCGCGTCGGTGAGGGTGGCGACCTCTCCGCGCGGTGTGTACGTGTAGCTGGTGGTGGGGGTCGCGGACGGCGGCACGTCGCTGCCGGCGGGGACGTTCTCCTGCACCTTGGCGAGTCGGTCCAGGCCGTCGTTCCAGTAGGCGGTCCGGGCGCCGCGCGGTGGGGTGACCACCTTTCCGTCGCCGTAGTTGGCGGTGGTGGTCGTCCAGTCGACCGCGCCGTAGCCGTAAAGGGTGCTGGAGGTCTCCCGCTGCAGGGCGTCGTAGGTCTTCTCGGTCCACGAGGGGATCTCGCTGGGAGCCGGGTTGAGGAGCAGGTCCGGGTCGTCGCCGGGAGCCTGGGTGTTGTAGAGCGCTGCCGAGGTGCCCTTGGCCAGGCCCCGGTCGTCGTAGGTCGTGACGGTGACCGTGCGGCCGCCGGTGCGGGCCGCGCTGGGCGCCTGTACCTCGCGTGTGCGGCCGAAGCCGTCGAGATAGGTGTATGTCGGGAGCCACTGGGGGGTGCCGTCGGTGAGCGACTGCAGCTGGCGCGCGGTCACGACGGTCGGCTTGTCCGGCTGCGAGTTGGGGGCGGTTCCGTCGACGGTGACGCGGTAGGTGTACTCGTAGGAGGGCACCGCGCCGGCCGGCGGCGGGACGTCCACGGCGTTCGGCTTGGGTTCGGTCGGCAGCCACACCCGGACCAGCCGGCCGGCGCCGTCGTAGTCGGTTGTCGTGGTCAGGCCGTTGGGGTCGATGGTGCGGGACACCACTCCGAAGGCGCGGCTGGTGTACGTCGTGGTGCTCTGGTTCAGCGGATTGGTCGTCCTGGTGCCGTTCACCGGCCAGCCGCTGGTCGGGTTGTAGGACGTGGTGGTGGTGTGGTTGAGCGGGTCGGTGTCGGAGGTGACGCGGCCGTACTGGTCGTAGATCTTCTTCTCGTCGGAGTGGGACGTGTCGTTCCAGTACCGGCGGATCTCGGTCGGGTTGCCGTCGATGGGCTGGTCGCTGGTGCCGGGTGCGGTGGCGTTGTCGTAGAGGGTCACGGTGCGGGCCACCACTGGCCCGGGGCACTGCGTGGTGCTCGCGTCGGGGTCGCCGTTGTGCGTCTCCTGGGTTTCGGGATAGTCGAGCATCCAGCGCCAGTCGCTGGTGTTCTGCGCGTAGGTGATCTCGCTGCAGGTGTTGTCGGTCGCGGTGCCGATCTCGCCCCACTGGACCGTCCGGGTGGGCAGTCCACCGGTGCTGTAGCCGTCCTTGTCGCTGCCGGTCTGCCGCCAGGTCCCGTCGGCCCTCAGCTGCCGGGCCCGGGTCTGGTACGGGCGGATCATGTGGGCGTTGTGCAGGCCGGGGCCGTTCGCGGTGACGCCCGAGTCCCAGTAGGTGTACCGCTCGGAGGCGAGTTCGGTGCGCGAGCCGTCGGAGTTCAGACGGTAGTGGCGGGTCTGCAGCGTCTCGCCGCTCTTGGCGTGGTTGTCGGCGAACTGGTTGCCGTCCCAGTCCGTGAGGTTGACGTTCTTGGTGCCGCCGCTCTTGAGCTTGTCCCCGTCCATACCGCGGAAGTGGGTGGTCTCCGTGACCGTGCGCTGCTCGGCCGGCCCGCTGCCGTCGGTCTGCCGGACGGTGGCGTAGCCGCGCCAGTCGGCCCACTGCTGCTGGTCGGTGGGGGTGGTGAGGTCGTCGTCGTAGTGCCAGGCCGGTGTGCCCAGGTAGTCGTACTGGGTGGTCCTGGTGGGCGAACCACCGATCAGGTCGACCTGGTCGAGCTTGGTCACCAGGTACTTCTGGAAGACGCCGTGCACGGTCGAGGAGGCCCCTTCGGGCCGGTAGTCGACGCGGAAGCATTCCTGGTCGTTGGTGTCCCAGTGCTTGCCCGACTCCCAGGTGGAGTCGGAACCGTCGCTGGGACAGGTGGCGGCGGCGGAACCGTGGCCGTAGTGGATGTCCGTCGCACCGCCGAGCCCGTTCTGGATGCTGGTGATACGGCGCATGGGCATCGCCTTGGTGGAATCACCGCTGGGGTAGTCGACCCGGTTGTTGAGCCAGGCCCCGTCGAAGTCCACGGCGGGAAGAGTCACGTTCTCCGCCCATGTGCCCTGCACCTGGATGTAGTTGAGCCACAGCATCGCGTCGGTCGCGCCGGGCGGGTCAGGCATCGCATAGGTGGGTTGGATGCGGTCGACCTGTAGATAGGCCGAAGTAGCCGGGTCCCAGACCTGTGTGGTGATCGACGCCAGGCGCCGGGTGACGAAGAAGGCCGGGGAGTTCTTCGTGCAGTCCTGGCCGCTGGTGCAGATCAGATCGACCGGTACGTCAGGATAGTCGCTGTCGCTGGTGGAGGTCGGAGCGGAGCAGTTCGGGCTCTGCTTCGTGACGTCGGACAGGCAGCGGTAGGCGGTGGCGAAGTCCACGCGGTCGGCCGGCTTCTCGCCGGTCTGCATGCCGTACTCCACCCGGCTGAGGTATCCGCCCCTGTCGTAGGACTCCTTGTCGCCATTGGAGAAGCGCTTGTAGTAGTTGGTCTCCTTGGTCCAGGAGAACCGGGTGTCGTTCTCGTTGGGGTCCCGGATCTCGTCGAGGTTCCAACGGTACGTCTGGCGGCACAGTGACTGCGCCGCGTCGTGGCAGGGTTCGCCGCTGTCGTTGCCGACGACCGGCACCGTCCAGTTGGAGTCCTCGTGGTAGCCGAAGAAGTAGCGGGTGCCGTCGTCCGTGGAGACCACCCAGGCTTCCTTGCTGTTGTCGGAGTTGGCACCGTCGTAGGTGTGCTCGATCTTCCAGCCCGGGTCGTCCTCGGCGTGGTATCTGCCGTTGCCGTCCTTGATCAGCTCGGTGGTCGTGCCCTGCAGGGAGATGACGTACTCCGCGCCGTCCTCCGCGCCCGAATACGGCGAGCGCCAGCACAGGTCGGACAGGGTCGGGCTTCCGTCGTCGACGCACGTCCGGTACTTGCGCTCGATGAACCCGGGGTTCAGGTCCCAGCCCAGACCCGCCCAGGACGCCTGGTTGTTCGAGGCCGAGGTCCGGCCGTCGACCGACTGCGAGGAGTACTCCAGCGACAGGTCCGGCGCCTTGCCGTAGGGCGGAGGGGGCAACGGGAGCGGGTAGGAATACCGGAAGTCACCCGACTCAGGTCCGACCGACCACTTACCGGACGCCTTGAGATCGGTGGCCCGGTAGTCGCCGGAATCACCGGACGCGGTGCTCACCAGGGTGTACACCGCGTTGTCGGCCAGCGGCACCCGGGCGCTGATCCGCCCCTTGTCAACGTCGTTGTCCGCGGGTACGAAGGCTGGCCGCCCTCGGCACGGTCTGGCGTCCAGCACGCACCGCGGCAGGCGTTCCATCCGTAGCCGGCTCGCGAGGTCGCCGCCGGCGGCATGACGGAACGACGCGTAGTCCATCGTGACGGTCACGGGAGCGGTCGCGGGTCTCGCCTGAGGTACTGCGTTGTCGGCGCGGGCAGCGGTGAAGACGTATCCGATGGCTCCCAGCCGCCGCGCCGTGGCCCGGTCGTAGGTACGCACCGCAACCCGAGCTGCAGTGTCCCCAGTTGCCGTCAGGCCGAGCCCGGTCCCCGGAAGCTTTGCAGTGTGTCCCTCGGTGACATCGAGGGTGGCGGAACGAGCCGTCGGCCAGGTGGGCGCCGCCGGTGACGCGGAGGAGACGGCCTCCCGGTCACGGCGCCTGGCCGCGGCGGGCAGCGGACGACCGGGTACGGACTTCTCCCTGCGCGGTGTCCCGGTATGCGCGGAGGCCTTCGCGGTGACGGTGGTCAGTGCGGAGGCGGGGACGGCCCCCTGGAGCAGTCCGGCGAGGATCAGTGGCGGGCACAACAGTGCCAGCCACCGCGACAGTCGTCTGCGTACCTTCACAAGCCTCTCCCCCTCAGCCTGTCCAGGACGGCCGCCGGCCATAGGCTGCGGCAACCTCAGCAGTGGAACCCCGGCGAGCCTTTCACCGGCGGCTGTCCGATGCATTGACCGTGAACGCAATGCCGTTGTCGCTCAGCGCATGAATTCGGGCCCCCAGGCCCGCGGCGGGCGACCGCGGCGTGCGGGCCCGGATCACGGTGTCGGCGTCGGCCGCGGAGGCACGGAACCCCAGTTGGAGTCGCTGTTGCTCCGACAACGGCCACGTCGGCGTTCATGCCGTGGCATGGGTGAGCAACTCCCCTTTTCGGAAGCGCGTCGTGGCAGGCGAGCACCGCCTCGACGACTTCAGGTGGTTGACCGAGCAGCCTCGTCGGGCGCACCGTCGTCGTCGCACCGTCCGCCGCTCGCCCACCCGCGACCAAGAGGCTTTCGTCACCATGAAGACCCGCAACGACCGATGCCGCCCGCGCCGGACAGGCCGTCTCCTGGCCCTGGCCCTCGCCGCCGGTGCACTGCTGTGGCAGCCAGAGCCGGCTGCGGCGACGCCGACAGGCCCGGAGCCGGCCGCCGTGCAGGCGATCGCTGCCCGCACGGTGTCAACGGTCGACGGCGGCTTCGGCCTCGCGGCCACCGACCTGAGTGACCGCGTCGCCGATCTGACCACCTCGCTGCCCACACAGGGCGTCCAGAACCTGCTCAGCCAGGCCGACAAGTCGATCAGCAGCGGAACGGCCTGCGCGACTGATCCGTTCGGCGCCGGCGACGGCGGCATCGCTCCGCTGGCTCCGGCCGTCAAGTACTGCTGGAGCGACGACGATGCCCTGAACCACGAATGGATCCCACAGGGAATCACCGGTGTCTCGGATGCCCAGGCCGATGAGTACTGGGGTACGAAGCGGCCCCTGATCGCTTCCTGGTACGACGACTCCACCGCCTGCACGCCCGCCGGTACACCGGCGTGTGCCGACAAGGGGGTGCGCTTGTCCTTCCTCGACCCGGCCACCGGAAAGTATCGCCACGTCCTGCTCGCGGCGCCGTACTACAACTCCTACGGGCACATCTCGTACCGGGCGATCAACATCCACGCCGGCGGCATCGCCTGGTACAAGTACCGCCTCTACGTCACCGACGCCCTGCACGGACTGAGGGTGTTCGACCTGCGTGACATCCTCGACCTCGACCCGGACCGGAACCCCAGCACGAACAACAGCACCCCCGACGGCCTGACCAGCAACGTCCAGGACAACGGCAAGGTCGGACGGCAGAGCAACGTCTGGTACTCCTACGGCTATCGCTACGTCCTGCCGCAGGTGGGCTCTTACGATTTCGTCAGCGCCCAGTACAACAGCTCAGCCGGCACGTGCGAGTCGAGTGGGGCGCCCAAGGCGTCCTACCTCTCGGTCGACCGCAGCAGCAGCCCCCCGCAGCTCATCATGGGCGAGTACTGCACCACCGACTCCACTCATCCCGACAACGGACGCATCGGCGCCCTGCCCGTCGACGACACGGACGGATCCCTCCTGGCGACTGCCGACGGCCTGGTGTCGGCGGTCGCCACCTACGCGCTACCCGTGAAACAGGTCCAGGGGGCCTCCCGTTACGCCGGCCGCTGGTATCTCAACCAGAGCCATCGCTACAGCAATGCCAGTCTGTGGCGGGCAGCAGTGGGAGGCGACGGCGCCCTGGCGGTGACCGGGGGCGAGATCCGCACGGCGGTCGGCGCCGAGGACATGTACTACGAGCACGGTCAGGCCACCGGCGCGGCACCTTTGCTCTGGTCGCAGAGTGAGCACCGCGCCGACATCAACGACCCTTCCTGTGCAGCGACCGGCCCCACACCCGACCCGACGCCCTGCGGACGGGTGATCTATGCCCACCGGGTGAGCGACATCCTCACCCAGCCGTGAGGCGCATGCGCCGCTTCATGCGAAGCAGCCGGCCCGTTCGGTGCACCGGCAAAACTGAATGCCGCGCAGGGGATGGAAGCGCCCTCTGAGGCTCCCATCCTGTCGGTCATTCCATGGCGAGTGAGCCGTCAGCGGCCGGGGCGGGCACGGTGGCGGCCGGAGCCGCATCCGTCGCCCCCGCGGGCAACGGAGCACGGTCCGCCGCTCCGGCCCCGGAGGGCGCCCGGTCCGCCGGCCCGGCGTCGGCGGGCAGGGTGGGTACGACCAGCATCTTCGTCACGGAGCCGTCCTCGTCGACGACGTCCCGGACGTGCCGGAAGCCCAGTCGGCGGCACATGGCGAGGCTGGCGGTGTTGTCGGCGCCGACCATGCCGTACGCCTCGGTGAGCCCGAGGTCGTCGGCGGCGTGCCGGAGCAGGCCGCGCACCACCTCGGCCCCCAGGCCGCGGCCCCAGTGGGCGGGGGCGAGCGCGGTGACGAGTTCGTGGCCGTCGACGTTGCCGGTCGGCTTGATCTCGGCGTGGCCGACATAGGTGCCCGCCAGCCACAGGCCCCACACGTCGAAGCGGCGCTGCGGGTAGACGTCGGTGAGGATGGCGCGGAACAGGGTGCGCAGGTCCGCTTCGGGCACCAGATCCTGGCCCATCCAGCGGCACACCTCCTCGTTGCGCAGGAGGGCGACGAAGTGGTCCTCGTCCTCGGCTCTGTAGGGGAGGAACTCCAGGCGTTCGGTGTGGAGTACGGGGATCATGGCGGGCTCCTCGGGCTGGTGCGGCACGGTGCTGGGTGGCCGAGGGCGGTGGGGCGCCCGGTGGTGGTGCGGTCGGGAGGCGGCGGTGCGGTCGGGGGGGCGGCGGTGCCGGGCCGGCTGTGGGCCGGCCCGGCGTGCCGTGGTGCGGGCCGGTCAGGCGCCGGCGTTCTCCATGCGCTCGCGCAGGCTCTTGGGCCGCATGTCGGTCCAGACCTCGTCGACGTAGGCGGAGCACTCGGCCTCGGTGCCCTCCTTGCCGACGGGCTGCCAGCCGGCGGGCACCTCGATGTCGGCGGGCCACAGGGAGTACTGCTCCTCGTCGTTGCGCAGCACCTGGTAGCGGGTGTTCTCGTCCATGTCGGGCTCCTTCGTCCTATGGGTGTCGTCAGTACGGGTGTCGTCAGTACGGGTGTCGTCGGGTGGAGGTCGTCCTGCCTTGGGAGGGGCGCGGGAGGGGCGCGGGCCGTGCCGGGCGGTGGCCCGGCACGGTGCGCCCCGTCCCGGCTGGGCGCCGTCACCGGCCTCCCCGGGCGTGCCGGGCGAGCTGCCGCAGGGCCTCGGCGAACTCCTCGGCCACCCGGCGCACGGCCGCCGTGTCGTGGACGCCGGGGCGGTGGTGCCAGGTGAAGGCGAGCCGGCCGTGCTGGACGGCGCCCACCACCTCCACCGGGTGCGAGCCGGGGTCCCGGGGGTCGTGGTCCTGTCCGAAGGAGCCGTGCTCGGCGCGGACCAGCCCGCCGCCCGCGGTCTCCGGACGGGCGTCCCACTGGCCGAGGTAGTTGAACACCACCTGGCTGTGCGCGCTGCCGCCGAGGCGCTCGCGGACCTCGGGCGGACCGAAGGTGCGCAGGGCGCCGAAGCCGATGCCGTTGCCGGGCACCGCGCGCAGCTGGCGGCGCACGGACTTCACCAGGGCCCGCCAGTCGCGGTCGGGGCCCAGGTCGCCGGGGTCGGGGACCTGGACGGCGACCGGGTAGACGGTGGTGAACCAGCCGACCGTGCGGGACAGGTCCACCCCGTCGAGCAGGTCCTCGCGGCCGTGTCCCTCCAGGTCCAGGCGGACCCGGTCGCGGCCGGTCCAGCGGGCCAGGGCCAGGGTGAGGGCGGCGAGCAGGACGTCGTCGACGCGGGTGCGGTAGGCGGTGGGCGCGGCCCGCAGCAGGGCGGCGGTGTCGTCCTCGTCCAGTTCCACGCCGACCACGGCGGCCGGTCCCGTCCCGGCCTGCGGTGCGGGGGCGGCCGGGGCGGGCTCGGCGCGCACCGCCTCCTCCCAGTACGGCAGTTCGTGGTCGAGGCCGCCGTCGGCGACGTGCGCGGCCAGCCGTCGCGACCAGGTGCGAAAGCTGGTGCTGCGCTCGCCCAGGCCGACCGTGCCGCCCTCGAGCGCCTGCCGGTAGGCGGTCTCCAGGTCGTCGCGCAGGATGCGCCAGGAGACCGCGTCCACGACGAGGTGGTGGGCGACGAGCAGCAGGAACACGGGCCGGTCCGGGCCGCCGGTGAACAGCGCCGCCCGCAGCTGGGGACCGCGGGCCAGGTCGAACCCGGCGTGCAGTTCGTCCGCGGTCTTCTCCATGGCCCGGTCGGCCTCCTCGGCGGACAGGCCGGTGAGGTCGTGGCACACCAGGACGTCGTGGGCGGCGGGCGGCGGGTTGAACTGGCGCCAGCCGGTGCCGGGGCCGTCCGTCCCGGCGGACCGGGTGAACTGCATACGCAGGGCGTCATGGTGCTCCAACAGCGCGTCGAGCGCGGCCCGCAGCGCCCGCTGGTCGGGCGTGCCGTCGAGTTCCAGCAGCGCCGACTGGTTGAAGTGGTGGTGGGCGGCGCGCGGGCTGGTGAGGAACCACTCCTGGATCGGGGTGAGCGGCACCTCGCCGGTCACCGGGCCCTCCCCGGTCCGCTCGGGCGCGCTGCGCACGACGGTGGCGAGTTCGGCGACGGTCTGGTGCGTGAACAGGTCCCGGGTGGCCACGTGCAGGCCGTCGCGACGCAGCCGGGAGACGACCTGCATGGTCAGGATGGAGTCACCGCCCAGCGCGAAGAAGTTGTCGTCGGCGCCGACCTCCTCGATGCCCAGCACGTCGGCCCAGATGCGGGCGATGCGGCGCTCGGTGTCGGTGCGCGGCGCGGTGCGGGGCGTGTCCCCGGCCTGGGCCGGCCCGGGTGCGGGCAGCGCCCGCCGGTCCAGCTTGCCGTTCGGGGTGAGCGGCAGCCGGTCGAGCGGCACGAAGAGGGACGGCACCATGTGCGGGGGCAGCAGCCCGGCCAGATGCAGCCGCAGTTCGTCGACGGGCAGCGGTCCCCCGGCCGGCCCGGTGGGCACGACGTAGGCGACGAGCCGGGCCGGGGCGCCCTCGGCCGCGCCCTCGCGGACGGCGACGGCCGCGTCCCGCACCTGGGGGCTGCGGCGCAGCGCGCCCTCGATCTCCCCCGGCTCGATGCGGAAGCCGCGCAGCTTGACCTGGTCGTCGGCGCGTCCGGCGAACCGGAGCAGGCCGTCGGCGGTCCAGCGGACCAGGTCGCCGGTGCGGTACATCCGCTCCCCCGGCGCGCCGAACGGGTCGGCGACGAACCGCTGGGCGGTGAGTCCGGGCCGGCCGAGGTAGCCGCGGGCCAGTCCGGGGCCGGCGACGTACAGCTCGCCGGTGACGCCGGGCGGGACGGGGCGCAGGGCGGTGTCCAGGACGAGGACGCGGGTGTGGCCGGCGGGGCGGCCGATGGGCGGGGCTCCGGTGCCGGGGGTGAGCGGGCCGGTCCAGGTGGCGACCACGGTGGCCTCGGTGGGCCCGTAGGAGTTGATCATCCGGCGGCCGGGTGCCCAGGTGGCCACCAGGTCGGCCGGGCAGGCCTCCGCGCCGACGATGAGCGTGCGCAGGTCGGGCAGGGCGGCGGCCGTTTCCGGCGGGACGGTGGCCAGCGCGGCCGGCGGGATCAGCGTGTGGCTGATGCGCCGCCCGGCGAGCACCTCTGCGAGGCGTTCCCCGACCAGCGGCCCTTCCTCGCCGGTCACCAGTGTGGCGCCGCTCAGCAGGGAGATGCACAGTTCCAGCACGGAGGCGTCGAAGCTGGGCGAGGCGAACTGGAGGACCCGGTCGCCGGGGCCGGCGGCATACCGGTCGGCGGCGGCCGCGGCGAACGAGGCGAGGCCCCGGTGGGTGACGGTGACGCCCTTGGGGGTGCCGGTGGATCCCGAGGTGTAGATGACGTAGGCGGGGTGGTCGGGGGTGAGCGGGGCGGTGCGGTCGGCGTCGGTCGGTGCGGTCTCGGGGCCGTCGGCGGCCCACACCTCGGCCGGGTCGCCGACGACCAGCCGGGCGCCGGCGTCGCGGAGCATGAACTCCCGGCGCTGCGGCGGGTAGTCGGGGTCGACGGGCAGGAAGGCGCCGCCGGTCTTGGCGACGGCGAGCTGGGCCACCACGGTCGCCGCCGAGCGGGGCAGGGCGAGGGCCACCACCTGCTCCGGTCCGGCGCCGTCCCGGATCAGCCGGTGGGCGAGCCGGTTGGCCGCCCGGTCGACCTCGGCGTACGTGAGCTCCCGGTCGCCGTCGGCGAGGGCCACCGCGTCCGGGGTGCGGGCCGCCTGCCGTTCGAACAGGGCGGGCAGGGTCTCCTCCGGTACCGGGCGGAAGGTTCCCCGGCCCTGGTCGAGCAGGCCCTTCAGCTCGGTGTCGGTGGTCAGCGGCAGCGCGCCGAGCGGGCGGTCGGGGTCCTCGGCGACCGCGCCCAGCAGGGTGGCGAGCTGGCCGGCCATGCGTTCGGCCGTGGCCGCGTCGAACAGGTCGGTGTTGTAGGTGAGCAGGCCGTGCAGAGCCCCCGAGCCGGCCTCGGCGAACTCGAAGGTGAGGTCGAACGCGGCCTGTTCCGACTCCGGCGGCACGTCGGTGACGTCGAGGCCGGGCAGGTCGAGACCGCTCGCCGGGGTGTTCTGGAGGACGACCATGACCTGGAAGAGCGGGCTGCGGCTGGTGTCGCGGACGGGCTGCACCTCGTCGACGACGCGCTCGAACGGCACCTCCTGGTGGGCGAAGGCGTCGAGGACCGTGCGGCGGACCGTGGTGAGGAAGTCGCTGAAGGACTGTCCGGTCCGCGCCGTCGAGCGCAGCACCAGGGTGTTGACGAAGAACCCGATGAGGGCCTGCGTCTCGGCGCGGTCGCGGCCGGAGGTGACGGTGCCGACGGCGATGTCCTCGGCGCCGGACAGCCGGGCCAGGTAGGCCTGGGCGGCGGCGACGAGGGTGGTGAACAGGGTGGTGCCCCGGTCCCGGGCGAGCCGGGTCAGCCGCCGGGCGGTCCGGGCGGGCACCACCACGCGGGTGGTCGCGCCGGCGGTGGTGCGCACCGGCGGCCGGGGCCGGTCGGTGGGCAGGTCCAGTGGTGCGGTGCCGGCCAGGTGCTCCTTCCAGTAGGCGAGGTGCTCGTCGTCGCCGGCGCCGGCCGCGGCGCGCTGCCAGTGCGCGTAGTCGGCGTACTGGACCGGCAGCGGTGGCAGGTCCTCCTGTACGACGCCGTGTTCGGCCCGGTAGAAGTGGGCGAGGTCGCCGAGCAGGACCGAGGTGGACCAGCCGTCGGTGACGATGTGGTGCAGGGTGAGGCCGAGCACGTGGTCGTCGTCGGCCAGCCGGACCAGCAGGGTGCGCAGCAGCGGTCCGCGGCGCAGGTCGAAGGGGCGGGTGCGTTCCTCGGCGAGGACGCGGCGCAGTGCCCGCTGCTGTTCCTCCCCGGCCTGGCCGGTCAGGTCCCGGACGTCCAGCGGCACGTCGTCCTGCGGCGGGTGGACGCGCTGCACGCCGTGCCCGTCGACGCTGTCGAAGGTGGTGCGCAGCGACTCGTGCCGGGCCACGACGGCGGCCAGGGCCGCGCGCAGGGCCCGCAGGTCGAGCGTGCCGCGCAGGCGCAGGGCGAGCGCGGTGACGTACTCGGCGCCGCCCGGCGCGAACTCCTCCAGGAACCACAGGCGTTGCTGGGCGTACGACATCGGGGCGAGCCCGTCGCGGCGGACCGGGACGATCTCCGGCCGGCCGGAGCCCTGGCGCGCGCCGAGCAGCGCGGCCAGCCCGGCCGGGGTCGGGTGGGTGAACACCGCGCGCGGGGTGACGTCGGTGTCGAAGGCCGCGGCGAGGCGGGCGGCGAGCCGGATGCTGAGGATCGAGTCGCCGCCGAGCTGGAAGAAGTCGTCCTGCACGCCGGGCGGTTCGGTGCCGAGCACCTCGCCGAAGACCTCCGCCGTGCGGCGCTCCGCCTCGGTGCGCGGTGCCACCCGTACGGCCGGGTCGGGCGTCCGGGGCGCGGGCAGGGCGGCCCGGTCGACCTTGCCGTTGCCGCTGAGCGGCAGGGCTGCGAGAGGGACGATGGCGGTGGGCACCAGGTACTCGGGCAGGTTGCGGGCGGCGTGGGCCCGCAGTTCCTCCTCGTCCTCGCCGGCCGGGCCGACGACGTAGGCCACGAGCCGTTTGGCGCCCGGCCGGTCCTCGCGGGCCAGCACGGCCACGTCGAGGACGCCGGGGTGGGCGGCAAGGACGGCCTCGACCTCGCCGGGCTCCACCCGGAAGCCGCGGATCTTCACCTGGTCGTCGGCGCGGCCGAGGAACTCCACGGCGCCGTCCGGCCGCCGCCGGGCGAGGTCGCCGGTGCGGTACATGCGGGCTCCGGGCGGCCCGGCGGGGTCGGCGAGGAACCGCGCCGCGGTGTCGCCCGGCCGGCCCAGGTAGCCGCGGGCCACGCCCTCCCCGGACACGTACAGCTCGCCCGCGCAGCCGGGCGGCACGGGCCGCAGCCGGGGGTCGAGGATCTGGACCCGCATGTCGTCCAGGGGGTGGCCGACGGGGATGGTGTCCGGTACGGCCGCCGGGTCCGTCAGGGCGTAGGAGGTGGCGAAGGTGGTGGTCTCGGTGGGTCCGTAGCCGTCCACGACGGTCAGGCCGGGGCAGGCGGCCAGGACCCGGCGCACGGCCTGGGCGGGGACGACGTCACCGCCGGTCCAGACCTGGCCGAGGCCGCGGAAGCAGTCGGGGGCGTCCTGCGCGAGCAGCCGGAACAGCCCCGCGGTCAGCCACAGCGCGGTCAGTCCGCCGTCGGCGGCGAGCCGGCGCAGCAGGGCCGCGTCCACCCCGCCGGCGGGGGCGACGACGACGCAGCCGCCGTTGAGGAGGGGCGCCCACACCTCGAAGGTGGCCGCGTCGAAGGCGACCGGCGAGTGCAGCAGCACTCGTGCGCACGCTCCGCCGGTGAACCGGCTGTCGGTGGCCAGGGCGGCCACGTCGCGGTGACGGACGACGACCGCCTTGGGCCGGCCGGTGGAGCCGGAGGTGAACATCACGTACGCCGCCCGGTCGGGGTCGGCGGCCGGCAGCGGCCCGTCCGCGCCGGCGGTGCGGGCGGCGACGACGTCGGCGGCGGTGAGCCGGACCGCGGCGCCGGCCTGGTCGAGCAGGA
This sequence comes from Streptomyces sp. NPDC031418, assembly GCF_055581605.1. NCBI lineage: Bacteria > Bacillati > Actinomycetota > Actinomycetes > Kitasatosporales > Streptomycetaceae > Streptomyces > Streptomyces sp. NPDC031418. Next base: position 173,188 of record NZ_JBVIJC010000014.1, read on the forward strand.
GACGGCGGCGTTCCCCGGGGGCCCGGGTGTCGACGGGCAGGTAGGCGCCGCCCGCCATGAGCACCGCGAGCTGGGCGACGACGAGTTCGGCCGAGCGGTCCATCAGCAGTGCCACCCGGTCCTCGGCGGCGAGCCCGTCCGCCACCAGCCGCGCCGCGAGCCGCCCCGCCCAGTCGGCCAGGTCCCGGTAGGTCAGGTCGCGGTCGCCGTCGCGCACGGCGGTCGCGTCCGGGGTGCGGCGCGCCTGTGCGGTGAACAGGGTGACGGGGCTGTGCGGCCGGGCCGGGCGTGCGGTGGTGTTCCAGGCGGCCAGCAGCTCGCGGTCGGCGGGGGTGAGCAGGTCCAGCTCGTCCAGGCCGGTGTGGAACCCGTCGGCGAGGGCGGTGAGCAGGGCGGTCAGGCGGTCCGCGGCGCGCTCGACGGTGGCCGGGTCGAACAGGGCGGGGTCGTAGGCCAGGTCGAAGGCGAGCCGGTCGGCGAGGTGGGCGCGCAGGCACCAGGGGAAGGTGGTCGCGTCGTCGGCGCGGACCTCCTCGACGCGGACGCCGGTGCGGGCGGTGGCGGCCTCGTCCACGGGGTAGTTCTCGAAGACCACCATGCTGTCGAACAGCGGCTCGCCGGCCGGGACGCCGGTGACCGCCTGGATGCGCGGCAGCGCGAGGTGGTCGAACCGGCGGGCCTCGCTCTGCCGTTCCTGGAGGCCGCGCAGCCAGGGCAGCACGGGCCCGGACGGGATGCGCACCCGGGTGGGGACGGTGTTGATGAACATGCCGATCATGCCCTCGACGCCGGGCAGTTCGGCCGGGCGGCCGGAGACGGTGGTGCCGAACACCACGTCGTCCCGGCCGCTGGTGCGGGCCAGCAGCAGCGCCCAGGCGCCCTCCACCACGGTGTTGACGGTGAGCCCGGCGCGGGCGGCGGTCTCCCGCAGCCGCTGCGAGGTGCGGGCGTCCAGCTCCTGGTGGACGGCCGCGGCGGACCGGGTGCGGTGTGCCTCGGCGGGGGTGCGGTCGTAGGGCAGGGGGGTGCGGGCGGTGAACCCGTCCAGGGCCTCGGCCCAGTGCCGTTCGGCCGCCGTCTCGTCCTGCGCGGCCAGCCAGTGCAGGAAGTCGGCGAAGGGCCGCCGTACCGGGGGCGGGGTGTGCGGGCCGCCGGTGAGCTCGGCGTAGCGTGCGCAGACCTCGGTGAGGAGCTGCCCGGTGCTCCAGCCGTCGAGCGCGATGTGGTGGGTGGACCACAGCATCAGCACCTCGTCCCCGGGCAGCGCGGCCAGGGTGAGGCGGGTCAGCGGCGCGGTGGTGAGGTCCATGCCCGCCGCGCGGTCCTCGGCGAGCAGCCGCTCGGTGGCCGCGGCCCGCTCGGCCGGGGCGAGGGTGCGCCAGTCGAGGTGGGTGACGGGCAGTTCGGCGCGCTGGTGGACGACCTGGACGGGGTGGGGCAGGTTCTGCCAGTGGACGCTGGTGCGCAGCGCCGGGGTGCGGTCGGCGACCTGCTGCCAGGCGGCGGCGAAGGCGCGCGGGTCGGCCACCCCGGACAGCCGGACGGCCGTGCGGTCGAAGTAGGCGTGCTCGGTGTCGACCAGGCCGTGGAAGAGCATGCCGGACTGGAGCGGGGTGAGCGGCAGTACGTCGGCGACGTGCCGGCCGTCGCCGACGAGCCGGTCCAGCTGGTCCTGGCGGAGGCCGGCCAGCGGGAAGTCGGACGGGGTGCGGCCGCCGGCGGTGGGCGTCGCGCAGTGCCGCACGATGTCACGCAGGGCGGCGATCGTGTCGTCCGCGAGCCGCCGGACGGTGTCCTCGTCGTAGACGCCCGGCGGGTAGGTCCAGCCCAGTTCCAGCCGTCCCTGCTGGACCACGCCGGTGACGTCCAGGAGGTAGGGGCGGGGTGCGTCGGGGTCGGTGTCCCGCCCGGCCGGGGGCAGCGGGCCGCGGACCGGGCCGTCGCCGTCGGCGGCGCCCGGGTCCCACTGCCCGTGGTAGTTGAAGCCGATCTGCGGGGCCGGGGCGCCGGCGAGCGGGCTGTCGGGCCGCAGGTGGCGCAGGGCGCCGTGGCTGAGACCGTGCAGCGGCACGGCGCGCAGCTGTTCCTTCACCGAGCGGAGGGTGTCGTGCCAGCCGGCGTCCGGGGCGACGCGCAGGGCGAGCGGGAACTCGGCGGTGAACCAGCCCACGGTCCGCGACAGGTCCACGTCCGCGAAGAGGTCCTCGCGGCCGTGGCCCTCCACGCCGAGCAGGACGGTGTCGCGGCCGCACCAGCGGGCCAGGGTGCGGCCGAGGGCGCTGAGCAGGACGTCGTTGACCTGGGTGCGGTAGACCTCCGGGACCTGCCGCAACAGGGCGTCGGTGGTCGCGGCGTCCAGCGTGACGGTGACCGTGGCGGCGGTGCCGTGGGTGTTCGGGCCGGGCCGGCCCGCGGGCAGCGCGGCCGGGGCGGCGGCGGTGCGCGTCCAGTACGGCAGGTCCGCGTCCAGGGCGCCGGAGCGGGTGTGCCGCTCCAGCCGGTCCGCCCAGTGGCCGTACGGCGTGCTCGCGGCCGGCGGTTCGGCCGGGCGGCCGGCGGCGGCAGCCCGGTAGGCGCTCTCCAGGTCCGCCAGGACGATGCGCCAGGACACGCCGTCGATCACCAGGTGGTGCGCGGTGACGACGAGCTGGCCGGGCAGCTGCGGGCCGCGGTCGAAGAGCAGGACGCGCACCACCCGGCCCGCGGTGGGATCGAGGCCGGCCTGCGCCTGCTCGGTGCACCGCTGGACCGCCGCCTCCGCCGCCGGGCCGTCGGCGCCGGTCAGGTCGTGGCGGGTGAAGACGGCGTCCGGCGCCTCGGGCAGCACCTGCTGGCGCCAGGTCTCGCCGGTGCGGTGGAAGCGGGTGCGCAGGGCCGGGTGCCGGCGCACGAGGGCGTCGGCGGCCTGCCGCCAGGCGGAGGCGTCGGTGCCGGGGGCGAGTTCGAGGCGCTGGGTCATGGTGAACCGCAGCCGCTCGCCGGGTTCCCGGCCGTCGAGGTACCAGTGCTGGATCGGGGTGAGGGGTGCCTCGGCCGGCCCGGTGGCGTCGCCGGCCGCCGGGCGTGGCGCCGACTCGGTGACGTGCAGGGCGAGTTCGGCGACGGTCTGGTGGCGGAAGACGTCCTTGGTGGTGAGTGCGAGGCCGCACTGCCGGGCGCGGGAGACGATCTGGATGCTCAGGATCGAGTCGCCGCCGAGCGCGAAGAAGTTGTCCCGGGCGCCGACCCGTTCGACGCCGAGGACGTCGGCCCAGATGGCTGCGAGGCGTTCCTCGGTGCCGCTGCGCGGGGCGACGTACGGGCTGCCGCTGTCCGGCTGCTCGGGCGGGGCGGGCAGGGCGCGCCGGTCGGTCTTGCCGCTGGTGGTGCGCGGGATGCGGGCCAGCGGCACGAACGCGGCGGGCACCATGTGGTCGGGCAGGGTGCGGCGCAGCGCGACGCGCAGTTCGTCGGCGCCGGGGCTGCGGCCGGGGGCGGGCACGACGTAGCCGACGAGCAGCAGGCGGCCGGCGTGTTCGCGTGCGGTCACCGCCGCGTCGGCGACGTCGGGGTGGGCGAGCAGGGCGGCCTCGACCTCGCCGGGTTCGATGCGGAACCCGCGTATCTTGACCTGCTCGTCCACCCGGCCGAGGAACTCCAGCAGCCCGCCGCGGTCCCAGCGGGCCCGGTCCCCGGTGCGGTACATGCGCTCGCCCGGCGCGCCGAACGGGTCGGCCGGGAATCGGGCGGCGGTCAGGCCGGGCCGGCCGAGGTAGCCGCGGGCCACCTGCGCTCCGGCGAGGTACAGCTCGCCGGGCACGCCGGGCGGGACCGGGCGCAGGGCGCCGTCGAGCACGTAGGCCCGCAGGTTGCCGCCGGGACGGCCGATGACCGGGCGGTCGGGGCGGTCGGTGGTGCGGGCGTAGGCCGCGTCGACGGTGCACTCGGTGGGCCCGTACATGTTGTACACGGCGATGCCCAGGTCCCGTTCCACCGCGGCGAGTTCGCGCCAGGTGGCGGTGGGCACCGCCTCGCCGCCGACGAGCAGCAGGCGCGGGTGGTGGCGGCCGGGGGCGAGCAGGCCGGCGGCGGTGAGCTCGCGCAGGAACGACGGGGTGACGTTGACCAGGTCGAGACGGTGCTCGGCGACCTGGGCGCAGAACGCCTCGGGGTCGAGCCGCACGTCCTCGTCGACGAGGTGGACCTCGTGGCCGAGGGCGAGGAGCAGGGCGCCCTCCCAGGAGGTGTCGAAGGAGAACGAGGCGCTGAGCGCGGCCCGCAGCCGGCGTCCGCCCGCGGTGTGCGGGGCGAGCAGGTTCTCGCGGTGGTCGTGGCAGAGGTTGACCAGGTGCCGGTGCTCGACGGCGACGCCCTTGGGGCGGCCGGTGGAGCCGGAGGTGTAGACGACGTAGGCGGTGTGCCCGGGCAGCAGCGGCCGGACGCGGTCCGCGTCCAACGGGTCGTGGTCGGGCAGCCGGTCCCAGGGCACGTCGTCGAGGCCGGTCAGCACGGTGTGCGGCCGGGCGTCGTCGAGGAGGTACCGCACGCGGTCCTCGGGGAGCTGGGGGTCGAGGCAGAGCAGGGTGGCGCCCGCCTTGAGGACCGCGAGCAGCGCCACCGGCAGCCCGGAGGTGCGGGGCAGCCGTACGGCGACCACGTCCTCGGGGCCGGCGCCCCGGGCGATCAGGTGGTGGGCGAGCCGGTTGGCCCGCCGGTTGAGGGCGGCGAAGTCGAGGGTGGTGTCCCGGGCGACCAGCGCGGTCGCGTGCGGGGTGCGCGCGGCCTGGGCCTCGAACAGGGCGCAGAACGTGGTGTCCGGCCCGGGCAGCGGGGCGCCCCGGCCCTGGGCGAGCACCTGCCGGCGTTCGCCGTCGGTCATCAGCGGCAGGGCGCCCACGGCCTGCCGCGGGTCGGCGGCGGCGGCCTCCAGCAGGATGCGCAGCCGCTCGGCCAGCCATGCGGCGGTGCCGGCGTCGAAGAGCCCGGTGTTGTACTCCAGGTGGCCGGTGAGGCCGCCGTCCGTCTCGACGAAGTCGAAGGCGAGGTCGAAGGTGGCGTTGCGGACCGGCGGGGTGACCGGCTCGGCCGTGAGCCCGGGCAGCCGGGGTGCCCGGGCGCCGAGGTTGTGCAGGGCCACCATGACCTGGAACAGCGGGGTGCGGCTGGTGTCCCGCTCGGGCTGGAGGGCGTCCACCACGCGTTCGAAGGGCACGTCCTGGTGGGCGACGGCGTCCAGGACGGTGCCCCGTACCTCGGTGAGCAGGTCGTGGAAGGACAGCTCGGGGCGGACGCGGGTGCGCAGCACCAGGGTGTTGACGAACATGCCGACCACGTCGTGCAGTTCGGGCCGGTCGCGGCCGGCGGTGACGGTGCCGACGGTGAGGTCCTGCTGCCCGGCCCAGCGGGCGAGCAGCACCTGGCAGGCCGTCACCAGGGTCATGTACAAGGTGGCGTCGGCCTCCCGGCCGCGCTCGCGCAGCCGCCCGGTCAGCGCGGCGGGCAGGGTGAAGGTGACCAGGGCGCCGTCGCGGGTGCGCACGGCCGGGCGCGGCCGGTCGGTGGGCAGTTCCAGCGCGGGTACGCCGTCCAGGGCGCGGCGCCAGTACGCGAGGCCGGCCTCGACGCGGTCGGCGCGGCCGCGCTGCCAGGCGGCGTGGTCGGCGTAGCGGACGGGCAGTCGGGGCAGGGCGGGGCGGCGGCCGTCGAGGGCCGCCGCGTACAGCTCGCCGAGGTCCCGGCCGAGGACGCCGACGGACCAGCCGTCGGTGACGATGTGGTGCACGGCCAGGACGAGGACGTGTTCGTCGGGGGCCTGCCGGGCCAGGCGGGCGCGCAGCAGCGGCCCGGTGGCCAGGTCGAAGGGGGTGCCGGCCTCCCGCTCCAGCAGGGCGTCCAGGGCGGCGCGGTCCTGGAGGTCCTCCACCGGCAGGTCGACGGGCCGCGGCGGGTGCACGACCTGCCGGGCCTCGCCGCCGTCCTCGGTGAACGTGGTGCGCAGGGCCTCGTGCCGGGCGACCAGGCCGTCCAGGGCGGTGCGCAGGGCGGCGAGGTCGAGCCGTCCGCGCAGCCGCAGCACGGACAGGGTGGTGTACTCGGTGCTGCCCGGTTCGAACCGGTCGAGGAACCACAGCCGCTGCTGGGCGTACGACAGCGGTGCGGGCGTGTCCGGGTCGGTCGCCGGGATGGGGTCGGCGGCCTCGCCGCGGCCGGCGCCGGTCCCCTCCCGTGGCTCGCCGAGCGCGGCCGCGAGCGCGGAGAGCGTGCTGTGCGTGAACAGCAGCCGGGGCGAGACGTCGGTGCCGAAGGCGGCGCGCAGCCGGGAGGTGACCCGGACGGCGAGGATGGAGTCGCCGCCGAGCGCGAAGAAGTCGTCGTCGGCGCCGATCTCGTTGGTGTCCAGGACGTCCGTCCAGGCGGCGGCGACGAGCCGTTCGGCGTGGGTGCGCAGGGGGGTGCGCGGTCCGTCGGCCGCGAAGCCGCCGGGTCCGGGGGCGGGCAGGGCGCGCCGGTCCAGCTTGCCGTTGACGGTCAGCGGCAGGGCGGCCATCGGGACGTAGGCCGCGGGCACCATGTGCGCGGGCAGCAGTCCTTCGAGGTGGGCGCGGAGGGCGGCGGCGGGGGGCGGGGGCGCGGCGCGGTCCCCGGTGCCGGTGCCGACGACGTGGGCCACCAGCCTGCGGGTGCCGGCGGAGTCCTCGTACACGCCGACGGCGGCCGCGCCCACGCCCGGGTGGGTGTGTAGCGCGGCCTCGATCTCGCCGGGCTCGATGCGGTAGCCGCGGATCTTGACCTGCTGGTCGGCGCGGCCCAGGTACTCCAGGGTGCCGTCGGCCCGCCGGCGGGCCCGGTCGCCCGTGCGGTACATGCGGGTGCCGGGGCGTCCGAACGGGTCGGCGAGGAAGCGGGTCGCGGTGAGGCCGGGCCGGTTCAGGTAGCCGCGGGCCAGGCCCTCGCCGGCGACGAACAACTCCCCCACCGCGCCCGGCGGTACGGGGTTCAGGGCGTCGTCGAGGACGTGGACGCGCAGGTCGGGGATGCCGGTGCCGATGGGGCTCGCGGTGCCGCCGGGCGTGCCGCGGTCCAGCGGGGCGTAGGTGACGTGCACGGTGGTCTCGGTGATGCCGTACATGTTGACCAGGCGCGGCGCGTCGTCCGGGTGGCGGGCGTACCAGTCGGCGAGCCGGGTGACGTCCAGTGCCTCGCCGCCGAAGACGATCGTGCGCAGGGCCAGCCGTGCGCCGACGCCGGGGTGTTCGGCGTCCGCGCGGATGAGCGGGTAGAACGCGGACGGCGTCTGGTTGAGGACGGTGACCCGTTCGTCGGCGAGCAGGCGCAGGAAGTCCTCCGGGGACCGTGCGGTGTCCTCGGGCACGATCACCAGCCGGCCGCCGTGCAGCAGCGGGCCCCACAGCTCCCACACCGAGAAGTCGAAGGCGTAGGAGTGGAACAGCGTCCACACGTCGTCGGGGCCGAAGCCGAACCACTGCCGGGTGCGGGTGAACAGCCGGACGACACTTGCGTGCGGGACGACGACGCCCTTGGGCCGTCCGGTTGAGCCGGAGGTGTAGATGGCGTAGGCGGGGCTCTCCGGCAGCGGGCGCAGCGCGGGGTCGGCGGGGCCGGTGGCCGGGCGCCGGGCCAGGTCGGCGCGTACGTCCGGGTCGTCCAGCAGCAGGGCGGGCACGGCGGTGCCGGCCTCGGTGCCCGCGGTGGTGCCAGCGGTGGTCACGAGTGCCACCGGCCGGGCGTCGTCGAGCAGGTGCCGGACGCGTTCGGCGGGCAGCGCGGGGTCGACGGGCAGGTAGGCCGCGCCGGTCTTCAGCACGGCGAGGACGGCCACGACGAGGTCGGTGGAGCGGGGCAGGGCGAGCGCCACGAACGTCTCGGGGCGGGCGCCGAGTTCGGCGAGGCGGTGGGCGAGCCGGCCGGCCCGGGCGTCCAGGGTGGCGTAGTCGAGGCGGTCGTCGCCGCAGGTGACGGCCTCGGCGTGCGGGGTGCGGGCGGCCTGCGCGGCGAACAGGCCGGTCAGGGTGTCGGCGGGCCGGCCCTCGGCGGTGCCGTTCCACTCGGTCAGCATCCGGTGCCGTTCGGCGGCGGTGGTCCAGGCGAGGGCGCGCAGCGGGCGGTCGGGGTCGTCGGCGAGCCCGGTCAGCAGCAGGCACAGCCGGCCGGCGAGGTCCGCGGCGGTGGCGGCGTCGAACAGGGCGGGGTCGTAGGCCAGGTCGAAGCCGACGTGCGCGCCCTGGTACGCCCGCAGCACCAGCGGGTAGTTGGTGGCGTCCCGGGAGGAGACGTCGGCGAGGCGGATGCCGGTGGCGGCCGAACGGGCCTCGTCGAAGGGGTAGTTCTCGAAGGCGACGATGCTGTCGAACAGGGGGCTGCCCGCGGGCACGTCGCTCAGCCCGGTCAGCTCGGCCAGGGACACCGCGGCGAACCGCCGTGCCTCGGCCTGCGCCTCCTGGAGGTCGCGCAGCCAGTCGGCGGCCCTGCGCCCGCCGTCCACCCGGATGCGGGTGGGCAGGGTGTTGATGAACAGGCCCACCATGGACTCGGCGCCGGGCAGGTCGTCGGGGCGGCCGGAGACGGTGGTGCCGAACAGCACCTCCCGTTCGCCGCTGTAGCGGGCCAGCAGCAGCGCCCAGGCGCCCTGCACCACGGTGCCCAGGGTGAGTCCGGCCGACCGTGCGGTCGCGGCCAGCCGGGCGGAGACCTCCTCGGACAGGGCGGCCGTGTGCACCGCCGCGGAGCGGGTCTCGTGCCCGGGGCGCCGGACGCGGTCGGCGGGCAGCGGGGTGGGGGTGGCCCATCCGTCGAGGACGGCCCGCCAGTGGGCGCGGGCCGCCTCGCCGTCCTGGCCGGCCAGCCAGCGCACGTAGTCGCCGAACGGCCGCCGCGCCGGGGGCCGGTACTCGGTGCCGGCGGTGAGCGCCCGGTACTCCTCGAACACCTCGGTGAGGACCTGGGCCAGGCTCCAGCCGTCCAGGATCAGGTGGTGGGAGGTCCACAGCAGGTGCAGCCGGGCGTCCGGGAGCCGGACGAACGTCAGCCGCATCAGGGGCGCCGCGGTGAGGTCGAGTCCGCGCGCGAGGTCGTCGGCGCGCAGCCGGTCCCAGCGCTCGGCCCGCTCCCCGGCGTCGAGGTCGCGCCAGTCGAGCTGTTCGACGGGGACGGTGACGCGGTGGTGGACGACCTGGAGCGGTACCGGGACGCCCTCCCACACGACGGAGGTGCGCAGGGCCGGGGTGCGGTCGGCGACCCGCTGCCAGGCCACGGCGAGCGCGGCGGGGTCGCTCACGCCCTCCAGCAGCAGGGCGGCCTGGTCGACGTACACGTCGTCGCTCCCGCCGACCAGCCGGTGGAAGAGCATGCCCTCCTGGAGCGGGGTGAGCGGCAGCAGGTCCGCCACGTCCCGGCCGTCGCCGGCGAGCCGGTCCACACCGGCCTGGTCCAGCCGGGCGAGCGGGAAGTCGGAGGGGGTGCGGCCGCCCGCGCCGGGCCGGGCGCAGTGGTCGGCGACGGCGCCGAGCGCCTCCACCATCGCGTCGGCCAGCCGCCGTACGGTGGACGGCCGGTGCACCTGCTCGCTGTAGTGCCAGGTGATCTCCAGCTCGCCGTCGGACACCACGGCGGAGACGTCGAGCAGGTGGTCCAGGGGCTGAGCGGGGTCGGTGTCGCGGCCGGGCACGTCGGCGGCGGGTGCGAAGTCCCCGCCGGCGGCGGCCTCCCACTGGCCGTGGTAGGTGAAGCAGACCTCGGGCAGCGGCAGTCCGGCGAGCGCGGCCGCCTGCGGGCCGGGCGAGCCGAGGTGGCCCAGGGCCTGGTAGCTCAGGCCGCGGCGGGGCACCGCCCGCAGCCGCTCCTTGACGGCCTTCAGGGTCGCGCCCCAGTCGGCACCGTCCGCTCCGTCCGCGACGGTGAGGGTGACCGGGTACTGGGTGGTGAACCAGCCGACGGTGCGGGACAGGTCGGCGCCCTCCGCGAGGTCCTCCTCGCGGCCGTGGCCCTCCAGGGCGACGGTGACCCGGTCGGTGCCCGCCCAGTCGGCGAGCACCCGGCCCAGTGCGCTCAGCAGCACGTCGTTGACCTGGGTGCGGTACACGCCCGGCACCCGCCGCAGCAGTGCCTCGGTGGTCGCCCGGTCCACGCGGGTGCGCACGGTGCGCACGGAGCCGGCGAGCGGGGTGCCGGGCAGGTCGACGGGGAGCGGGGTGCGCGGCTGTGCGGTCTCCTCGGTCCAGTACGGCAGGTCGTCGTCCAGGTCGCCGGCCCGCACCCGTTCGGCGAGCCGGCGCGCCCAGTCGGCGAACGGGGTGTGCTCGGGCTCCAGCCGGGGCTCCTCGCCGGCCGCGGCCTGCCGGTAGGCCAGCTCCAGGTCGGCGAGCAGGACCCGCCAGGAGACGCTGTCGATAGCCAGGTGGTGCACGGCGAGGAACAGCCGGGGCCGTGGGCCTCCGGTCAGCAGGGCCGCCCGCACCAGCGCGCCGGTGGCCGGGTCCAGGGCCGCGCGGGCGGCGTCGGCGGCCTCGGCGGGCGGGGTGTCCGGGGCGTGCCGGGTCAGCGGTGCGCCGGCCGGGCCCGTGCCGGGCTCCTGCCGCCAGGTCCCGTCGTCGGTGCGGGTGAAACGGGCGCGCAGCGCCGGGTGGTGGCCGGTCAGGGCCGCCAGCGCCCGTTCCAGGGCCGCCTCGTCGAGGTCGTGCGGCAGGTCGAGCAGCATCGACATGCTGAAGTGCCGCAGCGGCCCGTGGGTGGCGAAGAACCACTCCTGGACCGGGGTGAGCGGGGCGGGGCCGTCCTCGTGCGCGCGCCGGGGCGCGGGCACGGCGGCGGTGCGGCGCGCAGCGGCGGCGAGGTCGGCGACCGTCTGGTGCCGGAAGACGTCCTGGGAGCCGATCCGCAGGCCCGCCGCGCGGGCCCGGGAGACGGCCTGGATGCTCAGGATCGAGTCGCCGCCCAGTTCGAAGAAGTTGTCCGTGACGCCGACCCGGGCCACGCCGAGCACCTCGGCCCAGATGGCGGCGAGCGTCTCCTCGTCCGGGGTGCGCGGGGCGGTGAACTCGCGGTCGCCCTCGGCCGTGTCGGGCGCGGGCAGGGCGCGGCGGTCCAGTTTGCCGCTGGTGGTCAGCGGCAGGGCGTCCAGGGCGGTGAAGGAGGACGGCACCAGGGCGTCGGGCAGGGTGCGGCGCAGGGCCGCGCGCAGGTCGGCGGGGGCCGGCCGGGCCGCGCCGGGCGCGGGCACGACGTAGGCGGCCAGGCGGGTGTGGCCGTGCGCGTCGGGGACGGCGACGACCGCGGCGGCGGCGATCGCGGGCAGGTCCAGCAAGGCCGCCTCGATCTCCCCGGGTTCGATGCGGTGGCCGCGCACCTTGATCTGGTCGTCGGCCCGCCCGAGGTAGTCCAGGCGGCCGTCGGCCGTCCAGCGGGCCAGGTCGCCCGTGCGGTACATCCGGGTGCCGGGCGGCCCGTACGGGTCGGGCAGGAAGCGGGCCGCGGTCAGCCCCGGGCGGCCGGTGTAGCCGCGGGCCAGCTGGGGGCCGGCGAGGTACAGCTCGCCGCCGACGCCGGGCGGCACCGGCTGGAGCCGGCCGTCCAGCACGTAGGCGCGGACACCGGGCAGCGGGCGGCCCACCAGCGGGCGGTCGCCGCCGTCGATGCGGCAGGACAGCGCGTCGACCGTGCACTCGGTGGGGCCGTAGAAGTTGTGCGCGGTCACGTCCGGGTGGGCGGCCAGCTCGCGCCACAGGGCGGGGCCGACCGCCTCGCCGCCGAGCATCAGGACCCGGGGGCGGTGCCCGGGGCCGGTGAGCAGTCCGGCGGGCAGCAGCTGCCGCAGGTAGGAGGGGGTGACGTCGAGGAAGTCGATGCGGTGTTCGGCGACGTGGGCGACCAGCGCGGCCGGGTCCATCCGGGTCACCTCGTCGACCAGGTGCAGCGGGTGGCCGTCGGCCATCAGCAGCACGCCTTCGAGGGAGGTGTCGAAGGAGAACGACGCGGTGAGGGCGACCCGCAGCGGGCCGCCGCCGGCCTCGGCGACGAAGCCCGCCCGGTGCGCGGCCAGCAGGTGCACCGCGGAGCGGTGGGCGACGGCGACGCCCTTGGGGCGGCCGGTGGAGCCGGAGGTGTAGATGACGTAGGCGGTGTGCAGCGGGTGCAGCGGGGCACGCCGGTCGGCGTCGCTGGGGTCGGTGTCCGGTGCGGTGGCGGGTACGGCGCGCAGGGCGGCCTCGTCCAGGACGAGCGCGGGGCGGGCGTCGTCCAGCAGGTAGCGGACGCGTTCCTCGGGCAGGGCCGGGTCCAGCGGGAGGTAGCCCGCACCGGACTTCCAGGTGGCGAGGATCGCCGTGATCATGTCGGCGGTGCGCGGCAGGCGCAGGGCGACCAGCCGTTCGGGGGCCGCCCCCAGGGAGATGAGGTGGTGCGCGAGGCGGTTGGCGCGGGCGTTCAGGGTCGCGTAGTCGAGCCGTTCACCGCCGGCGACGAGGGCGAGTGCGTCGGGGGTGCGGGCGGCGCGGGCCTCGAACAGGGCGGGGTAGGTGGTGTCGGGGACCGGGAGCGGGGCCGGGTTCCAGTCGTGCAGGACCTGCCGTGCCTCCTCGGCGGACAGCAGGGGTGCGCTGCCCAGGGGCCGGTCGGGCGTGTCGGCGGCGGCCCGCAGCAGGCGCAGCAGCTGGTCGGCGAGGCGGGCGGCCGTGGCCGCCTCGAACAGGTCGGTGCGGTACTCCAGCAGGCCGGTCAGGCCCGCGCCGTCGGGCACGAACTCCACGCTCAGGTCGAAGGTGGCCGCCTGCCGGGGCACGGTGACCGGCTCGGTGCCCAGGCCGTGCGGGGCGCGCGCGGCGGGCGGCTCGGGGTGCAGCAGGACCATGACGTCGAACAGCGGGTTGCGGCCCGCCTCGCGGGCGGCGCCGGCCGCCTCGACGACCCGCTCGAACGGGGTGTCGCCGTGCGCGAAGGCGTCGTTGACCGTGTCGGCGGTCTGGCCGAGCAGGTCCCGGAAGGAGGCGGAGGTGTCCACCGTGGTGCGCAGCGCGACCGTGTTCACGAAGAACCCGACGGCGCGCTCCAGGTCGGTGCGGGAGCGGCCGGGCGTCAGGGAACCGACGGTGACGTCGTCCTGGCCGGACCAGCGGGCCAGCAGGGCCTGCGTGGCGGCGACCAGGGCGGTGTACAGGGTGGTGTGCTGCTCCCTGGCGAGGTCGCGCAGCCGGTCCGTGACGGCGGCGGGCACGGTGAAGGTGTGCACGGCGCCCGCGCCGGACTCCTCGCCGCTGCGCGGCCGGTCCAGCGGCAGCCCGGGGGCCACCGCCCCGGACAGCCGGTCCTTCCAGTGGGCCAGCTGGCGTTCGAGGCGGGGGCCGGAGAGCTGTTCGCGCTGCCACACCGCGAAGTCCGGGTACTGGGCCGCCACCGCGGGCAGGTCCGGGGCCGCACCCCGGGCCAGCGCGTCGTAGGCGGTGCACAGTTCGTCCAGGACCACGCCCATGGACCAGCCGTCGGTGACGATGTGATGGGCGGTGAGCAGCAGCACGTGCGCGGTGCCGGTCTCTCTCAGCAGTACGGCGCGCAGCAGCGGCCCCCGGTGCAGGTCGAACGGGCGGGCGTACTCCGCGCGCAGGGCCGCGTCGAGGTCCTGCACGTCGCGCACCGGCAGCGGAACCGGCCCGGCCGGGTGGATCTGCTGCACGGGGCGGCCGTCGTGCTCGGCGAACGTGGTGCGCAGGGCCTCGTGGCGGGCGACGACGGCGGTCAGCGCCTGCGCCAGCAGCTGCCGGTCCAGTGCGCCGGTGAAGCGGACGGCGACCGCGCTGTTGTAGCGGGGGTCGCCCGGCCGCAGCCGGTCCAGGAACCACAGGCGCTGCTGGGCGAACGACAGCGGCAGCGGGCGGTCCCGGTCGGCGCGCGGGATGCCGGTGCGGGCCCCGGGGGCGGCCGCGGGACCGGCGCGTCCGGCCAGCCGTCGGCGCAGCTGCTCGCGCAGGTCGGCGGGCAGGGCCTGGGCGCGGTCGCGCGGGGTGCGGGCCCCGGCGGCGGGGCGGTCGTCGGAGTGCGACGGGGTCGAAGACGTCATGGTCGTCGGATCCTCACCGTTCGTCGTGGTCGGGGCCGCCGTGCGCGGCGTCTTCGTCGTGGCCCGCGAGTGCCGCGGCTTCCAGTTCGCTCAGCACCTGCTCCTCCACGCGCTCGGCGAGGGCGGCCACGGTCCGCGCGACCAGCACGTCGCGGGGGGTGAGCGTGACGCCGAACACGTCGTTGGCGCGGGAGGCGATGAGCAGGGCGCGCAGGGAGTCGCCGCCCAGCAGGAAGTAGTCGTCCTCGGCGCCGACGCTCTGGTTCAGGGTCTCCTCCCAGATCCCGGCCACCGCCTCCTCGGTGGGGGTGCGCGGTGCCACGTACGCGGCCCGCTCGCCGGCCCGCTCGCGTTCCCCGGCGGCGTCGGGGGCCGGGGCGGGCAGCGCGGCCCGGTCGGTCTTGCCGTTCTCGGTCAGCGGGAAGCGGTCCATCGGCACGAAAGCCGAGGGGACCATGTAGCCGGGCAGCGAGCGGGCGGCCAGGGCGCGCAGGTCCGCCGCGGTGGGCGGTTCGGCGCCGGGCGCGGTGAGCAGGTGGGCGACCAGGCGGGGCAGGCCCGGCTCGTCCTCGCGCACGCTCACCACGGCGTCCAGGACGCCCGGGTGCCGTGCGAGGACCGCCTCGACCTCGCCCGCCTCGATGCGGTGGCCGTGCAGCTTGAGCTGGTGGTCGGTGCGGCCCAGGTAGTGCAGTTCGCCGTGGGCGTCGCGGCGCACCAGGTCGCCGGTGCGGTACATGCGGGTGCCGGGCGGACCGAACGGGTCGGCGACGAACCGGGCCGCGGTCAGCCCGGGCCGGCCGAGGTAGCCGCGGGCCAGGGCCGGTCCGCTGAGCCACAGTTCGCCGGGGACGCCGTCGGGGACCGGCCGCAGCCGGGCGTCGAGGACGTAGGCGCCGGTGGCGGGCAGCGGGCGGCCGATGGGCGGGGCCGCGCCGTCCGGCCGCAGCGGGGCGGACCAGGTGGCGACGACGGTGGCCTCGGTGGGCCCGTAGGAGTTGACCATGCGGTGGTGCGGTGCCCAGCGGGCGACGAGTTCCGGGCCGCAGGCGTCGGCGCCGACGGTCAGCGTCTTCAGGTCCGGCAGCGTGCCGGGCGTGTCGGGCGGCAGGGTGGCCAGGGCGGCCGGGGGCAGCAGGGTGTGGGTGATGCGCTCGTCGCGGAGCACGCCGGCCAGGTGGCTGCCGAGCAGCGGGCCGGGCGGGGGGACGACGAGCCGGGCGCCGTGCGGCAGCGACATGCACAGTTCGAGCACGGAGGCGTCGAAGCTGGGCGTGGCGAAGGCCAGCACCCGGTCGCCCGCCGTGACCTGGTAGTGGGCCGCCTCGGCGGCGGCGAAGGCGGCCAGGCCGCGGTGGGTGACGACGACTCCCTTGGGGGTGCCGGTGGAGCCGGAGGTGTAGATGACGTAGGCCGGGTCGTCCAGGTCGAGCGGCCGGGTGCGGTCCGCGTCGGTGGGCCGGTGGCCGGGCACGCCGTCCGGCGGTGCGGCGAGCAGGTCGGCGACCTCTTTCGCGTCGAGGGTGAGGGCGGGGGCCGCGTCGCGCAGCATCAGGGCGGTCCGCTCCTCCGGGTAGGCGGGGTCGACGGGCAGGAACGCGGCGCCCGTCTTCGCCACGGCCAGCTGGGCGAGCACCATGTCCGCCGAGCGGGGCAGCAGCAGGGCGACCAGGCCACCGGGTCCGGCGCCGCGGGCGATGAGCCGGTGCGCCAGCCGGTTGGCCCGCGTCTCTGCCTCGGCGTAACTGAGCAGCGTGCCCGGTGCGGCGAGCGCGGGGGCGTGGGGCCACCGGTCGACGGCGGCCTCGACGAGGGCGGGCAGGGTGGCGGGCGGCACCGGGCCGAGCTCCGGGCGGGCCGGCCCGTGCAGCAGCCGGTGCCGCAGCGCGGGCGGCAGCACGTCGACGGCGTCGAGGGGGACGGTGCCGTCCGTGCCGGCCAGGGCGTCCAGGGCGTGCAGCAGCTGCCCGGCCAGC
The DNA here is from genome assembly GCF_055581605.1 of Streptomyces sp. NPDC031418. Classification (NCBI taxonomy): domain Bacteria; kingdom Bacillati; phylum Actinomycetota; class Actinomycetes; order Kitasatosporales; family Streptomycetaceae; genus Streptomyces; species Streptomyces sp. NPDC031418. The sequence continues at coordinate 189,208 of NZ_JBVIJC010000014.1, forward strand.
GACTCGGCGGTGGCCTCGTCGAAGTACCGGGGGTCGTAGCCGAGTTCGACGGCGAGGTCGTCCCCCGGCGAGACGACGACGGTGAGCGGGTAGTTGGTGGCCTCCCGGGCGTCCAGGTCCCGCACGGTCAGACCGTGCGCACCGGCCGTCGCGTCCCCGACCGGGTAGTTCTCGAACACCAGCAGGCTGTCGAACAGGGCGGTCCCCGACGGCAGCCCGGTCAGGGCGTGCAGCTCGTTGAGGGGCACGTGGTCGTGCCGGCGGTCCTCGGCGCGGGCCTCCTGCACGGCCCGCAGCCAGTCGGCGCACGGGGTGCCGCCGTCGACGCCGATCCGGGCGGGCAGGGTGGTGATGAACAGGCCGGTGATGGTGTCGGCGCCGGGCAGGTCGGCGGGGCGGCCGGACACGGTGGTGCCGAAGCAGACCTCGTCCTGCCCGCTCCACCGGGCCAGCAGCAGCGCCCAGGCGCCCTGCACCAGCGTGTTGAGGGTGAGGCGGTGGCGGCGGGCGAACTCGGCCAGCCGCCGCGTGCGTCCGGCGCCGATCCGCTGCGACAGCCAGGTGCCGGAGCGGGCCGCGGCACCGGGTGCGGGCCTGCGGTCGTACGGCAGCGGGGTCGGGCCGGTCAGGCCGCCCAGGACGGTGCGCCAGTGCTCCACGGCCGGGCCGGTGTCGCGGCCGGCCAGCCAGGCGGCGTAGTCGGCGAACGGCCGGCGCTCGGGCAACCGCGGCTGCTCGCCGCCGGCCAGCGCGGCGTGCGCGGCCATGACGTCGGACAGCACGTGGAAGACGCTCCAGCCGTCCAGCAGGACGTGGTGGAAGGTCCACACGACCCGCACCGCGTCCGGTCCGAGCCGGACCAGCGCCAGCCGCAGCAGCGCGGCCCGGTCCAGGGCGAGGCCGCGGGCCCGCTCGTCGGCGAGCAGCCGTTCCAGCTCGCCCTGGTGCCGGTCGGCCGGCAGCGTGCTCCAGTCGTGCTCGGTGACCGGCAGGGTGACCTCGCGGTGGACGAGTTGCAGCGGTACGGGCACGTCGGTCAGGGCGACGGAGGTGCGCAGGACCGGGGTGCACGCGACGACGTACCGCCAGGCGTCGGCCAGCAGCCCCGGGTCGCGGGCGCCGTCGGCGACGAAGGTGATCTGCTCGACGTACAGGCCGTGTTCGGCCTCGTCCAGCCCGTGCATCACCATGCCGGTCTGGGTGGGCGTGAGCGGGTACACGTCCACGACGTCCCTCCCGGTGCCGACCAGCCGGTCGACGGCGGCCTGGTCCAGGCCGGCCAGCGGGAAGTCGGAGGGGGTGCGGCCGCCGGCGCCGGGTGCGGCGCAGTGGCGCTCGATCGCGCGGAGTTCTTCGGTCAGCTCGGCCGCCAGGCGGGCCACGGTCTCGCGGCGGTGCACCTCGCCGGAGTACGACCAGGTGAACTCCAGCCGCCCGTCGGTGACCCGCCCCAGCACGTCCAGGAGGTACGGCCGCCGGGCCGCGCGGTCCATGCCGCCGGTGAGGCCGCCGTGCGGGGCGTGCAGCAGGCCGCCCGGCGTGGGCTTCCGGTCCTGCCGGCCGAGGTAGTTGAAGCAGATCTGCGGCAGTGCGGGCAGCTCCCGGCCGGCGCCCGGGTGCAGGTGGCGCAGGGCCCCGTAGCCCAGTCCGCCGTGGGGTACGGCGCGCAGGTTCTCCTTGACGGACTTCAGCACGGTGCCGGTGTCCGCGTCCCGGGGGACGTCCAGGACGACCGGGTACATGGTGGTGAACCAGCCGACGGTGCGGACGAGGTCGGTACCCTCGAACAGGTCCTCGCGGCCGTGTCCTTCGAGGGTCACCGCCACCCGGTCCCGCCCCGTCCAGCGGGCCAGGACCCGGCCCAGCGCGGTGAGCAGGACGTCGTTGACCCGGGTGCGGTACACGTCCGGCACGTCCTGGAGGAGCCGGCGGGTCTCCTCGGCGCCGAGCCGGACGGTCACCGTCTCCTCGGCGGCGGTGGTGTTGGCGCCGCCGGGGTGGTCGGCCGGCAGGGCGGGCCCGGTGTCCAGGGCGCTCCAGTGGGCGAGTTCGCCGTCGAAGCCGCCCGCCGCGGTGTGCGCGGCCAGCCGCCGGGCCCAGGTCCGGAAGGAGGTGCTCTTCGCCCCGAGATCGGGCCGCTCGCCGCTGCTCAGGGCGCGGTGGGCGGTGTCCAGGTCCTCCAGCAGCAGCTGCCAGGACACGGCGTCGACGACCAGGTGGTGGGCGGACAGCAGCAGCACCGGGCGCGCGTCGCCGCCGGGGCGGCACAGCGCGGCGCGCAGCAGCGGCCCGTGTGCCAGGTCGAAGCCGGCGCCGAGCGCGTCGGCCACCTCGGGTCCGGCGGGGCCGGCGTGGACCTCCAGGTGCACGGGGGTGTCGCCGGGCGCGGTGCCGTGCTGCCGGCGGCGGCCGTCCCCGTCCGGCCCGAAGCGCAGCCGGAGCGCGTCGTGGTGGTCGAGTACGGCGGCCAGCGCGGCCCGCAGCAGGTCCTCGTCGGGGTCCGCGGCCAGCTCGTAGGAGACGGTCTGGCTGAAGTGGGCCGGGTCGCCGTCCAGGGTGTCGAACAGCCAGTGCTGTACGGGGGTGAGCGGGGCGTCGCCGGTCACCGGCTCGGCCTCGGTGGCGGCGGTGGGCGCCGCGGCGGACTCCGCGGCCGCCGCGAGGTCGGCGAGGGTCTGGTGGGTGAACAGGTGGCGGGGGGTGAGGGCGAGACCGGCCCGGCGGGCGGCCGAGACGATCTGGATGCCGAGGACGGAGTCGCCGCCCAGGGTGAAGTAGTTGTCGTCCGGGCCTGCTGCGGGCACGCCCAGCACCTCGCACCAGATCGCCGCGAGGATCCGCTCGGCCTCGGTGCGCGGCTCGCGCCCGGCCGTGCCGCCGGCGGACGCGCTCCACTCGGGGTCGGGCAGCGCCCGCCGGTCCAGTTTGCCGGTGGCGCCCAGCGGGAGCCGCTCCAACGGTACGACGAGGGCGGGGACCAGGTGGTCGGGGAGGCTGCGGGCGAAGAAGGCGCGCAGCTCCGCGGGGTCGGGCAGGCCGGAGGCGCGGGGCACCGCATAGCCGACCAGCCGGCGGTGGCCGGCGTGGTCCACCACCCGGGCCGCCGCCGCGGCCACGGCCGGGTGCCGGGCCAGCGCGGCCTCGACCTCGCCGAGTTCGATGCGGAAGCCGCGCACCTTCACCTGGTCGTCGCCGCGCCCGAGGTAGACGAGGTCGCCGTCGGCGCTCCAGCGGACCAGGTCGCCGGTGCGGTACATGCGGGTGCCGGGCGGCCCGAACGGGTCGGGCAGGAAGCGGGCGGCGGTCAGGCCGGGGCGGCGCAGGTAGCCGCGGGCCACGCCGGTTCCGGCCAGGTACAGCTCGCCGGGCGCGCCGATGGGGACCGGGCGCATCGACCGGTCGAGCACGTAGGCACGGGCGCCGCCGAGCGGGCGGCCGATCGGCGGGTCGCGGTCGGGGTCGGCGGGGTCGCAGGTGAACGCGGTGGCGTAGACGGTGGCCTCGGTGGGGCCGTAGATGTTCATGACCCGGCAGCCGGGGATCGCCTCGCGGACCCGGCGCACGGTGCGGGCGGGTAGCCCCTCCCCCGCGAGGACGACCGTGTCCGCGGTGACGTGCACGGCGTCCTCGGCCAGCAGCCGGTCCAGCGCCGAGGGTACGGCGCTGAGCAGTCCGGCCCGCCAGGGGCCGGGGCGCTCGGCCAGCGCGAGCAGGTCGCGGACGATCTCCACGCAGCCGCCGGACAGCAGCGGCGAGAAGATCTCGAACACCGACACGTCGAAGTTGAGCGAGGTGGAGGCCACCACGTGCGCCAGGGACGGGCCGGCGAACTCGGCGGCGGCCCAGTCGGCCAGCGCCAGCACCGAGGCGTGGCTGACGACGACGCCCTTGGGGCGGCCGGTGGAGCCGGAGGTGTGGATGACGTAGGCCGGGTGGCCGGGCAGCAGGGCGGTGTGCCGCTCGTCGTCGCCGACGGGCGTGTCGGGCCGGCCGGCGGCGGGGTCCTCGTCCAGCAGGATGCGTGTGAAGGGGCCGTCGGGCAGCCGGCCGGCGGTCGCGGCGGTGGTGATCACGGCGTCCGGCCGTACGTCCTCGAACAGGAACGCGACGCGCTCGGCCGGGTACTGCGGGTCGACCGGGAGGTAGGCGGCGCCGCTCTTGAGCACCGCCAGCAGCGCCACCACGAGGTCGGCGGTGCGGGGCAGGCACAGCGCGACGAAGCGCTCGGGCCCGGCGCCGGCCGCCACCAGCAGCCGCGCCAGCCGGTTGGAACGGGCGTCGAGTTCGCGGTAGGTCAGGCTGTCGCCGCCGCTGCGCACGGCCGTGGCGCCGGGCGTGCGCAGCGCCTGCCGGCGAAACGCCTCCGGCAGCGTGTCGCGCGGTGCCCGTGCCCCGGTCCCGCCGAACCGGGCGACCAGGTCGCGGCCCTGGGCAGGGTCCAGCAGCGGCAGGTCGGCGAGGCGGCGGTCCGGGTCGGCCGCCATCGCGGTGAGCAGGGTGCGCAGGCTCTCGCCGAGCGCCTCCACCGTCGCGGCGTCGAACGCGGCCGGGTCGTAGTCGAGGTTGACGGCGAGCCGGTCGCCGGGTGCGACGACCACGCTGAGCGGGTAGTTCGTCGGCTCCAGGTCCCGTTCCTGCTCCATGGCCAGGCCGTGGCGGGCCAGCGACCCCTCGTCGAAGGGGTAGTTCTCGAACACGACGATGGAGTCGAACAGGTTGGTCCCGCCGGGCACCTCGCTCCAGGACTGCACCTGGGCCAGCGAGACGAAGTCGTGGCGCCGGGCCTCCGACTGGGCGGCCTGGAGCTCGCGCAGCCAGTCCAGCAGCGGGCGCCGGCCGTCGACGCGGGCCCGGGTGGGCAGGGTGTTGATGAACAGGCCGACCATCGAGGTGACGCCCGGCAGGTCGGCGGGCCGCCCGGAGACGGTCGTGCCGAACACCACGTCGTCCCCGCCGCCGTAACGGGACAGCAGCAGCGCCCAGGCGCCCTGGAGGACGGTGTTGACGGTCAGCCCGGCGGTCTGGGCCGTCTCCCGCAGCCGGGCGGAGACGTCCCGGCCGAGGGTCACCCGCACCGAGCCGGAGGAGGCGCTGCGGTGGGCCTCGGTGGACCGCCGGTCGCGGGGCAGCTCGGTGGGGGCCGGGAAGCCGGCGAGCGTCTCGCGCCAGTACCGCTCCGCCCGGCCGGTGTCCTGCCCGGCCAGATGGCGCAGGTAGTCGGCGAAGGGCCTGCGCTGCGGCACCTGCGGGCGGCGCCCGGTGGTCAGGGCCGCGTACCGCTCGCACACCTCGTCGAAGACCTGGGCGGCGCTCCAGCCGTCGAGCAGCACGTGGTGGAACGTCCACACCATGCGGACGCGGTCGGCGGACAGCCGGATGAAGGTCAGCCGCATCAGGGGCGCGGTGCCCAGGTCGATGCCCCGCTGCCGGTCCTCGGCCAGCAGCCGTTCGAGGTCGGGCGCGCACATGTCGGCGGGCCGGCCGGTCCAGTCGTGGTGGGTGACGGGCACGGTGGCCCGGTGCCGGACGACCTGGAGCGGTTCGGCGGTCTCCTGCCAGACCAGGCCGGTGCGCAGGACGGGGTTGGCGTCCGCGGTGTGCTGCCAGGCCTCGGCGAGGGCCCGCGGGTCGGTGACGCCCGACAGCACCAGCTGGACCTGGTTGACGTAGGTGCGGCCGTCCGGGTCGAGCAGGCTGTGGAAGAGCATGCCCGCCTGCATCGGGGTCAGCGGCAGCACGTCCGCCACCTCGCGCCCGTCGCCGGCGATCCGGTCGACCGCCGCCTGGTCCAGGCGGGCCAGCGGGAAGTCGGACGGGGTCCGGCCGCCCGCGTCCGGGCGCGCGCAGTGGGCCAGGATGTCGCCGAGCGCCCGGAGCATGCCTTCGGCGAGGGCGGTGACGGTGTCCTCGCGGTGCCGTCCGGCGCCGTAGTACCAGGTGATCTCCAGTTCGTCGTCCTCGACGCGGGCGACGACGTCCAGCAGGTGCGGCCGTTCGGTGCCGGGTGCCTCCGCGCCGCCGAGTCCGCCGGGCACCGCGCCGACCAGGGTGCCGCCGCCGGGCGACCAGTCGAAGCGGCCCAGGTAGTTGAAGCTGATGCCGGGCATCGGGGTGCCGGTCAGCGCCTCGTCGCGGGCGAGGTGGCGCAGCACGCCGTAGCCGAGGCCCCGGTCGGGGACGGCGCGCAGCTGCTCCTTCACCGCCTTCAGGGCGGTGCCCCAGTCCCCCGCCGGGACGTGCAGGGCGACCGGGAAGAGGGAGGTGAACCAGCCGACCGTGCGGGAGAGGTCGACGTCGTCGAAGAGCGCGTCCTCGCGGCCGTGGCCCTCCAGGCCGACGGCGACGGTGTCCCGTCCGGTCCAGTCGGCGAGGACCCGGCCGAGCGCGGTGAGCAGGACGTCGTCGATGCGGGTGCGGTAGAGGCCGGGGACCGTGCGCAGCAGGCTGTCGGTGCGCTCCCGGTCCAGCCGTACGGTGACCTCGCGGACGTCGGCCGCGGTGGTGGTGCCGGGGCCGTCCACCGGCAGCGGGACGGCGCAGGCCCGGGCCGCCTCGGCCCAGTGGTCGCGCCGGCTCGCGAAGGTGCCGGCGCGGTCGCGGAGTCTGCGGGCCCACTCCCGGACGGAGGTGGTGCGGGCGGGCAGCCGTACGGGCTCCCGGGTCACGGCCTGCCGGTAGGCGGTCTCCAGGTCCTCCAGCAGGATCCGCCAGGAGACGCCGTCGACCACGAGGTGGTGGACGACCAGCAGCAGCCGGGCGGGCCGGGTGCCGTCGGCGGTGAACAGGCGGGCGGTGAGCAGCGGGCCGGTGTCCAGCCGGAAGCCGGCGTGGGCCGCGGCCGTGACCTGCTCCTCCTCCTGCGGGCCGTGGACCGTCAGCAGCTCGGGGACCGGGCCGTCGGCGGGCGGCACCTCCTGGTGCCAGGTGCCGTCGGCGTCGCGGGTGAACCGGGCGCGCAGGGCGTCGTGGTGGGTCCACAGGGCGGCGAGGGCGCGGCGCAGGGCGTCCTCGTCCACCGGTCCGGCGGCCTCGACGACCACGCACTGGTCGAAGAAGGCGGCGTGTTCGGGCTGCGGGTCGAGGAACCAGTGCTGGATGGGGGTGAGTTCGCTCGCGCCGCTGACCGGTTCGGTGCCGGCGACGGCGGACGCGGCACCGCCCGCGGCGGCCAGCTCGGCCACGGTGGGGTGCTTGAACAGGTCGCGCGGGGTGAGGGCGATGCCCGCGGCCCGGGCCCGGGAGACCACCTGGATGCTGAGGATCGAGTCGCCGCCCAGCATGAAGAAGTTGTCGTCCAGGCCGACGCGTTCCACGCCGAGCAGCTCGGCCCAGATACCGGCGAGCAGCCGTTCGGCCTCGGTGCGCGGCGCCCGGTGGGCCTGCTGGGCCCCGGCCGACCAGTCGGGGGCGGGCAGCCGCCGCCGGTCGACCTTGCCGTTGCCGGTGAGCGGCAGTTCGGGCACGGCCACGAAGGCGGCGGGCAGCATGTAGTCGGGCAGCCCGGCCGCCAGGTGGGCGCGCAGTTCGGCGGCGGGCGGCATCGTGGCGCCGCCGGCCGGCACGAGGTGCGCGGCGAGCCGCTTGCGTCCGCCGTCCTGGTAGAGGGAGACGACGGCCTCGGCGACGGCCGGGTGGCCGGTGAGGCGGGCCTCGATCTCGGCGGGCTCGACCCGGAAGCCGCGGATCTTGATCTGGTCGTCCGCGCGCCCGACGAAGTGCAGTTCCCCGTCGGCGCTCCAGCGCACGATGTCGCCGGTGCGGTACATCCGCTCCCCGGGCGGGCCGAACGGGTCGGCGACGTACCGGGCGGCGGTGGCCCCCGGCCGGCCCGCGTACCCCCGGGCCAGCCCGGCGCCGGCGATGTACAGCTCGCCGGGTACGCCCGGCGGCTGCGGCTGGAGCGCGGCGTCCAGGACGTAGACGCGCGTGTTGTCCAGCGGGCGGCCGATGGGCAGCACCGCGGGCAGCGGGTCGCCGGCGCGGAAGACGCGCCGGGTGGCGAACGTGGTGGTCTCGGTGGGGCCGTAGCCGTCGACGACGGTCAGGCCGGGGCAGGCGTCCAGCACCCGGCGCACGACGGCGCCCGGCACCGCCTCACCGCCCGTCCACACCTCGCGGGCGCCGCGCAGGCAGCCGGGGTCCTCCTGGGCGAGCAGCCGGAACAGACCCGCGGTCAGCCACAGGCAGCGCACGCCCTGCTCGCCGACGGCGCGGCGCACCGCGGCGGCGTCCAGGTCGGCCGGCGGGGCGAGGACGGCGGTGCCGCCGCGCAGCAGCGGCACCCAGACCTCGTAGGTGGCGGCGTCGAAGGCGTGCGGGGAGTGCACGAGCACCCGGTCGTGCCCGGCGAAGGCCCGGTCCAGCGCGAGGGCGACGACGTCCCGCTGGCGGACCGCGACGCCCTTGGGGACGCCGGTGGAGCCCGAGGTGAACATCAGGTACTGGACGTGGTCGGGGTGGACCGCGTCGGCGGGGGCCGCGTCGGGGGGTGCGGTGCCGGCCGCCGAGGGTGCGTCGGCGCGCAGGACGCCGTCGCCCGGCAGGAGTCCGCGGGCCGTCTCCTCCCAGGCCGCGTCGGTGAGCAGCAGCCGCGCTCCGGCCTCGGTGAGGATCCGGTGCAACCGCTCGCGCGGTGCCCGGCCGTCCAGCGGCACGTACACCCCGCCGGTGCGGGCGAGGGCCAGCTGGGCGACGACCAGGTGCACGGAGCGGTCCATCAGCACGGCGACCGGTCGTTCCGGCCCGACGCCGAGCCCGGCCAGCCGGGCGGCCAGCCGGGCCGACCCGTCGTCCAGTTCGCGGTAGCTGACGCGTTCCCCGCCGGCCTCCAGGGCCACGGCGTCGGGGGTGCGGGCGGCCTGGGCGGCGAACAGCGCGGCCACCGTGGTGTCCGGCAGCTCGGTGCGCGTGTCGTTCCAGGCGTGCAGCACCTGTTCGCGGCAGCCGGGGGTGAGCAGCGGCACCCGGGCGGGCGGCAGTCCGGGACCGGAGGCCATGCCCGCGAGCAGGACGGTCAGGTACTCGGCGGTCCGCTCGGCGGTGGCGGCGTCGAACAGCTGCGGGTCGTAGCCGATGCGCAGGGCCAGCTCGGGACCCGGGTAGGCGGTGAGACTGAGCGGGTAGTTGGTGGTCTCCACGCCGTCGAGGTCGCTCAGGCGCAGCCCGTGCGCGGCGGCGCTGTCGTCGTCCACCGGGTAGTTCTCGAAGACGACGATGCTGTCGAACAGGCCGGTGCGCTCGGGGAGATCGGTGAAGGAGCGCATCCGGGTGAGCGGCGTGTGGTCGAAGCGCCGGTCCTCGCTCTGCTCGCGCTGGAGGGTGCGCAGCCAGTCGAGCAGGGTGCCGTGGGCGGGCACGGTGACCCGGGTGGGCAGGGTGGTGATGAACAGGCCGGTCATGGCGTCGGCGCCGGGCAGCTCGGGCGGCCGGCCGGACACCGTCGTGCCGAACACCACCTCGTCGCGGCCGGCCTGACGGGCCAGCAGCATCGCCCAGGCGCCCTGCACCAGGGTGTTCAGGGTGAGGCCGGCGCCGCGCGCCAGCTCCTCCAGGGCCCGGGTGGTGCCCGCGGGGACGGTGACCCGGACGGCGTGCGTGGACTCGGCGCGGTGGCTCTCGCGCGGCTCCCGGTCGTACGGCAGGGGGGTGGCCTCGGTGAGGCCCGACAGGCGCCGCCGCCAGTGCCGTTCGGCCTCGGCGGTGTCGCGTGCGCGCAGCCAGGCGACGTAGTCGCGGTACGGCGGGCGCTCCGGTACGGCCCGCGGGTCCGCGGCGGCGTGGCAGGCGAACACGTCGGACAGCACCTGGAACAGGCTCCAGCCGTCCAGCAGGAGGTGGTGGAAGGACCACACCACGCGCACCGCGGTGCCGGAGACGCGGGCGAACAGCAGGCGCTGCAGCGGGGCGCGGCCCAGGTCGATGCCGTCCGCGCGGTCGCGGGCCAGGACGTCGTCCAGGCGCTGCCGGCGTTCGGCGTCGGTCAGGCCGCGCCAGTCGAGGTGGGTGACCGGCACGGCCGCACGGCGCTGCACCACCAGCAGCGGTTCGGGCACGTCCTGCCAGACGACCCGGCCGCGCAGCACGTCCGTGCGGTCGGTCACGTGTTGCCAGGCCGCGGCGAGCGTCTCCGGGTCCGGCACGCCGTCCAGGACGAAGGTCAGCTGCTGGAAGTAGGCACCGCGGCCGTCCTCGGACAGGCCGTGGAACAGCATGCCCGCCTGGGTCGGCGTCAGCGGCAGGACGTCCTCGACCGCCGCCGGGTCGGCGCCGGTGATCCGGTCCACCGCGCCCTGGTCGAGCCGGGCCAGCGGGAAGTCGGACGGGGTGCGGCCGGCGGCGCCGGGCCGGGCGGCGTACCGGGCGAGGTCCGCGAGCGCGTCCCGGTAGCCCTCCGACAGGGCCTGCACCGTCTCCCGCCGGTGCAGCCGGTCGGAGTAGAACCAGGTGAACTCCAGGCAGTCGTCGACGAGCTGCCCGACGACCTCCAGGGCGTGCGGGCGCCGGGCGGCCGGGTCGGCGTCCAGCTCCAGCGGCCGTACGGTGCCCCGGTAGAGGCCGTCTGCGCCGTCCGCGCCGTCGGCGAGGCCCATCCGGCCCAGGTAGTTGAAGCTGATCTGGGCGGGGGCGGTGCGCGGTGCCGCGTCCGGTCCGGCCAGGTGGCGCAGCGCGTCGTGGCCGAGGCCGTGCCGGGGTACGGCGCGCAGCTGCTCCTTGACCTGCTTCAGCACGGCGTCCCAGCCGGCGTCCCGGGGGACGGCGAGGGCGACGGGGTGGCGGGTGGTGAACCAGCCGACGGTGCGGCTGAGGTCCAGCTCCGCGAAGAGCTCCTCGCGGCCGTGCCCCTCGACGTCGACCACCACCCGCTGCTGCGCGGTCCCGGCGCACAGCGCGCGCCCGAGGGCGCCCAGCAGCACGTCGTTGGCCCGGGTGCGGTAGGTCTCGGGCAGCGTGCGCAGCAGCGCGGCGGTGTCCTGCGCGTCCAGCCGTACGGTGATGGCGCACTGCGACGCGTAGGTGTTGGCGCCGTCGGGCAGGTCGGCGGGCAGGGCGCCGCCGGTAGCGGGCACCGCGCGGGCCCAGTACTCCCGCTCGTCGTCGAATCCGCCGTCCGCCGCGTAGGCGTTCAGCCGGCGCGCCCACGCGCGCAGGGGCGAGGACTTGGGGGGCAGGGCGCTGCGGCCGTCCCGGCCGGCGCGGCGGGCCCGGTAGGCGCGGTCGAGGTCCTCCAGCAGCACCCGCCAGGAGACGCCGTCGACCACCAGGTGGTGTACGGCGATGTGCAGCACGGGGGGCCGGCCGGGGCCGCGGTCGTGCAGGACGGCCCGCAGCAGCAGCCCTTCCGACAGGTCGAAGGGGCCGAAGTGGGGGGTGTCCCCGTCCGGACCGGTGTGCCGGGCGAGCGTGGGCCGGGGCGCCCGGTCCTGGACGGACCAGGTGACCTCACCGGCCGGGCCGTCGGTGGCGAAACGGGAGCGCAGGGCGTCGTGGTGGGCGACCAGGTCGCCCAGCGCGGCCTCGAGCGCCGCCACGTCCAGGTCGTCGGGCAGCCGGACGGACAGCGCCTGGGCGAAGTGCCCGGCCCGCTCGCCGGCGCTGTCGAACAGCCAGTGCTGGATGGGCGTCAGGGGGGCCTCGCCGGTGGCCGGCCCGGTCTGCGGTGCGGCCGCGTGCGGGACGGCGGCGGCGTCCGCGCAGCGGGCGAGGGCGGCGACCGTCTGGTGCCCGTACAGGTCCCGCGAGGTCAGGCCCAGGCCCTCCTGCCGGGCGCGGGCCACCACCTGGATGCTCAGGATCGAGTCGCCGCCGAGCTCGAAGAAGTTGTCGTCGACGCCGACCCGCTCCACGTGCAGCACGTCGGCCCAGATCGCGGCGAGGGTGCGCTCGGTGGGGGTGCGCGGGGCGACGTGCCGCACGGCGCGCACGGCGGGGCCCGGGTCGGGCAGGCGGCCGCGGTCCATCTTGCCGTTGGGGCTGAGCGGCAGGGCGTCCAGCACGACGACGGCCGACGGGACCATGTAGTCGGGCAGCGTGCGGCCCATCTCCCGGCGCACCGTCTCGGGCACCGGCCGCGCCCCGGGGGCCGGGACGACGTAGCCGACCAGGCGGCGGTGGCCGTCGTCCTCGGCGACGGTGGCCGCCGCCTCGGCCACGCCCGGGCAGCGGCGCAGCGCCTCCTCGACCTCGCCCAGCTCGATCCGGAAGCCGCGGACCTTGACCTGCTGGTCGGCCCGGCCGATGTACTCCAGCTGTCCGTCGGCGCGGCGGCGCACCAGGTCGCCGGTGCGGTACATGCGCTCCCCCGGCGCGCCGTACGGGTCGGCGACGAAGCGGGAGGCGGTCAGGCCCGGCCGGTTGAGGTAGCCACGGGCCAGTCCGGCGCCGCCGAGGTACAGCTCGCCGGTCACCCCGTGCGGCTGGGGCCGCAGGGCGCGGTCCAGGACGTAGGCGCGGGTGAGCGCGACCGGACCGCCGATGGGCGGGGCCTGCTCGGGCAGCGGATCGCCGGCGAACCAGGCGGTGGCGTACACGGTGGCCTCGGTGGGGCCGTAGAGGTTGGCGACCCGGCATCCGGGCAGGGCGGCGCGCACGTCGTGCAGCGTCTGCGCGGGCAGGGCCTCGCCGGCCAGGACGACGGTGTCCGCGGTGAGCGGTGCCGTGCCGCCCGCGACGAGGCGGGAGACGACGGACGGCACCCCGCTGAGCAGTCCGGCCTGCCGTCCCGGGGTGTCGGCGAGGGCCGGCAGGTCGGCGACGACCTCGACGGTGCCCCCGGTCACCAGCGGGCACAGCAGCTCGAAGACCGAGACGTCGAAGTTGAGGGAGGTCGAGGCGATCACCGGGCGGTCCGGGCCGGCGGACGGGAAGTGCTCCCCGGCCCAGGCGGCGAGCGCGGCGACGCTGCGGTGGGTGACCAGGACACCCTTGGGACGCCCGGTGGATCCCGAGGTGTGGATCACGTAGGCGGGGTGGTCCGGGAGCAGCGGCCGCAGGCGGTCGGCGTCGGTGAGGTCGGTGTCGGGCGTGCCGGGGGCGGCGCAGTCCTCCAGGAGCAGCGGGGTGCAGTCGGCGGGCAGGGCGGAGGCGGTGTCCCGGGTGGCGACGACGAGGGCGGGCCGGGCGTCGGCGAGCATGAGGCGGATCCGCTCGGCCGGGTAGGCCGGGTCCACCGGCAGGTAGGCCGCGCCCGCGGTGAGCACCGCCCACAGCGCGGGCAGGAGGTCGGCGGTGCGCGGCAGGCACAGGGCGACCAGGGTCTCCGGGCCCGCTCCGCGTGCCGCGAACTGCCGGGCCAGGCGGTTGGCGCGCCGGGCCACCTCGGCGTAGTCCAGCCGGACGTCCCCGCAGACGACGGCCGTCCGGTCGGGGGTGCGGGCGGCCTGGGCCCGGAACAGCGCGGGCAGTGTGGCGGCCGCGGTGTCCCGGCCGCGGCGGGCGGGCGGGTTCCCGGCGTCCACCAGCGCGCGCTGCTCCGCCGGGGACAGCATGGGCAGTTCGGCCAGGGGGCGGCCGGGGCCGTCCGCCATGCCCTCCAGGAGGCGGTGCAGGTGGCCGGTCAGACGGGCCACGGTGGCCGCCTCGAACAGGTCGGTGTTGAACTCGACGGTCAGCGCGCAGCCGCCGTCCGCGTCCGGGGTGAACTCCAGCACGAGGTCGAACCGGGCGGCGGGCCGGGGCAGCGGGTGCTCCTCCAGGCGCAGGCCGGCGGCGGTCGGCGGCACCCCGAGGGGGGTCTGCTGGACGACGAGCGCCTGCACCAGCGGGGTGCGGCTGGGGTCCCGGGGCGGTGCCAGCTCCTCCACCACCCGGTCGAACGGCACGCCGTCGTGGGAGAAGGCGTCGAGGACGGTGGTGCGCACGTCCTCCACGAAGCGGTCGACGCTTCTGCGCTCGTCCACGTCGGTGCGCAGCACCACGGTGTTGGCGAAGAAGCCGGGCACGTCCTCCAGCTCGCGGCGCGCGCGGCCGTTGGTGACGGTGCCGAACGCCACGTCCCGCTGGCCGGAGTACCGGGAGAACAGCAGCGCGGAGGCCCCCGCGAACAGGGTGAACAGGGTCGTGCCGCGCCCGGCGGCCAGGTGCCGCAGCCGGGTCACCAGCGGCGCGGGCAGGTGGTGCCGGTGGGCCGCGCCGGAGGTGGTGCGCACCGCCGGGCGCGGCCGGTCGGTGGGCAGGTCCAGGTGCTGGATCCCGCTGAGGTGCCGCTCCCAGTAGGCCAGGTCGTCGGCGTCGGTGCCGGCGTGGCGGTGTCCGAGTTCCCACACCGCGAAGTCGGGGTACTGCACGGCGGGCCGGGGCAGGCCGTCGGGCGTGCCGGTGGCCTCCGCGTGGTAGAGGGCGGCGAGTTCGCGGGTGAGGACGCCCACCGACCAGCCGTCGGTGACGATGTGGTGCTGGGCCAGCAGCAGCAGGTGGTCCTCGGCGGCCAGGCGGACCAGCAGGGCGCGGGTGAGCGGGCCGGCCGTCAGGTCGTAGGGGCGGCTCAGTTCCTCGGTGAGCAGGTCCTCGGCGGCCGCGGCCGGGCGCGGCGCGGGCACGTCCCCGAGGTCGGCCGTGCGCAGCGGCAGGTCGGGTTCGGCGGCGACGTGCTGGACGGCCTCGCCGTCGACCGTGGGGAACGTGGTGCGCAGCGTGTCGTGGCGGGCCGCGAGCCGGTGCAGGGCCCGGCCCAGCGCGTCCTCGTCGAGGGTGCCGCGCAGCCGCAGCGACACGCCGGTGTTGTACTCGGTGCCGCCTGCGGTCAGGTCGTCCAGGAACCACAGCCGCCGCTGCGCGCTGGACAGCGGGAGCGGTCCCGTCCGCGGGGCGGGTGCGACGGGCTCGTCCGGGGTGGCGTCGCCGGGGTCGCCGAGCAGCTCGGCCAGGGCGGCGACCGTACGTGCCGTGAACACGTCGCGGACCGTCAGCCGTGCGCCGAACTCGTCCCGGATCCGGGACAGGGTCCGGGCGGCGAGGATGGAGTCGCCGCCCAGGTCGAAGAAGTCGTCCGTGACCCCGACGGCGTCGTCGCCCAGGACCTCCGCCCAGATCGCGGCGAGGGCCCGTTCCCGGGGCGTGCGCGGCGGCACCCGGCCGGCCGTGGACACCCGTTCCGGGGCGGGCAGCGCCCGCCGGTCGATCTTGTGCTGCGGGGTGAGCGGCATCCGGTCCAGGACCACGATCGCGGCCGGCACCATGTGGGCGGGGAGCACCGCGGCGAGGGCGGTGCGCAGGGCGGCCGGGTCGGGGGCGCGGCCGGGTCCGCCCGCGTCGGCGCCGGAGCCGGCCGGGGTGACGTAGCCGACCAGGCGGCGGTGGCCGGGCTCGTCCTCGCGGACCACGACCACGGCCTCGCCGACCGCGTCGGCGCCGGCGCGGCGCAGGGCCGTCTCGATCTCGCCCGGTTCGACCCGGAAGCCGCGGATCTTCACCTGGCGGTCCAGGCGGCCCAGGTACTCCAGTTCCCCGTCGGCGGTCCACCGGGCCCGGTCGCCGGTGCGGTACAGCCGGGCGCCGGACGGGTCGAAGGGGTCGGCCACGAAGCGCGCGGCGGTCAGGCCGGGGCGGCCCAGGTAGCCGCGGGCCACCGCGTCGCCGCCCACGAACAGCTCGCCCTCCGCACCGGGCGGCACCGGGCGCATCGCGGCGTCCAGGACGTACACCCGGGTGTGCGGCAGGGCTGCGCCGATGGTGGGGGTGCCGCGGCCCGCGGTGAGCGGCGCGGTCCAGGTGGCGACGATGGTGGCTTCGGTCGGGCCGTAGGAGTTGATCATCCGGCGGCCGGGCGCCCAGCGGTCGACCAGCGCGGCCGGGCATGCCTCGGCGCCCACGATCAGGGTGCGCAGGTGGCGTGCGGTCCCCTCCCGCGGGTCGGGCAGGGTGGCCAGCGCGGCCGGCGGGATGAGCGCGTGGGTGATGCGCTGCTCCTCCAGTACGGCGGCGAGTTCGTCGCCGAGCCACGGGCCCCGCGGCGGCACGACCAGCGTGGCGCCGGACAGCACCGAGATGCACAGCTCCAGCACGGAGGCGTCGAAGCTGGGCGAGGAGAACTGGAGCACCCGGTCGCCGGGGCCGACGGTGTAGCGCTCGGCGGCGGCCGCGGTGAAGCCGCTCAGGCCGCGGTGGGTGACCGTCACGCCCTTGGGGGTCCCGGTGGAGCCGGACGTGTAGATGACGTAGGCCGCGTGGTCGGCACCGGCCGCGCCGGGGTCCCCGGCACCGGTGGCCCGGAAGCCGTCCGCGCCGTCGGTCCCGGTGAGCAGCAGGCCGGTCCGCTCGGGGTCGTCCAGGGTGACCGCGGGCGCGGCGTCGGCGAGCATCAGCGCCCGGCGCTCGGCGGGGTAGGCGGGGTCCACGGGGAGGAAGGCGGCGCCCGCCCGGGCGACGGCCAGTTCCGCGGCGATCAGCTCCATGGAGCGCGGCAGGACCAGCGCGACCACCCGGTCCGGACCCGCTCCCCGGCGCACCAGGTGCCGTGCCAGCCGGTCGGCGCGCGCGGCGAGTTCGCGGTAGGTCCAGGTCCGTCTGCCGTCGGTCAGGGCGGGGGCGTCGGGGGTGCGGGCCACCCACGCGGCGAACAGCTCCGCGAGCGTCGGGTGCGCCGGCGCGCCCGCGCCGTGCGGCGTGCCGCCGGTGCGGCCGGCCTGCGGCAGGGAGGGCGCCGGTGCGGGCTTGTCGTGCAGGTCCGTCATGGGTGTAGTCCTCTGGAGAGCGGGGCGGGCGCGTGCTGCGGGGCCGGACGCGGCAGTCTCCGGCTCGGCGGGGAGCGGTGCGGTGGAACGGCGCCGGACGCGGGGCGGGCGCGCCGGTGCCGGTGGACGGATGACGGCCCCGGGCCGGGGCGGGGCGACGGGACCACTCAGGAGCGCGGTCGCGCGGCGCGGCCGGCGACGCGGGGGACGGCTCGGTCGGGTGGTCCGGCGGCGCCCCCGGCTCAGCCGTCGTCGGTGCGGCGTGCCGTCCGTCCGGAGATCTGCAACCGGTCGAGCCGGCCGGTGGCCGGATCGCGGTGGAAGCGTCCGCCGGGTTCCAGGCGGCCGGTGGCCGGATCGCGCAGGGCGCACGACAGGTCGTCGTAGCAGACCAGCGGGATGGGCAGATCGCCGTCGACGGACAGGCCCGGCGCGCCGTCCGGTCCGGGTGCGACGCGGTACGTCGTGGTGCCGTTGCGATAGACACCCAGGCACTCGGGCAGCGGCACGGGGCGGCCGTGGTCGGCGTCCTGGGCGGCGGCCGGCACGCGGACGCCGGTGAGCCGGGCGATCTCCTCGGTCAGCTCGCGCCACAGCGCGGTGGCGCCGGAGGCGTTGCCCGTGAACGCGATCACCGTTCCGCTCTCCGGATCGGCGCGCAGGTGGCAGGAGGTGCCCTGGGCGTTGCCGTCGTGACCGCACCAGACGCGGTCGTCCTGACGGTACAGGGCGAGTCCGGCGCCCCAGCCGTCGGCCAGCGCGCCCGGGCGGGCGGCGGTCTCCGGGCGGCGCATCTCCTTGGCGACGGCGGGCGGCAGGACGTCCGACCGGCCGGTCAGCGCGATCCCGAACGCGGCCAGGTCCAGGGCGCTCGCCAGCAGGGCGCCGGCCGGGGCCTCCAGCGGGGCCAGGTTCTGCCGGGCCGGACGGGCCTGTCCGGTGGCGGTGTTGACGGCGTGTCCGGCGGCGACGGGCCGGGCGGGCGTGGCCTCGGCGATGAACGCCGGTACCGCGCCGAGAGGGTGCAGGAGCAGCGCACCGACCGCCTCGTGCCACGGCATGCCGGTGACCCTCTCCACCAGCCGGCCGGCGGCGACGTAGCCGGCGTTGGAGTAGGAGAAGTCGGTGCCGGGCGCGAACAGCAGGTCGCGGGCGGTGCAGACGGTCGTGAGGTAGCGGGTGGCGGTGGTCGCGGCCGCGGTGTCGGAGTCCGGGCCGGTGGGCAGGCCGCCTGTGTGGCTGAGCAGTTGACGTATCGTCAGCTCGGGTATCGCGCTCAGCTCCGGTAGGTGGTCGGCGACCGGTTCGTCGAGGTCGAGGTCGCCGTCGTCGGCCAGCAGCATGACGAGTGCGGCCGTGTAGGGCTTGGTGAGCGACCCGAGGGGGACGGCCGTCTCGGGGGTGAAGGGCGCACCGGTCGCCGTGTCGGCCGTACCGGTGTGCAGGCCGAGGGTCTCCGTGGCGGTGGCCAGTGCGAGTTGGGCGCCGGGCACCCGGTGGGTGCGGGCGAGGGTGTCGAGCCGGTCCTGTAGTTCCCGGTGTAACTGCGCCGGCGTCCGGGGAAGGGCCAGAGCGGTGGGGACGGTGTACGGCATGGCTAGGGGACTCCCGTTGAGTGGGTCTCATGTGCGGGTGTGCCGGTCCGGCCCGTGGGTGAGCGGTACGGGGGCCGGTCGGTGTGCGAGCGCCGTGAGCGGTTACGGCCGGGTGACCTCGACGGGCAGGTGCCGTACGCCGATGATCACGGCCGGGTTCTGGAAGACCACGTCGTCGTAGGACGGGACGGCCAGCGAGCGGAATCGTTCATGCAACATCCGCAGGGCGATCCGGGCCTCCAGTCGGGCGAGCGGTGCGCCGATACAGAAGTGGATGCCGTGCCCGAACGTCAGGTGCGGGTTGGGGGACCGCGTCACGTCGAATACGTCGGGCGCCTGGAAGCGCGCCGGATCCCGGTTCGCGGTCCCCAGGTGGGCCATGAGCAGGGCGTCCTGCGGGAGTTCGTGTCCGCCGAGGACCACGGGGCGGGTGACCCGGCGGCCCAGTTCGGGGAAGGGGGGCAGCCAGCGCAGCACCTCCTCGACGGCGGCCGGGATCGCGGCCGGGTCGGCACGGAGCGCGGCGTCCGTGCCCGGGCGGCGGTCGAAGGTGACGACGGCGTTGCCCAGCAGGGCGGTGGTGGTGATGTGCCCGGCGACCAGCAGCAGCGCCACGAACCCGACCATCTCCTGGTCGGCGAGGCGCACGCCGTCGACCTCCGCGGCGATGAGTCTGCTGGTGAGGTCGTCACCGGGGCGGGAGCGGCGGGTGCGTATGTGCTCCAGCATGTAGCCGTTCATCTCGCGCACGGTGGGGGCGATGGCCTCCAGCGCCCGCTCCAGATCAGCCATGTCGGGTGCGTCGCCGAGCTGGTCCCCGCTGAACAGGACGCTCGCCCACTCCTGGAAGAGCCGGTGCTCCTCGGCCGGGATGCCGAGGAGTTCGGCGATCACGATGATCGGGAGCGGATAGGCGAGCGCGTCGACCAGGTCGAACCGGTCGCGGTCGGCCACCTCGTCCAGCAGCCGTGCGCAGACCGCCTCGATACGGGGCTCCAGCCCCCGCACGACCCGCGGGGTGAACGCCTGGCTCACCAGGGTGCGCAGCTTGCGGTGTTCGGGCGGGTCCATGGCCACGAAGTTGCCGCGGGTGAAGGTCTCGAAGTCGGACTGGGTCGGGGCGAGCGCGGAAAGGTCCGAGGAGTACGTCGCCGGGTCGGCGAGCACGGTGCCGACCGTGTCGTGGTCGAGGACCTGCCAGACCTTCTGCGTGTCGTCGAAGCGGACGGGCCCGGACTCGCGCAGCTCCTGCCAGTGGTCGGGTAACTGCTCCAACAGGAGCCGGTCGCCCGTCAGTTCCTTACTGATCACCTGTTCTCCTTGGTAACGGTGGGCAGGGCACGCAAGGCGGGAAGCGGAAGGAGGCGCGGCGGTCCGGTCGACTCGGGCGGGGGCGGACCCGGGCACGTCTCCGGCGCGCAACCGGCACCACCGGAGCGCGGTCGGGCGGGGTACCCGCGCGTCGCACGCGCTCCCCTCCGTGCGGCGCGCCGCACGCCGGCGGCCATCGCCACGGGTGCCGTCCGGCGGGGCGTGCCGTCCGCTGTCAGGCTCGGGCCGAAGCGGGCGGGAGACTCCTCGGCGTCTCCGCCACAGGACACGGCGGCCGCGTGGCCGGCCGCGGCCCCACGGCGCATCCCGGCGTGTCGGCGAACCCCGCCATGACTCGTCCCCCTCGGCGACACCGGCCGCGCGGCGATCTCACGGCCCCTCCCGGCTCGTTGACGGACAGCGGGATTCCGGTTCCCGGCTGTCTGAACTGCGGTGTGAGAATACGCATGAGCTCTCCATGCCGCCCCGCGATTGGCATGATGCGTGGTCCCCAACACCTTCGTTTCGATGGAACTCGGCGGACAGTCTTCACGGTGAGTCACCCGATAGCAACCCCCTGAAGTTGAACGCAGAGTACCTTGGCGGTGATTTTGCGTCACTTTTCGGCAACTGGGCGGAGGCCGCCCGCCCCTGACAGCACGACCGAATCGCTGACCCCGCGTGTGCCCGGCAGTCCGGGCCGCAAACACCCTCGGAGAGAGAAAATCTGCCGCCGACCGCCGCCCGTTCCGGCCTGCGCCACCGCCCTTCCCCGGTACGGCGCGCCGAGGGCGGTGGTCCGCGGATGGCCGGACTCGCCCGCTGCCGTGGACCGACGATTCGGCCACCGGGCGGAGGACCGCCTCGCCACCGCCGCCGAGATTCGGCCATCCGTATGTGCGGCGGCGGACGTCATGGATCCTGGGCCCCAGCAGAAACGGAACAGAGAACCGGCGTAGCTGTCAAAACTTCTGACAGGGTGCGAGCGGGGCTGCCAGGGTAGGGCGAGTGAGCAACGACCCGACGATCGGCTTCCTGAAGGCGGACGTGGCGCGGTTCTGCGCCGGCCTGGATGAACTGGCCCCTGCGATCGGGGCTCCGGCTGGTCGTCCAGTCGCGTGCCGCACTGGACGAGGTGACGGATGCGGCCCTGGATGAGGGGATGGCCGTAGGAGAAGGTCCGCTACCGGCAT
The DNA here is from genome assembly GCF_055581605.1 of Streptomyces sp. NPDC031418. Taxonomy (NCBI): domain Bacteria; kingdom Bacillati; phylum Actinomycetota; class Actinomycetes; order Kitasatosporales; family Streptomycetaceae; genus Streptomyces; species Streptomyces sp. NPDC031418. The sequence continues at coordinate 209,974 of NZ_JBVIJC010000014.1, forward strand.
GCCCTGCGCGGACAGCAGCACCATCTGCGCTCGCCGCCAGGTCACCACCGGCCCGGCGTCCCTGCGGAGCAGTTCCGTTCGCGCGCCAGGTCTGCAAGCGCCGACGTCAGGGCCCGGCCAACACCGCGCCCGCGGAAGGGCTCGTCCACACCCAGCTCGTACAGGAACATCTCGGTGCCCTTGTCCGGGTGTGTCATCTCGACGCCGGTGACCATCCCTGCCGGGGCGTCACCGACATAGGCGATCAGGAGGTGGTGGCGCTCGTCCGCCAGAAACCTCTCAGTCGCCTCCGGCAGAGGGGACACATCGAAGAGATGCCCGGCGTCCTGGACAGCCTCGACCCGAGTGATGCGGCGGATCTCCATGGGGGGATCCTGTCAGGTCTCGGCATGCACGGCACCGGTTCTGCAACCCGCTTCAGCTCAGCACGATGCGCCAGCGGTTGTCGGCGGTGCCGTCGTCCGCGTCCTGGACCGCGAACGCGCCGACCGCGGTGGAGTTGTTCGCGATGGCGAGCAGCTTGCCGCTGTTCACGTTGCGGATCTTGTAGGTCCCGTCGCCCTGGTCGAGCAGGGTCCATTTGTGGTCGGCGGTGCCGTTGTCCGACCACTGGAGGACGGTCGCACCGTCTGCCGTGTCCATGTTCAGGACGCCGAGCACCTTGCCGCTGTTGGCGTTGCGGAAGCGGACCGCGCTTCCATCAGTGATCATTTCCCAGTTGTGGTCGGCGGTGCCGTTGTCCGTCCATTGCAGAGCGCGGCCGCCGTCGGACGTGGACATGTTCTGGATGCCCAGCAGGAGACCGCTGCTCGCGTTGACGAGACGGACGGTGTTGCCGGTGGTGTTCCAGTAGACGGTGTAGTTGTAGCCGTGTGCGTCGTAGAACGGGCCCAGGTTGACGGTGGAGCCGCCGGAGGTGGCGGTGAAGGCGAGTGAACTGCTGCTGGTCCGTTTGATCGAGGACGTGGTCAGCGCAGGCTGGGAACTGAGGGTGGAGTCACCGAAGTTGCCGGCGAGGACCACCGGGCCGTAGGTGATCGCGGCGACGTTCGCGTTGTCGTTGGCCGGTCGGATGCCGAGCCGCATGGGCAGGCGGACGGTGACCGTGTCGCCGGAGGTCCACCCGCGGTTCAGGGTGGCGTAACTGCCGGGCGTGGTGGTGATGTTCTGCGCGACGCCGTTGACGCTGATGGTGGCCCCGCTGGTCCAGCTCGGTATGCGGATGCGCATCGCCCACGTTCCGCTGACGCTGCCGGTGACCTGAAGGGTCGTGGTGTCGCTGACAGGGTAGGTCGTCGTCTGGGTGACGGTGATACCGCGCTCCGTCCAGGTGAGCACCGACGGCACGAACATGTTCACGGTCAGCGTGGTGTCGTTGTGGAAGTAGATGGAGTCCATCAGCCTGGTGTGCATCTCCAGGCCCGTGCCCTGGCAGCACCAGAAGGTGCCGTAGTCGGTGCTCCAGGTGCCGCCGCCCAGCGCCGGGCCGACACCGCGCCGTCCTCCCGGCTTGAGGGGGGTGAAGTAGGTGACGTGGCCGTGGTCGTCGGCCGGGTTCTGCTGGCCGATGATCTGGTTGAGCCACGCCCGCTCGTAGTAGTCGAACAGTGCGACGCGGTTCGGGTCGAGCGTGAACAGCTCCCGGGTGAGGGTGAGCATGTTGATGGTGTTGCAGCTTTCGCAGGTGTCGTTGGTCAGGTAGCCGGCGATGGCGTTCGGGGCACGGAAGTGCTCCGCCTGACTGTTGCCGCCGATGGCGTAGGTGTGCGCGTCGACGGTGATGTTCCAGGCGTTGGTGGCGATGTCCCGGTAGCGGGTGGTGCCGGTGGCCTTGTACTCCCGGGCGGCCCCGATCCACTTGGGGACCTGGGTGTTGGCGTGGATTCCGTTGAGCTGGTCCTGGTTGGCCGCCAGCGGGTCGAACACCGCGGCGTGGTCGAACCGCTGGGCGACGGTGAGCCACCGCGCGTCACCTGTCTGCTGGTAGAGATCGGTCAGTACGGCGTTCATGCCGCCGAACTCGACGCGCAGCATGGTCTGCATCTGCTGGGTGGTCAGCCGGCCGGTGCGCCAGTCGACCCATCCGGCCAGGGCGAGGAGCACGTCCCGGGCTTGTGTGCTGCCGATGTGGCGCCATACGTCCAGCAGGCCGGTGAGAGTCTTGTGGACGGTGTAGTACAGCACGTCGCCACTGGTTCCCTGCTCGAGAGCAGTGAAGTTGGACTCGGGGTAGCCGGAGAGGTATCCGGGGTTGAAACCGGCGGCGCTGTTGTTGGCCTGGCACTTGGCCAGTTCCGCGACCATGTAGGTGGCCTTGTCCCGGCAGGTGGTGTCCCCGGTCACGGCGTACGACTGTGCCCATGCCGTGAGGAAGTGCCCCTGAATGTGGGTGCGGAAGCCGAAGTCCGGCGCGTCCCAGCCGCCGTTGGCAGTCGCGCCGTTGGTGGGCAGCTTGTGGGTGGCGCGGAAGTTGTACAGCAGCCGGTCCACATCGATGAACCGCAGGTAGTTCTGCGTGCGGTTCTGGTTGTCCAGCCACCGGCTTGCGGTGAGTCGGACCTGGCCGAGTTCGAAGGGGTGCACCAAGACCCCGATGTCGGTCCTCGCGGGCGCGATGGCTGCCTGAGCGGAAGACGCGCCGAGGAAGGGTCCGGCGGCAGAGGCGGCCACGGTGGCCCCGGCCAGCTGCAGGAGACGACGCCTGCTGACGGAGGAAGACATCTTGAGCCTTTCGATACGGCAGAGCGACTGCTTGGACTTTTGATGTGCCGGCTCACACGTCCGAGGGTCGGGCGTGGCGCGTCACGGGCTCGGGTGCTGCCGACGTGGCGACCTACGGCCGACAGGCCGCGGACATCCGCCTTGCACCGTTCGGCTTTTCAAACGTCGTCCGAAATATAGAACGCAGCTCTTCGCTGACACATTGGATGGATTAAGGGGTACGGACATTGCTCGTGTCCAGCCGTTGAACACAAAATTCTTACCGGCTGTCAGGTCATGGGCTGAGCGCTGCGGCAGGGGCCGGGGTTGGCACCGGATCGCTCATCTGCATGTTCGACGGATCGGATGTGTCGGATGTATTGACGCGCCGTCTTTTCCGGATCTAGCCTCTGCCCGATTTCCCGAACGGCGTTCGATATGTCGTTCAACGCCTGATCGAAGAGTGAGTTGGCCATGAAGGCTTCCGCCCGAAGTCCCGCCCACCTGAAACGCCTTCACCGGCGCTCAGAGGCACAGTTGCCCGGTCCGGGTCGCAACCGCCCCGCCCGGGTGGACGCACATACTCGCGCGCCCTGACCCGCCGTCACCACGGCGCCATGGGTGAAGCGGCGAAACGCCGTCGTTCGGATCCGTCCTTCCGGCTCGCGCGGCAGCCGGATCCCGTCCTGCCCACTCCGAGACCAAGTTCCCCCCGCCACCCCGCTCCCCCTTCGCCCGGCGGCGTCACCCGCACCCGACAGGAGATCCGATGTCTGCGCTCCGCGCCCGGCTGACGGTGATATTGCTCGCCGTCTGCCTCCTCTTCACGGGGCAGGCCCTGACCACCCCCCAGCGGGCGGCCGCCGCCGGCCCCGGCTACCTGATGGTGCACTTCACCGGGGAGGGAGCGGCCAACCAGCAGATGTACCTCTCGCACAGCACCGACGGCCTGCACTGGAGCGACCTCAACGGCGGCGGCATGGTCCTGCGCTCCACCGTCGGCACCAAGGGCGTACGCGACCCCGCATTCGTCCGGTCCCCCGACGGCAGCAAATACTGGATCATCGCCACCGACCTGTGCATCAGCTGCGGGCAGGACTGGAACGCCGCCATCAACAACGGCAGCCGCAACCTCGTGGTGTGGGAGTCCACGGACCTGGTCACCTGGTCGCAGCCGTGGCTGCTGAACGTCGCCGGTGCGATCCCCGACGGGCGCAACGCGTGGGCACCCGAAGCGATCTGGGACCCCCAGAGCAATGACTACGTCCTGTACTGGGCCACGAACGTCCCCTTCAACGGCGCGACGAAGCACCGCATCTTCGCAGCCCACACCAGCGACTTCCGCACCATCACCACCCCCCGGCTCTACATCGACCGCCCGGGCACCCAGGAGATCATCGACACCCAGATCATCGAAGTGCCCCCAGGTGTCGGCACCTACCGCTACGTACGGGCCTCCGGCGACGGACAGATCACTCTTGAAGGCAGCAACTCCATCCTCGGCACCTGGGCCAAACTCGGCGACCTCTCCGGCATCGGCCTGACCGGGTCGATGGTCGAGGGCCCGATGTGGATGAAGTTCAACGGCACCAACAAGTGGGCGCTCTACCTCGACCAGTACGCCACCAACGGCGGCTACATGCCCGTCACCACGACCGCCCCCTCCAACCCCGCCGCCTACCAGAAGCCGGCGTCGACCAGCTACACCATGGGCGGCACCAAAAAGCGCCACGGCTGGATCATGAACCTCACGGCCGCCGAGGAGAGCCGCGTGCTCGCCCGCTGGCCCAACACACCCGCCCAGCGGCTCCAGTCGTACGACTTCCCCGACCGGTACGTGCGCCAGCTCAACTTCGACGTGCGCATCGACCCGAACGTCAGCCCCGTCGAGGACTCCCAGTTCCGGCTCAGGCCCGGCCTGACCGGCACCGGCACCGTCTCCTTCGAGTCGGTGAACCACCCCGGCTACTTCCTGCGGCACGCCACCTACGACTTCCAGCTCGCCCTCTACGACGGCAGCAGCCAGTTCGCCGCGGACGCCACCTTCCGCAAGGTCGCCGGCCTCGCCGACGCCACCTGGTCGTCGTTCCAGTCGTACAACTATCCCGATCGCTACATCCGCCACTACGCCTACCAACTGCGCCTCGACCCGATCACCACCGCGACGGGACGCAGTGACGCGACGTTCCGCGTGACGAGCTGACCCGCCCGTCCCGCGGAGCGCTGTGCGGAGTCCGCCGTTCCTCCGGCGGGCCCGACACAGGAGTTCCACTCACCTCCCACTCCACTCTGCGTAGGAGTTCTTCATGATCAAAAAACAGTGGATGCACCGCGCCCGACGCGCCTTGCTGGCAGCCGGTGCCACCGCCACCCTCGCCGCCGGGCTGCTCACCGCCACGGCCGCCCCCTCACAGGCCGCCACCCAGGGGCCGTGCGACATCTACGCCTCGGGCGGCACCCCCTGCGTCGCCGCGCACAGCACCACCCGCGCCCTGTACGGGGCGTACAACGGCCCGCTCTACCAGGTCAAGCGCGCCTCCGACAACGCGACCAAGGACATCGGCCCGCTGACCGCCGGAGGTGTCGCCGACGCCGCGCAGCAGGACTCCTTCTGCGCCAACACCAGCTGCGTCATCACCGTCATCTACGACCAGTCCCCCAAGCACAACAACCTCACCCAGGCACCCGGAGGCGGAGCCGCCGGCGGTCCTGACAACCTCGCCAACGCCGTCGAGGCGCCGGTCACCGTCGGCGGACACAAGGCGTACGGCGTCTACATCGCCCCCGGCACCGGCTACCGCAACAACAACACCAACGGCATCGCCACCGGCGACCAGCCCGAGGGCATGTACGCGATCTTCAACGGCAAGCACTTCAACGGCGGCTGCTGCTTCGACTACGGCAACGCCGAGACCAACAATCTGGACACCGGCAACGGCCACATGGAGGCCCTCTACTTCGGCAACAGCAAGGCCTGGGGCTACGGCAGCGGCGCCGGCCCCTGGGTCATGGCCGACCAGGAGAACGGCCTGTTCTCCGGGGTCAACCGCGGCTTCAACGCGGGCGACCCGAGCGTCGACCACCGGTTCCTGACCGCCATGCTCAAGGGCGGCGCGAACCAGTGGGCCCTGCGCGGCGGCGACGCCCAGTCCGGCGGCCTGTCCACCTTCTACAACGGCGCACGCCCCAACGCCTCCGGCTACAACCCGATGCACAAGGAAGGCGCGATCATCCTCGGCATCGGCGGTGACAACAGCAAGTGGGCCCAAGGCACCTTCTACGAAGGCGTCATGACCCAGGGCTACCCCTCGGACGCCACCGAGAACGCCGTCCAGGCCAACATCACCGCCGCCGGCTACAGCAGCGGCTCGACCAGCACCGGAACCCTCACCCCCGGCTCCCGGATCTCCCTGAAGGCCACCACCTCGCCCTGCTGCACCTCGGACTACCTGCGCCACAACGACGCCGACACCAAGGTCGTCATCTCCAACATCACCGCCGCCAGCTCGGCCACCGACAAGGCCGACGCCACCTGGATCGTCCGGGCCGGACTGGCCAACACCTCCTGCCTGTCCTTCGAGTCCGTCGACAAGCCCGGCCAGTTCCTGCGCCACTACAACTACCAGCTCAACCTGAACTTCGACGACGGCGGCAGCGCGTTCGCCCAGGACGCCACCTTCTGCCCCACCGCGGGCAACAGCGGCGTCGGCACCTCCTTCCAGTCCGCCAACTTCCCGACGAAGTACCTCCGCCACTACGACTACACGGTCTACATCGCGAGCAACGGCGGCTCCAACACCTGGGACTCCACGACGTCATGGGCCCAGGACACCAGCTGGCTCACCGCGGCTCCCTGGAACTGACGAGGGACGCAACCTGTAGCGGCTCCTGGCCCGGCTCCACGACGATGTCCTGGATGCCGGGCCAGGCCTGCTTCCGCACCCCGGGACGTCCTACGTGGCGGCCCAGCAGCCCAAGGTGTTCCGGCTCCCCTCCGCCGCCCGGCGCGGCGCGTCCGGTGATCCCAGCAGACCGTACGGCAGGTACCCCGACCGGACACCGAGGTCCCACCCATGGATCTGGACGGCGAGGCAGGCCAGGGCGAGGGTGCCGAGGGGCAGGAGGGAGCGGGGCGCGGGATCACCGGCCTCGGCCTCGACGCTCTCCCGGTACGCGACCAACCGGGCGACCAGGGCGTCCTCGAAGGCGTGCTGGTCGTCGTCGAGGAGTACACGGAGCAGTCGCTGGTCCGCGCTCAACGCGTCGCCGACCTCGTCGAGCCGCCGGGCGGCCTCCGCGCGCTGACCGGCGTCCGGCTTGCGCAGCGCAACCCTCGGCCAGTCACGCGGCAGATGCCCGGCCGCCTCGGCGAGATAGGGGCACAGGGCGTCCATGGCGGCGAGGTCGGCGGGGTCGGAGACGGAGGTGTGCCGGTTGTAGGGAACGCCGTCACGGATGGCGGGCGCGTAGTCGCCGCGCAGCAGCAGCCCGGTACCCCGCTCCCAGTCCCACACGTGCCCGCTGACGACACACATCTCGAACATGTCGAGCCAGGTCCGCGCGGTGGGTGCCTCCTTGACGACGTCCCGGAAGGTGAGGGGCCCGTCCCCGAATTCGTCGTCGTCGGGGTCCGTACTGATCCGCTCCCCGACGAGGGGGAACCGCAGTTCCTGGTCCCCGTCGGGGAAGCACATGATGCTCAGCACTCCGTGCACACACTCCGCGGCGGTGACGGCGACCGTGCCGGCCGCGGCGTCGAGCCCGGGTTCCGTCACCGTTCGCGCGGCGACATGGTCGAGCAGTTCGTCCGCCATGGCCCGGATCAGCGCCGGCGAGATGCTGCCGTAGCGCAGCGAGTGCCACCGCGTGTAGGCCCGCCCGCCGATGTCGTCGAGCGCCTCGGCCAACCGCTGCTCGCCGACCTGATGGCATGGCACATTCCGCACGTATCCCGTCCCTTCATGAACTCCACGACTGGCCGAAGCACGCTATCAACGGGCGCTGACAGCACCCGGCCGCCGTGAGGACGGCTGCCGAGAGCGCGGACGGGAGCAGGGCCGCCCCGATGAGCCGCTGATGGAGAGGGTCCGGCCGCTGGGCCGGTTGGCGGTTTTACCGACCCGGGTGTTCACAGCAGGCCGAGAGACAGCAGCTCGTAAGCGGTGCAGGCGGTACCGATCACCACCCCTGCCAGCCCGAACACCCCATCGGTACTCCTGAAGAACGGGCGCTGAAGCTCATAAGCTGTTTGAGCCCTTTTCGGGTTCTTCGGGTCGTAGACAACCTCGATCGAGCCCCTGCCGGTGTCGGGGACGTCGCCGGGGCTCACGCTCAGCCGGTGCCTTCGGCCTTCGGAGTCCTTGTAGATGAAATCCGCTGACCAGATGCCACCGGCCCAGCTCTCGCCTCCCCGGTGAGCCCGGACACGGATTCCGCCCCGGCGCAGCCTGGTCCGCCTCGACAGTGCCACCGTGCCCATCGCCAGAAACATCAGCGCCAGAAAGCCCCCAGCAGCCGCCATCGTCTTTTCACCCCTCTTGGCAGACACGTCGGCGCAGTTCGACCGCGAACCACACCGGGCCGGAGGAAATGGCCAGGCGAGTGCTGACGGCCGTCTTCACGTTGTGGCTCAGCGCTTCCTGCCTTCGTGCGCCGTCTGATCGAAGCATCGAGCGTCAACGCTCCGTAACCCCGTACTGCCCCGTCTCAGGAGAGGCTGCCGGGGCGGACCATGAGGTAGGACCAGCCGGTCCACACGCTGCCGGTCTGTGCGTCCTTGGCCGGGGGTGTGTAGTGGCCGCGGATGCGGTAGCGGCCGTTGCCCGCGAAGAGCTTCAGGGCTCGGGCGTAGCCGTACCAGCCGTCGTCGAACGGGGGCACGCAGCTCTGCGAGGTGGCCTGGTGCCAGGCGCCCGAGTAGTAGTGCTCCAGGTACACCGACGCACAGCCGCCGGACTGGTGGGGTGTGATCTGTAGGTTGAAGGCCATGTTGACTTCGGACGTGTAGAACACCTGATACGTGGTGGATCCGATGCGGGTGGTCGAGAGCGGCCACTGCATCTGCGTCCGGGATGTCGGTGTGAGGGTTGCGTTGGTGCTCACCGTGCGCGGCGCATAGCGGTAGTCCCCCGTGAAGGCCGCGCTGAAGGTGGTGTTGCGGGTGATCTTGTAGGAGGCGACGAGGTTCCCGTTCGCGTCCACCTTGCCGCTCCCCAGCCGGGCCCGCGAGGCGCCGGCGGGCTGGTCGTACAGCGTCACGGAGCGGGAGTTGTACGTCGTCCCCAGGTGGGCGGTGACCTTGACGGTCGCGCCCGAGTGGTACGACTTCGCGTCCGTGGTCACGCTCAGGGCCGGCGTGGCCCGGGACACCTGCACCTTCGCCTGCACGGTGACCGGGAGGTAGGAGGTGCCGCCGTCGTAGGTGAAGGCGTAGGTGTGCGCGCCGCCGACCTGCGGGATGTCGTGGAAGGCGAAGCTGCCGTCGGCGGCTATCGGCAGGGTGCCCACCGCGTAGCCGTGCGGGTGCGCCAGGTCGGTCTCGACGACGTGCACCGCCCCGGTCGTCACATGCGCGTGTGGCCAGGTGAGGTGGCCGTTGACGGTGAGCGGCGCTGCACGGTCGGCCACGGAAGGAGCGGACAGCGTCATGGTGGGCGCGTACGTGGCCACGGGGATGTCGAAGGTGCGGCCGGCCGGTGCGTAGTGGCCGCTTCCGGAGTAGTCGACGCGGAAGCTCAGTTTCCCGGTGGCAGGAGCCGTGCCGTCGACGTGGTAGGAGCCGAAGAAGTCGAAGGGGATCCGTGCCGGGGTGGTCGTCAGGTCCGGGACGAGCACGCCGTCCGGGTCGGCGTCGTCGTAGCGTGTGATGCGGACGGTGCCCGGAAGCATGGGCTGCCCGGCGTCGAGGCTGAGGGGCGAATCGGGCGACACGACGAACGAATAGGGCTCGCCGGGGGCGAGCGGAACGGTCCCGTGCCCCAAGAGCGTGACCGGCGCGGTTTCCGGATTGCGGGAGATGTGGAGCGTCGGGGTTCCCCCGAGGGCGTCGACGGCTACGCCGTAGAGCCGGCTTGCGTCGGGTGCCCAGGCGAGGCCGTGGGCGGCGGAGTTCAGCTTCGGGTCGTAGAAGTACTCGGTGTAGTAGCCCTCGCCCGTTTCCGGGAAGGTCATCAGTCCGTGGAAGCTGACGGCCATGCTGCCGTCCGGGGCCACGGCGACCGAGTGGCCGCCCACCGCCGAGGCGAACTGCCCGTCGACCGCGAGATCCGAGGTGCGGTACCGATTGGCGGTCGCGCCGGGGACCGACGGGACGGCCAGGTACTGCCCGTCCGCGGTGAGTGCGAGGTCGCTCAGGTCGGGGACGGGCAGTACCTTCGCGGCCTGCCGGGTCAGTGCCCCGTCCCCGGCCCGGTACGTGACAACGGTGGAGGTGTCGCCGGTCTGCGCGGCGGCCGCGAGTACGCCGGAGGGCGTCGGGGTCGTCGCCAGTACGGGTGCTGCTGCCCAACTGCCGGAATCCTGGCGCAGGGTGACCGTACCGGCGTTGTCGATGGACCCGATGCCGCCGGCGCCCGCCGTACCGTAGCCGAACCAGAGGGTGCCCCCGGCGACGGCCAGCGAGTTGGGACGGGTGCCCGCGCCCGTGCTGTAGCGAGCCGACTCGGTCAGCTTCTGCGTGCTGATCGCCGCGATCGCGTCCCTGTCCGGGAGAGCCGCGTACAGCGCGGATCCGTCCTCGGAGAGGGCCAGAGCGGTGGCACCCGGCTCACCACCGATCGTCGTCGGGTTCGTGCCGTCGAGGTCGGTGACGAGAATGCCGTCGGTGCCGGCGCCGCCGCTGATGAACAGATGTCCGTGCACCTCGTCCACGACCATGTGCGAGAAGTGCGCGATCGGCAGCGGTGTGTCCGAGGACGCGTACGAGTCGACCGCGGCGGGGCCGAGGACAGTTGTCAGTCCCAGGAGCAGCGCTGCGGCGGTCGGCGGCGAGAATCGCGCCAGCTTCATGAAAGGCCCCCCCATAACCTTCACGATCAAGGGGGCAACCTAGCACGGGGAGGGCGGGGTGATGACAGGGGGTGGGGCGGGACAATCGCGTCCCTGGTGCAGAGCACGGTGCGCGACGTTCCGTACTTTCCCGTGCTGGGCCCTGACGACAGCTTGGCAGTACTGAGCCGCGACTCGCGCCGCCTCCTCCACGCGCTGGCGGCAACACCCCTCGCCAGCGGGCCTCGGCGCCACCTGGGAAGGCGCCCAGGGTGTGCGCTCCTGGGCGCTGGGCCTGTGCGTGCGAGCGGAAGAGGAACTCGCCGCCCGGGCACGTCCGCGTACGGCACCGATCCCGGCCGGGCCCTCAGGCCCGCGACCGCACGCCGGACAGGCGGGAATCGAACCTGAACGCCGTTTTTCAACAAGTGCGCCACGAAAGACCGTGGATCTTTGGCGGGCAGGTCCTTCCTGCTGTCGGTGCGCAAGTCGTGAAGGCTTCTGGCCGGCCGGAGAGGGACGCCGTCCGGCCAGCGCGCCCAGGCACTGACGCCTTCAGGTCGCCATGGACCTGCCGCACAGACCAGTGCCTCGTCGTCACCGGCACTGCCAACCAGCAGCACCGCCCCGCAGCGCCGCACCCCTGCCCTTCCCGGCCGGGCGCGGCGCTGGGCCGTTGCTGCCTGCCCTTCGCGGAGCAGGCTGGAGATGGAGGCGCAGCTGCGGGACCTGATCAGCGAGCGAGGATGCCAGACGCACGCGGACCGTAACGAGGCCGGCCGGCTCGCCCAGGACAAGGCCCGAAGAGGCGGGCAAGGGCGGCGCCCTGCGTCTTCCCACGAGCCCACCGAGCCGGGCCTCCGGCCCCGTATAGCAACCCGCGTCTCCCGCCCCAGCCATCCCAGCCCGGGAAAGCCCCGAACACCGGGGGGCGAGTGCCTTTGCGTGCATACGCGTGCGCCCCCGCCGGGGGCGGGGGCGTGAGCACGTGAGGCGCGGGTGTGGGGTGCGGCCGGTGGGCCGCTGTGGTGGTGCGCCTGCCTTGGAGATTGAACGGCTCAGTACCAGCCGTTGGCCTGCCAGAAGGACCAGGCCTTGACCGGGCTGCCGTAGCGGGAGTTCATGTAGTCCAGGCCCCACTTGATC
>NZ_JBVIJC010000015.1:0-108371 GCF_055581605.1 Streptomyces sp. NPDC031418
ACCATGAGGTCGTGGTTGGCCGGGTCGTAGGAGATGTTGCCGGTGCCGTCCTGTTTCTCGATGCCGCCGATGCGGTGTTCCAGGCCGGGGGTGCCGGGGATCGCCCACGGCCTGGCGAGGGTGTGGGGGTCGCGTTTGTAGGGCCAGAAGACTTCGGTGCCGTCGGCGAGGGTGTGGTTGGGGGTGGTGGCGAACTGCACGCGCAGGTCGGGCAGTTCGGTCAGGTCGGGGATGCGCCAGGGCTCGGATCCGTTGGCCAGGTATCCGTCGGACAGGAGCATGACGGGGGTGCGGTAGGTCAGCGCGATCCGGGCGGCTTCCAGGGCGGCGTCGAAGCAGTCCGCCGGGGTCTGTGGGGCGATGACGGGGACGGGGGCTTCGCCGTTGCGGCCGAACATGGCCTGGAGCAGGTCGGCCTGTTCGGTCTTGGTGGGCAGGCCGGTGGAGGGCCCGCCGCGCTGGATGTCCACCACCAAAAGCGGCAGTTCCAGGGAGACCGCCAGCCCGATCGTCTCCGACTTCAAGGCCACGCCGGGGCCGGAGGTGGTGGTGACGGCGAGGGAGCCGCCGAAGGCGGCGCCGAGGGCGGCGCCGATGCCGGCGATCTCGTCCTCGGCCTGGAAGGTGCGCACGCCGAAGTTCTTGTGCTTGGACAGTTCGTGGAGGATGTCGGAGGCGGGGGTGATGGGGTAGGAGCCGAGGTAGAGGGGCAGGTCGGCCTGGCGGGAGGCGGTGATCAGGCCGTAGGCCAGGGCGAGGTTGCCGGAGATGTTGCGGTAGGTGCCCACGGGGAAGGCGGTGGTGGCGGGGGCGACCTCGTAGGAGACGGCGAAGTCCTCGGTGGTCTCGCCGAAGTTCCAGCCCGCGCGGAACGCGGCGATGTTCGCCGCCATGATCTGAGGCTTCTTCGCGAATTTCTGCCGCAGGAAGGTCTCGGTGCCCTCGGTGGGCCGGTGGTACATCCAGGAGAGCAGGCCGAGCGCGAACATGTTCTTGCTGCGTTCGGCTTCCTTGCGGGACAGGTCGAAGTCCTTGAGCGCTTCCACCGTGAGGGTGGTCAGGGGCACGGGGTGGAGGTGGTAGCCGTCCAGGGAGCCGTCCTGGAGCGGGTCGGCGCTGTAGCCGACCTTTTGCAGCGCGCGGGGAGTGAACTCGTCGGTGTTGACGATGATCTCCGCGCCGCGGGGCAGGTCGCCGGTGTTGGCCTTGAGTGCGGCCGGGTTCATCGCGACGAGCACGTTCGGGGCGTCGCCGGGGGTGAGGATGTCGTGGTCGGCGAAGTGCAGCTGGAAGCTGGAGACACCGGGCAGGGTGCCGGCGGGGGCGCGGATCTCGGCGGGAAAGTTCGGCAGGGTGGAAAGGTCGTTGCCGAAAGAAGCGGTCTCCGAGGTGAACCGGTCACCGGTGAGCTGCATACCGTCACCCGAGTCCCCCGCGAACCGGATGATCACCCGGTCCAGACGCCGCACGTCCTTCGCGCCGCCGGGCTTCCGCTGCTCTCCGACGACCGTTCCGTCGGTCTGCTCCGTTGGGCTGCTGACCTGGCTGGTCACTGAACTGGACCTCCTTCGAGGCGGCTGTCCGTGGGTGGTCGTACCACGGACCATCCCTGGATCAACCCTACGTCGGTTAGGGTCGCCTTCCCGAGCCGATCCGAAGATTGGGCGGCGTTTCGGGATGGCCTGTCGCGCTGCTTCTCACTGTCCCTCACCGGGGGCCCGCGCCGCTGAAATTCCGATCAAGAATCCGTCGCGCGTTCCCCCGTCGTGCCCCGGCCTCTGTGGTCCGGCACGTTTCCGTGCGTCTTTCCGTGCGTCCTCTTCGGCCGAGTACCCGGGTGACGGTGAGAGTTCAGGAGTTCAGATACGTCAGAACGGCCAGAACCCGCCGGTGGTCGCCGTCGCTCGGAGCCAGCCCCAGCTTCGAGAAGATGTTACTGACGTGTTTTTCCACGGCGCCGTCGCTGACCACAAGCTGCCGGGCGATCGCCGAGTTCGTACGGCCCTCGGCCATCAGACCGAGCACCTCGCGCTCCCGCGGGGTGAGCCCCGCCAGCACGTCCTGCTTGCGGCTGCGGCCCAGCAACTGCGCGACGACCTCCGGGTCGAGCGCCGTACCGCCCTCGGCGACCCGCACCACCGCGTCCACGAACTCGCGGACCTCCGCGACCCGGTCCTTCAGCAGATAGCCCACGCCCCGGCTGGAACCGGCCAGCAGCTCGGTGGCGTAGCGCTCCTCCACGTACTGCGAGAGCACCAGCACCCCGAGTCCCGGATGCGTCCTGCGCAGCTGTACGGCGGCCCGGACGCCTTCGTCGGTGTGGGTCGGCGGCATCCGTACGTCCGCCACCACGACGTCCGGCACCTCGCCCTGCGCGTCCAGGTCGGCGATGGTCTTGAGCAGCGCCTCGGCGTCCCCGACACCGGCCACCACCTCGTGCCCGCGGTCCGTCAGCAGCCGGGTCAGGCCCTCCCTGAGCAGCACCGAGTCCTCGGCGATGACGACCCGCACCCGCACCCTGTTCTCCACGATCCCCCGTCCCCCGCCGCCCGTGCCGGCGTCCTTCGCTGTCCGTTGCTGTCTGCGCGGGACCAGCATTCCACGGGGGCGGGGGGCGCCGCGCGGATCACATGGCGGTGCGCCAGGGCTCACAAGGCGGTGCGCCAGGGCAGTTCCGCGGTGACCCGGGTGGGGCCGCCCGCCGGGGAGTCGATCACGAGGATGCCGTCCACGGCCTTCAGCCGGCCGGCCAGCCCGGCCAGTCCCGAGCCGCCGGAGGCGTCCGCACCGCCCACCCCGTCATCGGTGACCTGGAGCATCAGCCGGTCCGCGGAGCGCCACACGTCCACCGTCGCGGACCGGGCCCCGCTGTGCTTGCTGATGTTCTGGAGCAGCTCGGAGACGGTGAAGTAGGCGATGCCCTCGATGGCCGGCGCCGGGCGGCCCGGCAGGTCCACCTCGACGGTCACCGGAACCGTGCAGCGGGCGGCGACCGAGGACAGCGCGGCGTCCAGGCCCCGGTCGGTGAGGACGGCCGGATGGATACCCCGGGCCAGATCGCGCAGCTCCTGGAGCGCGGTCTTCACCTCGCCGTGCGCCTCCTCCACCATCCGCGCCGCCGCCCGCGGGTCCTCCCGGAGCTTCTCCTTCGCCAGCCCCAGATCCATGGCGAGACCGACCAGCCGGGCCTGCGCCCCGTCGTGCAGATCCCGCTCGATGCGCCGCAGGTCGGCCGCCGCCGTGTCCACCACGACCCCCCGGTCCGACTCCAGCTCCACCACCCGCGCCGACAGCCGCGACGGCCCCAGCAGCCCGTGCACCAGCACCCGGTCCACGGTCGTCAGAGCCTGTACGAGCCACGGCGCGACCAGCGTGAACAGCAGTCCGACCAGCGCGGTCACGGTGATCTCGAAGGGGTTGTCGAGATAGATCCGGTGGTGCTCGTCGCCGTACAGCTGAAGGCCGCCCTGGCCGCCGTACATCGGGAAGGCCCAGCACCACAGCGGATACGTCAGCAGCGCCCAGCCGGTCGTCCAGAAGGTCACCGCCGCCGAGAAGGAGAACACCGCCCAGGGGAACTGCACCAGCGCGTACAGCAGCTGCCGCCAGGAGGTGCCGCTGCGCAGGACCGCGCCCATCCAGGCCGCCACGCTCCGCTTGCGCGGGCGCAGCGGCTCCGGCTCGGCCACGTCCAGCCGCAGCAGCCCGCGCGCCCGGGCCCGCTCCAGCGCGCCGAAGCCGCGGCAGCCGGCCAGCGCCGCCGCCAGCACCGGGACGCCCAGGAAGGTCACCAGCAGGCCCGCCCCGAGCGACACCATGGTCACCGCCCAGCTGAACAGGGCGATCGATACCGGCAGGCTCAGCAGGACATAGCCGAACTCGCGCCAGCTGCGTGCCTCCAGGGGGGTCCGGAGCGCGAGCGGCAGCCGGGGGCCGGAGCCGGTTCCGGTTCCGGTTCCGCTTCCGGTCCGGGTTCGGGTCCGTCCGAGGTCCCGGTACGGCTGTCCGTCCTCGTGCTGGTAGGTGCTGGGCATGGAATGTCGTCCCCGTCTCTCCTCGTCCGGCGGCGGTTCGGCCGTGTCCCCAGGATCGTGCGGCGCGGCGGGCCCGGGCCATGGAGACCGTCGGCGTCTCGGAAGGGGGGTTTTCCCCACCTCCCCTCCCCACTCCGCTACTCCGTGCGGTCCCGCCACGGCAGCTCCGCCGTGATCACCGTCGGGCCGCCGTCCGGTGAGTCGACCGCGAACAGGCCGTCCACCGCGCCGAGCCGGTCCGCCAGGCCCCGCATGCCGCTGCCGCCGTCCAGCCGGGCCCCGCCCCGGCCGTCGTCCCGGACCTGCATCAGCAGCCGGTCCGCGGAGCGCCACACGTCCACCGACGCGGACCGGGCCCCGCTGTGCTTGCTGATGTTCTGGAGCAGCTCGGAGACGGTGAAGTAGGCGATGCCCTCGATGGCCGGGGCCGGCCGGGCGGCCAGCTCCACGGTCACCCGCACCGGCACCGTGCAGCGGGCGGCGACCGAGGACAGCGCGGCGTCCAGACCCCGGTCGGTGAGGACCGCCGGATGGATGCCCCGCGCCAGATCGCGCAGCTCCTGGAGGGCCAGCTTCACTTCGCCGTGCGCCTCCGCCACCATCTCCGCGGCGGCGTCCGGATCCTCCAGCAGCTTCTCCTTGGCCAGGCCGAGCCCCATGGCCAGGTTGACCAGGCGGGCCTGCGCCCCGTCGTGCAGATCCCGCTCGATGCGCCGCAGGTCGGCCGCCGCCGTGTCCACCACGATCCCGCGGTCCGACTCCAGCTCGGCGATCCGCCGCTCCAGCTCGTCGGAGGGCGACAGCAGGCCGCGCACCATGGCCCGGTCCACGTTCGCCATCCCGCGCGCGAGGTACGGCAGCACCGGCCACAGCACGAACAGCGAGGTCAGGACCGTGCAGAAGGTGAGGATGCCCCAGGGCAGCCGGATCACGTCGTAGAGCAGGGTCCGCCAGCCCACCGGGTCCTTCAGCGCCAGCCACAGCCGCTGGACCGGACTCCCGGCCTTCGTCAGGGGCAGCGGCGTCGGCTCCTCCACGCGCACCCCGAGCAGCCACCGGGCCCGGGCCCGCTCCAGCTTGCCCAGCTGCCGGGAGCCGAGCAGACTGACCGCGAGCAGCGGCAGGCCGATCGCCGTGATGCTGAGGATCCCGCCGGTGACCACGACCGTGACCGCGTAAATGAAGCCGCACACCGTCACCGGCAGGTTCAGCAGGAGATGCGCGATCTCCTTCCAGGTGCGCGTGTCGTAGGCGAACCGGGGCGGCGGCGGGGCGGCGGGGCCGCCGTCGGTGCGATCGGCGCCGGTGGCGGAGCGGAGAACGGTCATGCCGGTCAGCGTGCCGTGTGCCGCGTCCTTCGCGCCATGCGGTATGCCGCCCTCCGCCGGTGGGGAAACCCCCACCCCGAACTCTCCCTAGGGCTTCCCCTGGGGGCTCCTCCGGCCCGCCCGGCCGTCTCACGCGGCCCGCCCGGCTGTCTCACGCCGTGACTGGCTGCTTACCGCTTCTTTATCAGGGCCTAGACTCCCGTCCGTACAGATCCCCGAATCAGCGCGTCACGGGGTTCACTAAAGTCACGAGGTCAGGGAGCGAGGGACGGACGGTGCGGGAGACGTTGGGGGACTCGACGAGCGCCGCGGCGAACGTCATCGCGGCCGGCTACTTCCGGTCCTACTCGGCCGTGGGACTGCTCGCCCTCGTCGGCGTGCTGTTCGTCGCGGTCGCCTTCGGTGCCGGCCGGCTGCTGCGCCCGGTCGTGCCGACACCCGAGAAACTGCTGACCTACGAGTGCGGCGTCGACCCCGTCGGCGAGGGCTGGGCCCACACCCAGGTCCGCTACTACGTCTACGCCTTCCTGTACGTGATCTTCGCGGTCGACTCGATCTTCCTGTTCCCCTGGGCGACGGTCTTCGCCGCCCCCGGCTACGGCGCGACGACCCTCGTGGAGATGTTCGTCTTCCTCGGCTTCCTCGCCGTCGGCCTGCTGTACGCATACAAGAAGGGCGTCCTGGCATGGACGTGAACCCGGATCCCGTTTACCTGCCGGAGCCCAAGCGGCTGGGCGCGCTCGCCAGGCTGGCCCCGGAGCCGATGAAGGTGGTCCTGAACTGGGGCCGCCGCTACTCGCTCTGGGTCTTCAACTTCGGCCTCGCCTGCTGCGCGATCGAGTTCATCGCCGCGTCGATGGCCCGCCACGACTTCATCCGGCTCGGCGTCATCCCGTTCGCCCCGGGTCCGCGCCAGGCCGACCTGATGGTGGTGTCCGGCACGGTGACGGACAAGATGGCCCCGGCCGTGAAGCGCCTGTACGAGCAGATGCCCGAGCCGAAGTACGTCATCTCCTTCGGCGCCTGCTCCAACTGCGGCGGCCCCTACTGGGACTCCTACTCGGTCACCAAGGGCGTCGACCAGATCATCCCGGTGGACGTGTACGTCCCCGGCTGCCCGCCCCGGCCCGAGGCGCTCCTCCAGGGCATCCTCAAGCTCCAGGAGAAGATCGCCCGCGAGTCCCTGGGCGAGCGGTACGGCACCCCCGCGGCCCGCCCCTCCGCGGCCGCCCTCCAGAGCGGCCTGGTGAAGCCGCCGGCCGGGGAGGGCTCCCGATGAGCGCGACCGGCTGGCTGCCCGCCCCCGCCGAGGAACTCTTCGGCCCGGACGCCACGGCCGAGGAGTCGTACGAGCTGCTGACCGTGGACGTCCCGCCGTCCTCCTGGCTCACCGCCTTGGAGACCGCCCGCACGACCCTGTCCTGCACCTACTTCGACTGGCTGAGCGCGGTCGACGAACCCGGCACGGGCTTCCGCGTCTCCGCGCACCTGGTCGCCCTGTCCCCGGTCCGCCGGCTGCTCGTCCGTACGACGGTCCCGCACACGGCGCCGGCCCTGCCGTCCGCCGTCGGCGTCTTCGCGGGCGCGGCCTGGCACGAGCGCGAGACCCACGAGATGTTCGGGGTGGTCTTCGAGGGCCACCCGAACGTCCGGGAGCATCTGCTGCTCCCCGAGAACTTCGAGGGCCACCCGCTGCGCAAGGACTTCGTCCTCGCCGCCCGGGTCGCCAAGGCCTGGCCCGGCGCCAAGGAGCCCGGCGAGTCCGACCACGGCGGCCCCAAGCGCCGCCAGATGCTGCCGCCCGGCGTCCCGGACCCGAACGAATGGGGCCCCCTCAAGGGCCAGCTGCCCCCGGCCCCGGCCCGCCCGGCGCGTCCGGCCCGCGCGGCGGGTGCGGCGGGCGCCGGGCGTGCGGCTGGTGCGGCGGGTGCCGCTGGTGCGGCGGCGCGCGCGGCCGGGGAGCGTCCGGTACGGCGCACCCGTACGGCGGCGGAGGGCTCGGCGAGCCAGACGCCCGAGGGGGCTGCCGCCGGTGCCGCCGGTACTGCCGGTGCCGATGTTGCCGGCACGCCGGAGGTGGCTGGTGCCGCTGCCCCCGCGCGTCCGCGTCGGGCGAGGACCGCGAGTCAGGGCTCGGTGAGCCAGACGGCGGCGTCCGGCGCCGAGGACGCGGCGGACCTCCGGCAGGCCGCCACCGAGGGCGACGCGACCCGGACCGCGGCAGCGGCCCCCCAGGAGGGACCCGCCGCCGAGGCCTCGGTCGCGCACGAGCCCGGCCCGGCACCGTCGGCCGCACCTCCGCGCCGCGCGCGCAGCGCCTCGCAGGGCTCCGCCTCCCAGCGCAGGCAGGCGGCGGAGCCGGCCCCCGCCGAGCCCACGGAGGGGGAGGGCACCGACCGTCCCGCCCGCCGGAGCCCGGCCCCGCGCAGCTCGGACGCCCCCTGGCACCACGCCCGCCCGGCCTTCGACGAGCCGGAGCCCGGCCCCGCCGGGGACGCCCCCGACAAGGCCCAGGAGTCCGCCCCCGACTCGGCCCAGGAGTCCGCCCCCGACTCGGCCCAGGCGTCCGCCCCCGACTCGGCCCAGGAGTCCGCCCCCGACAAGGCCCAGGAGTCCGCCCCCGACTCGGCCCCGGAATCCGCCCCCGACAAGGACCAGGCGTCCACCCCCGAGCCGGCCCCGGAGTCCGCCCCCGACCCCACCCCCGAAGACCCCGCAGGAGGCCCGCAGTGAACGGCGCGCTGGACGTCGCCCTGCGACTTCTGATCGTCTTCGTCGTCTTCCTCACCTTCCCGCTGATCGTCGGCCAGACCGAGCACAAGGTGATGGCCCATATGCAGGGCCGCCTCGGTCCGATGTACGCGGGCGGCTTCCACGGCTGGGCCCAGCTCGTCGCGGACGGCGTGAAGTTCGCGCAGAAGGAGGACATCGTCCCGGCCGGCGCCGACCGGCGGATCTTCCAGCTCGCCCCCGCCGTGGCGCTGCTGCCGTACCTCCTCGTGCTGCTCGCCATCCCGATCGGCCCGGGCGAGGGTGCCGTCGGCCAGGTCGTCGACGCGGGCGTGTTCTTCGTGCTCGCGGTGATGGGGGTCGGCGTGCTCGGCTCCCTCATGGCCGGCTGGGCCAGCGCGAACAAGTTCTCCCTGCTGGGCGGCCTGCGCACCGCCGCCCAGCTGCTCGCCTACGAACTGCCGATGCTGCTCGCCGCCGCCTCGGTCGCGATGGCGGCGGGCACCGTCTCACTGCCCGGCGTGCTGCACGCCTTCCACTGGTGGTGGGTGCCCTGGCAGCTCATCGGCGCCTTCGTCTTCTTCGTCGCCGGACTCGCCGAGCTGCAACGCCCGCCGTTCGACATGCCGGTGGCCGACTCGGAGATCATCTTCGGCGCCTACACCGAGTACACCGGTCTGCGCTTCGCCCTCTTCCTGCTCGCCGAGTACGCGGGGATCGTGGTCCTGTGCGGCCTGACCACCGTCCTCTTCCTGGGCGGCTGGCACGGCCCGTGGGGCGCCGACGGCCTTGGCTGGGTCTGGACCCTGCTGAAGACCGCGCTCCTCGCGTTCGTCGTCATCTGGCTCCGCGTGACCTATCCGCGGCTGCGCGAGGACCAGCTCCAGAAGCTGTCCTGGACCCTTCTCGTCCCCCTCTCACTCGTCCAGATCGCCCTCACCGGCATCGTCAAGGTGGTGATCGGCTAACCATGGCCCCCATCCCCGGCTCCGGCCTCGCCAAAGGCCTGGCCGTCACCCTGCGCACGATGACGAAGAAGACGGTCACCGAGCAGTACCCGGACACCTTGCCCGAGCTGCCGCCCCGCACCCGCGGTGTGATCGGCCTGTTCGAGGAGAACTGCACGGTCTGCATGCTGTGCGCCCGCGAGTGCCCGGACTGGTGCATCTACATCGACTCCCACAAGGAGACGGTCCCGCCCGCCACCCCGGGCGGCCGCGAGCGCAGCCGCAACGTCCTCGACCGGTTCGCGATCGACTTCTCGCTGTGCATGTACTGCGGTATCTGCATCGAGGTCTGTCCTTTCGACGCGTTGTTCTGGTCGCCGGAGTTCGAGTACGCCGAGACCGACATCCGCGAGCTGACCCATGAGCGGGACAAGCTCCGCGAGTGGATGTGGACCGTCCCGGCCCCGCCCGCCCTGGACCCCGCGGCGGAGGAGCCCAAGGAGATCGCCGCCGCCCGCAAGACCGCCGAGAAGCTGGCGGCGGCCCAGGCAGAACCCCAGGAGGGCGCCCCGTGAGCCCCGCCGCGACCGTGAGCCTCGCCGCGGCCCAGCCCGGCTTCCTGTCCCCGACCGGCGTCGAGATCGCCTTCGTCCTGGTCGGCCTGGCCACCTTCGGCGCCGCCCTCGTCACCGTGACCACCCGGCAGCTGGTGCACGCCGCCCTGTGGCTGGTGGTCGCGCTCGGCGGGCTCGCCGTGGAGTACCTGCTGCTCACGGCCGAGTTCATCGCCTGGGTGCAGGTCCTGATCTACGTCGGTTCCGTCGTCGTCCTCCTCCTGTTCGGTCTGATGCTCACCAAGGCCCCCATCGGCCGCTCCCCGGACGCCGACTCCGGCAACCGCTGGGCCGCCCTGACCGTCGCGGTGGCCGCCGCGGTCGCCCTGGTCTGGGTGGTCGTCGACGCCTTCCGCACCACCTGGATCAATCTGGACGGCCCGGCCGCGGGCAGCACCCGGGTCACCGGCGAGAGCCTGTTCCGGCACTGGGTGCTGCCCTTCGAGGCGCTGTCCGTGCTGCTCCTCGCGGCCCTGGTCGGCGCGATCGTGCTGTCCCGCAAGGCGAAGGCCGAGACGGCGGCCGGGACGACGGTCGGTGCGAACGGCACTGCCCCGTCCGGTGACTCCCCGTCCGGTGATCAGGAAGGCGCCCGCTGATGCACCTCGCCTACCCCGCCGTACTCTCCGCCCTCCTGTTCTGCACCGGCCTGTACGGCGTCCTCGCCCGCCGCAACGCGATCCTGGTCCTGATGTCGGTCGAGCTGATGCTCAACGCCGTCAACCTCAACCTGGTCGCCTTCGACGTCTGGCTCAGCCGGGCCGCCCGGGAGACCCTGCACTCCGGCCAGGCGCTGACCCTGTTCACCATCGCCATCGCCGCCGCCGAGATCGGCATCGGCCTGGCGATCGTGCTCGCCGTTTACCGCAACCGCGGCACCTCCGACATCGACAAGCTCCGCGACACCGCCGAGGGCCCCGGCACCGAGGGTCCCGGCACCTCCGCGGCCGAGAAGGCTGAGGCCACCGCGTGACCACGACCACTCTCGCCGTCCTCGTCCCCCTTCTGCCGTTCCTGGGTGCCGCGGCGGGCCTGCTGCTCGGCCGCACCGCCCCCGGCTTCGTCCGGCCGCTCGCCGTGCTGCCGCCGCTGGTCTCGCTCGTCCTGGCCGCCCTGGTCGCCGTCCACCAGGGCGGCGGCCGGGCCGTGGACGCCCACACGGAGCTGACCCCCACCGGCTCGGTGCCGATCGAGCTGGCCCTGCACATCGACGGCTTCGCCGCGCTCGTGGCGATCCTGGTCGCCTTCGTCGCGACCTGCGTGCAGATCTACTCGACGGGCTATCTGCGCGACGACCCGCGCTACCCCTCCTATGCCGCGCTCGTGTCCCTGTTCACCTCCGCGATGCTCCTGGTCGTCTACTCCGGCGACCTGATCGTGCTGCTGGTCGGCTGGGAAGTCATGGGCATCTGCTCCTACTTCCTGGTCGGCCACTACTGGGAGACCCCCGAGGCCCGCGCCGCCTCCCTGAAGGCCTTCCTCGTCACCAAGCTCGGTGACGTGCCGTTCCTGATCGGCCTGTTCGCCCTCGGCACCGCCGCCGGCTCCTTCCGCATCACCCGGGTCCTCGGCGCCGTCGCGAGCGGCCAGCTGCACCAGCCGACGCTGATCGCGCTGCTGCTGCTCGCGGGCGTGGCCGGCAAGTCGGCGCAGTTCCCGCTGCACACCTGGCTCCCGGACGCGATGGCGGGCCCGACGCCCGTCTCCGCGCTGATCCACGCCGCGACGATGGTCGCCGCCGGTGTCTACTTCGTCGCCCGGCTCCTTCCCGTCTTCGAGGCCTCCGCGGCCGCGATGATCGTCCTCGCCGTGATGGCCGCCGTGACCATGGCCGGCTCCGGTCTCGCCGCGCTCGCCCAGGACGACATCAAGCGCGTCCTCGCCTACTCGACGATCGGCCAGCTCGGCTACATGACCGGCGCCCTCGCCGCCGGCGACCGGGGTGCCGCGGTCTTCCACCTCCTGTCCCACGGCGCCTTCAAGGCGCTGCTCTTCCTCGCGGCCGGCGTGATCATCCACGCCGCCGGCACCAACTCGCTGGCCGCCATGTCCCGCATGCACGGCCTGCGCGACCGCATCCCGGACGCCTACTGGACGATGACCGTGGCGCTGCTCGCGCTCGCCGCGATCCCTCCCTTCAGCGGCTTCTTCTCCAAGGAGTCCGTCCTGGGCGCCGCCGAGCAGGCGGCCCACGGGCACACCGCCGGGGTGCCGGGCGCCGCCGGCTGGATCGTCCTCGTCGCGGGCCTGGTCACCGCCCTGCTGACCGCCGCGTACGCCGCCCGGCTGTGGCTGCTGGCCTTCCGCGGCCGGGGCGCCGAGGCCCCGGACCACGGCCGCCAGCCGCTGACCATGACCGTCGTCCTGTGGGTCCTCGCGGTGCCCTCCCTGGCCTTCGGCGGGCTCGCCTACCGCGCGCTGCCCGACTGGTTCGACGGCCGCGACCTCACCCCGACACTGCTCACCTCCATCCTCGGCACGGGCCTCGCCCTGGTCGGCGGACTGCTCGCCTACGGCGCCTGGCAGCGGACCAGCGGGCTCGCCGCCCGCGCCCCGCTCGGCGCGGTCGCCGCCCACCCGGAGGGCGACGCGGGCCTGGTCGAGGCCGAGGCCATCGCCACCCACGAGCCGGCCTACGGCGACATCGCCTACGCCCCCGACCCGGCGGACCCCGCACGGCTGCTGCTCGGCCCGCTGCACCGGCACGCGGCCGCCGGCTTCCACCTGGACGCGGTGTACACGGCGCTGTTCGTCCGCCCGGTCCAGGCCGGGGCGAGTCTCGTCCGGTTCCTCGACCGCGAGGTCGTCGACACCTACGTCCGCGGGGCCGCCGCCCTGCCCCGGCTGCTCGGGGCCGCGGTGCGGCGCGCGCAGACCGGCAATGTGCAGACCTATGTGAGCGCGCTGCTCGCCGGCACCGTCGTCCTGGCGGTCGCCGTCGTCCTCGTCGCCACGGGAGCGTGAGCAGGCGTGATCGATATCAACGAGTCCGTGATGCAGTTCCTTCTGGCATTCGTCGTCGTCGGCCCGCTCCTCGGCGCCGCCGCCGCTCTGCTCCCCGCCCCGCCCGGGCTGAAGGGGAAGTCGCCCGACCAGGCCGTGCTGCGGCACGGTGTCACCGTGACCGGCGTGATCCTCGCCGCCGCGATCGCCCTGGCGCTCGGCTTCGACCACGACCATCCGTCGAAGATGCAGGCCACGACCGACATCAGCTGGATCCCCGCACTCGATGTGCGGATCCACCTCGGCATCGACGGCATCTCCCTCCCCCTTCTGGTCCTGACCGCGCTGCTGACCTTCCTGTGCGCGCTGTACTCCTACTTCAAGCCGCCCACGGGCCCGTCCCCGAAGGCGTTCGTCGCGCTGCTGCTCCTGCTCGAGTCCGGCACCCTCGCGACCTTCGCCGTCCTCGATCTGCTGCTGTTCTTCCTGGCGTTCGAGACGGTGCTCATCCCGATGTACTTCCTCATCGCCCGCTGGGGCGGCGAGGGGCGGACCCGGGCCGCGTGGAAGTTCATCCTCTTCACGCTGCTCGGCTCCGTCGTCATGCTGCTCGGCCTGCTCCTGATCGGAATCAAGGCGGGCACCTTCGACATGGTGGCACTCGCCACTGACAACGGCCGGTCGCTGACCACGTCCGTGCAGGTCATCGCCGTTCTGGCGATCGGGATCGGGCTCGCGGTCAAGACCCCGATGTGGCCGCTGCACAGCTGGCTGCCCGACGCCCACACCGCCGCGCCGACCGTCGGCTCGGTCCTGCTGGCCGGTGTCCTGTTGAAGATGGGTACGTATGGGTTCGTCCGGATTCTGCTGCCGGTGGCGCCCGACGGCTTCCACACCTTCGCGCCGTACCTCGCGGCCTTCGCCGTGGTCGGGATCATCTACGGGTCCCTGGCCTGTCTCGCCCTGGCCAAGCGGGGCGCGAAGGGCGACCTGAAGCGGCTGATCGCCTACTCCTCCGTCGGCCACATGGGCTTCGTCCTGCTGGGCATCGCCACCATGACCCCGACCGGTGTGAACGGCGCCCTGTTCGCCAACATCGCCCACGGCCTCATCACCGGCCTCCTGTTCTTCCTGGTCGGCGCCCTCAAGGACCGCACCGGCAGCACCGACCTGGACACGCTGGCCGAGGAGTCGGGCGCCGCGCTGTACGGCAGGGCCCCGCGGCTCGGCGGGCTGCTCGCCTTCGGCGCGGTCGCCTCGCTCGGCCTCCCCGGGCTCGCCGGGTTCTGGGGCGAGATGCTGGCCCTGTTCGGCGCGTTCAAGCCCGCCGCCGACCTCAGCCGGCCCGCCTTCCTCACCTTCATGGCGATCGGCGCGTTCGGCACCCTGCTCACGGCCGCGTATATGCTGATCGTGGTCCGCCGCGTCTGCATGGGCGGCGCGGAGCGGGAGGTCCCGGCACTCGCCGACGTCCACGGGTACGAGTTCGCGGCCTGGACCCCGCTCGTCGCCCTCACCCTCGTCGCCGGACTCTGGCCCCGGGCCCTGCTCGGCCTGACCGACCCGGCCGTGCACCAGCTCCTCGCAGGAGGCACCCGATGAGCGCCCTGGCCCAGCCGCTGGCCGCCTCGGCGGTCCAGTCCGTCGACTGGCTCGCCATCGCCCCGCCCACCGTCGCCGCTGTCGTGGCGCTCGCCGTCCTCGTTGCCGACCTGTTCCTGCCCGAGGCCCGCAAGGCCGTCCTCGGCTGGGTCTCGGTCGCCGGACTGGCCGTGGCCGCGCTGCTGCTGCTGCCCCTCCTGCACGGCGACCGCAGCACCTTCTGCACCGGCGGCCACGCGCGCGCGTGCAGCTACACCGCCGACCACTTCACGCTCGTCATCCAGTTCCTGGTCCTCGGCGGCGCCCTGCTGGCCGCCCTGCTGTCCGTCACGAACCTCGCCGACGACCGGCGCCGCGTCCCCGCGGGCGAGTTCTGGTTCCTGCTGCTGTCCTCCGCCGCCGGTGCCGCCCTGCTGCCCGCCTCCCGCGACCTGGCCACCCTGGTCGTCGCGCTGGAGGTCGCCTCCCTGCCCGCCTTCGCGCTCGTCGGCATCCGGCACGGCGACAAGCGCTCCTCCGAGGCCGCGCTGAAGTTCTTCCTGTCCTCGGTCACCGCCACCGCGGTCAGCCTGATGGGCATCAGCTTCGTCTACGCCACCACCGGCACCCTCTACCTCACCCAGGTCGCCCAGCGGCTGCCGCACGTCGACGGACAGCTGCACACCCTCGCCCAGACCGGCGTCGTCCTCACCCTGGTCGGCTTCGCCTTCAAGACGGCAGCCGTGCCCTTCCACTTCTGGGTGCCCGACACCTATGTGGGCGCGCCGCTGCCCGTCGCCGCCTATCTGTCGGTCGTCGGCAAGGCGGTCGGCTTCTCCGGGCTGATCCTGGTCACCGTCGTCGCCTTCCCGTCGTACGCCGACGTCTGGGGGCCCGCGCTCGCCGCCCTGGCCGCGCTCACCATGACCGTCGGCAACCTCGGCGCCCTGCGCCAGCAGGCCACGCGCGCGTACAGCGCCGTACGGCTGCTCGCCTGGTCCTCCGTCGGCCAGGCCGGCTACCTGCTGGTGCCGATCGCCGCCGCCGGATACGCCAAGGACCCCCACAAGGCGGTCGGCTCCACCGTCGCGTACGCCCTGATGTACGCCGCCGTGAACCTCGGTGCCTTCGCGGTCGCCGCCGTGGTGGGCCGCGGCCGCGCGCTCAACCGGATCAGCGACTACCGCGGCCTGTACGCCACCAACCCGCTGACGGCGCTGCTGCTGGCCTTCTTCCTGCTCTGCCTGGCCGGGCTGCCGCCGGGCGTCATCGGCCTGTTCGCGAAGGTCACCGTCTTCTCGGCGGCCGTCGACGCGGGCCTCGGCTGGCTCGCCGTCGTCATGGCCGTCAACGTGGTGATCGCGCTGTTCTACTACCTCCAGTGGACGGCCCTGCTGTTCCGCGCGCCCGAGGGGGAGGCCGCCCGGCACCGCGTCCCGGCCCCGCTGACGGCCGCGATCGCCCTCACCGGCGTCCTCGGCGTCGTCCTGTCCGGAGCCCCCCAGCTGGTCCTGCGCTTCGCGGCCACCGGCCTGTTCTGAGCCGCCTCACCCGTACGGCCGAGCCACGGCACCGCCCGCACCAGGGAACTCGCGCCGCCCGCCTGGCGTTGACCATTGCGGGAGGGTCCACTGGAGTCGGCACCACGGCACCGGTGGGCCAAGGACACGAGCAACGCGACCCGAGCAAGCACATCCGCAGGCAGAGGGTCCCCTGCCGCACCACTTGGAGGGCGTACCGTGCACCGCCGGCACAACGGGCTCAGGACCGCAGTCCTCCTCGGGGGACTGTCGGCGCTCATCATCGTCATCGGCAGCTTCTTCGGACGCGCCGGACTGATCGTCGCGGTCCTCATCGCCCTCGGCACGAACGCGTACGCGTACTGGAACAGCGACAAGCTGGCGCTCCGCGCGATGCGCGCCCGCCCGGTCAGCGAGTTCGAGGCGCCGGCGCTCTACCGGATGGTGCGCGAGCTGTCCACACAGGCCCGCCAGCCCATGCCCCGGCTGTACATCTCCCCGACGGAGGCGCCCAACGCCTTCGCGACCGGCCGCAACCCGCGCAACGCGGCCGTGTGCTGCACCGAGGGCATCCTGCGCCTGCTGGACGAGCGCGAGCTGCGCGGCGTCATCGGCCACGAGCTGAGCCATGTCTACAACCGCGACATCCTCATCTCCTCGGTCGCCGGCGCCCTCGCCTCGGTGATCATGTTCCTGGTGAACTTCGCCTGGCTCATCCCGGTCGGCCGCTCGGACGACGACGACGGCCCCGGCCTGCTCGGCATGCTCCTGATCATGATCCTCGGCCCGCTCGCGGCCGGCCTCATCCAGCTGGCCATCAGCCGCTCCCGCGAGTACGAGGCGGACGCCTCGGGCGCCCAGCTCACCGGCGACCCGCTCGCCCTCGCCGGCGCCCTGCGCAAACTGGAGACGGGCACCCAGCAGCTTCCGCTGCCGCCAGAGCCCCGCATCGAGACCGCGAGCCACATGATGATCGCCAACCCGTTCCGCGCGGGTCAGGGGCTGTCGAAGATGTTCTCCACGCACCCGCCGATGGCGGACCGCATCGCCCGGCTCGAGAAAATGGCAGGTGGTTACCAGTGAAGACCATCCTGAACCTCATCTGGCTCGTCCTGAGCGGCTTCTGGCTCTTCCTCGGCTATCTCCTCGCCGGTGTCCTGCTGTGCATCACGGTCATCGGCATCCCCTTCGGCATAGCCGCCTTCCGCATCGGCGTCTACGCCCTGTGGCCCTTCGGGTACACCACGGTCGAACGCCGGGACGCGGGCGCCCCGTCCTGCCTGGGCAACGTCCTGTGGCTGGTCCTGGCCGGCTGGTGGCTGGCGCTCACCCACATCGTCACCGGCATCGCCCTGTGCATCACGGTCATCGGCATCCCGTTCGGCATCGCCAACTTCAAGCTGATCCCGGTCTCGCTGCTGCCGCTGGGCCGCGACATCGTCCGCACGGACCAGCCGTTCGCGGGCTGAGGACGCGTCAGCGCCCGCGCCGGCCCGCCCGCCACCGCCGTACGCCGTAGGCCGCCGCACCCAGCGCCAGCACACCCGCGCCGACGGCCACCGAGACCGTCGGCAGGGCGAACGCCAGCGTGGCGCAGCCCAGCAGCCCCGCCACCGGAACCACCCGGGACGCCGGGGCCGGACTCAGCGTCCACACGGAGGCGTTGGCGACCGCGTAGTAGGCCAGCACCCCGAAGGAGGAGAAGCCGATCGCGCCGCGCACGTCCACCGTCGCGGCCAGTACGGCGACCACCGCGCCCACCGCCAACTCCGCCCGGTACGGCACCTGGAAACGCGGATGTACGGCTGCCAGCGCGCCCGGCAGATGCCCGTCCCGGGCCATGGCGAGCGTCGTACGGGACACGCCCAGGATCAGCGCCAGCAGCGAACCCAGCGCCGCCACCGCCGCCCCCGCCCGCACCACCGGCACGAGCCCCGGAACCCCGGCCGCGCGCACCGCGTCGGCCAGCGGCGCCGACGCCTGCCCGAGCCGTCCCGCGCCGAGGACGCCGAGCACCGCGACGGCCACGCACGCGTACACCACCAGGGCGATCCCCAGGGCCAGCGGAATCGCGCGCGGGATGGTGCGCGCCGGATCCCGCACCTCCTCGCCGAGGGTTGCGATCCGCGCGTACCCGGCGAACGCGAAGAACAGCAGCCCGGCCGCCTGGAGCACCCCGCCGGCTCCGGACGACAGCCCGATGTCCAGCCGCCCCGCGTCCGCCTGCCCGGAGGCCAGGCAGACGGCCACCACGGCGGCGAGAACCGCCAGCACCACGGCCACGATCACGCGCGTCAGCCACGCAGACTTCTGGATGCCGCCGTAGTTCACGGCGGTCAGCGCGACCACGGCCGCGACCGCCACCGCGTGCGCCTGCCCCGGCCACACATAGCTGCCCACCGTGAGCGCCATGGCCGCGCAGGAGGCCGTCTTGCCGACCACGAACCCCCAGCCGGCGAGATAGCCCCAGAAGGCACCGAGCCGTTCCCGCCCGTACACATAGGTCCCGCCGGAGGCCGGATAGCGGGCGGCGAGCCGGGCCGAGGACATCGCGTTGCAGTAGGCCACCACGGCCGCGACCGCGAGCGCGGGCAGCAGGCCCGAACCGGCCGCGTGCGCGGCCGGCCCGAACGCGGAGAAGACCCCGGCGCCGATCATCGAGCCGAGGCCGACGACGACGGCGTCGCGCAGGCCCAGGGTGCGGCGCAGGCCGTTCTCGGTCGCTGACATGGCCTGCACCCTACTGAGCGGCGCAACCGGCCGGAGCAGGAGGAGGGCGCCCACCCGGACCGGGGCGGCCGCCCTTGCCGAACCGGCGGCGTCGGCTAGCGGTAGTTCACGAACTGAAGCGCGAAGTCGAAGTCCTTGCCCTTCAGCAGGGCGATCACGGTCTGGAGGTCGTCACGGCTCTTGGAGCTGACCCGCAGCTCATCGCCCTGGACCTGCGCCTTGACGCCCTTGGGGCCCTCATCGCGGATGATCTTCGCCACCTTCTTCGCGTTGTCCTGGGAGATGCCCTCCTGGAGCGACGCGAAGATCTTGTACTCCTTGCCGGAGACCTGGGGCTCGCCCGCATCCAGCGCCTTCAGCGAGATACCGCGCTTGATCAGCTTGGACTGGAAGACGTCGAGGACCGCCTTGACCCGCTCCTCGGAGTTCGCCTGCATCAGGATCTTGTCGCCTTCGACCCAGGCGATCGAGGCGCCCACGCCCTTGAAGTCGTAGCGCTGCGAGACCTCCTTGGCGGCCTGGTTGAGGGCGTTGTCGACCTCCTGCCGCTCGACCTTCGAGACGATGTCGAAACTGGAGTCGGCCATGTCCTGTGGCTCCTTGTATCGGGGTGTGTATCGGGTGCGGTCCGGCGTGCGCGGCGGCAGTCGCCGAGCCCGGCGACATGCCGGTCCGCATCCGCACCAGCCTAGCCACCCCGCGACCCGTGAGGCGGAGATCAACCGGGTGGCGAAGCACCCCTCTGCATCGGGTATTGTTTACGTCGTTGCCGGGGAACACCGCGAAAGCGGGTTCGACTGGCAGCAAAACCCGGCGGTGTGCCCGAGCGGCCAAAGGGAGCAGACTGTAAATCTGCCGGCTCAGCCTTCCCAGGTTCGAATCCTGGCGCCGCCACACGGGAACAAAGGCCCCGTGACCTGCGAGAGCAGGTCACGGGGCCTTTGTCGTTGTCCGTGTCCGGAGTTGGATCAGCACAGGCGGCGACTCGGCACACCGAAGGTGCACCGAGTCGCCGACCTGCGCTGATGGACGGTGGGTCAGGAAGGCTTGACCGACGAGACCGCGGTGGCGGTCACCTTGTTGTCACACTCGGCCCACAGCCCCCCGTCCTTCAGGCCGACCTGGTGCTTCCCGGTGTGCGGCAGCCCGATGACCATCGTCGGGTACGCCACCGGCTTCGCGCCCGACACGCAGTAGCCGTCGGCCTCCCCCTGGACCTGGACGAAGGTCAGCTTCAGCCACGCCTTGCCGTGCGGCTTGACCGTCACGGTGGTCGCCTTGCCGGTGGGGGTGACCTTGAGCGGGGCGTTGTGGTCGGGGGAGCCGTTGCCGGCGCCCGCGACGGTCGGGTGGCCCTTCAGGGTGCACGTCGTCCGGGAGACGTTGGTGAACTGCACGACCGCCGCCCCGACCCCGGTCCCGACGGGCCGGTGGGCGGCCTGCCAGGCGCTGACCTGAAGGGCGGAGGCCGAGCAGGCGGGCGGCGGGGTGGAGGTGGTGCTCGCCGCCATGGCGGTGCCGGGCAGGATGCCGGTCACCGCCGCCGCGACGCCCGCGGCCGCCGTCGTCGCCAGAGCCGCCCTGCGGATGCCGTTGCTGTAACGCATGGTGTCGTCCCCCTGAGTCATGTCGTCCGCGGGCTTCGGTCGTTGGTTGTCGCCCGCGGTATGGGTGGTCGTGGTACGTGAGTCCAGACAGGGTGGGAGAGCGGCGGCGTTTCGTGCGGCGGCTGCTTGTGACAGAACGGTGACGAGAGACCGCACCTGTGCAGAGGGCCGTCAGGGCACGCAGAAGCACTTCCAGCGTGCCACCGTCCTTCCCCGCCCGCGCGCCGAAGGTGCGCCGAGTCGCGCCGGCCGGACACCGTGCCGGGGCTCTTCGTCCGGACCGCCCGGGTGCGAGGCCGGGCGGTCCGGACGATGCTGGAGCCATGGCCGGGAAACGTCCGATCGTCGTGCACCTGCCCTCCTCGAGCGGCGGCCGTCGGGTCCGGGTGGACGGCGAGATCCTCGGCCTGGCCCACAACGTGCGGGACCTGGTCGAATTCCTGCGCCGGGCCGGGCTGGAGATCGAGCCGGAACAGGTGGCCGACTCGCCCCTGATCGACTGGCGCGGGGTGGGGCCGGACCGATGGGAAGCGGAGACGCGGACCTGACGGCGGTTCACCCGCGCGCGGGTACGGGGCACACTGGCGGCATGTCCTCCCGACGCCGAACCTGCCCCGTGTGCCGCCGAGACATTGCCGTCGTCGCGGGCCGCTTCGCACGGCACGACCCGCCCGGGGCGCGGGAACACGGCGAACTCGTCTCCTGCGCCGGGTCCCGACGGCAGGCACAACTGGGTGCGGTCCAGCCGTCCTTGGACGGATACGTCGTGCCCGAATTCCCCGGACAGCTGCCGCTGTTCTGACATCTGACGCCCCGCCGGGCCGGCAGCGGGGGCCTACCCGTGCAACGGCCGACGGCCGCCCTCAGTTCCCGGCGATCGACTTCACCGCGACCGACACCGGCGTCGAGCCGCCGATCAGCTCCAGCGTCAGCCCCGCCGTCGCCGGCGTGTCCACCAGCTCCGCGAGAACGGCCGCCACATCGTCCCGGCTGACCTCGCCGCGCCCCGTGTGCGCCTCCAGCCGGACCAGGCCGGTCCCCGCCTCGTCCGTCAGCGAACCCGGACGCAGGATCGTCCAGTCCAGAGCCTGCTGGCGGGCCACATGGGCGTCCGCCTCGCCCTTCGCCCGCAGATACACGTCGAACACGTCGTCGCCCTGGTGTGCCGGGTCCGCGCCCATGGAGGACACGATGACGAAGCGACGCACGCCCGCGCGTACGGCCGCGTCCGCGAACAGCACCGCCGCGCCCTTGTCCACCGTCTCCTTGCGGTGCGTGCCGCTGCCCGGACCGGCGCCGGCCGCGAAGACCGCCGCGTCCGCGCCCTGGAGGTACGCCGCGACCCCCTCCACCGTGGTGGACTCCAGGTCGAGCAGGACCGGTTCGGCCCCGGCCGCCCGCAGATCGTCGCCCTGCTCCGGCTTGCGGATGATCCCCGCGACCTCGTCCCCGCGCGCGGAGAGCAGACGCTCCAGCCGCAGCGCGATCTGACCATGACCACCAGCGATGACAATGCGCATGTTTCCGACCGTACGCCCGAATGGCCGCATTCGCCGCATGACTTGATCGCCGTGACCGGAGGGCGCAGAAATCCCGCTCACGACCTCCCGCCCCGCCTACGACGGCTCGCCGCGGCCCTGGCGGGGGAGGCCCAGTTCTGCTGTCGTCGTCGAGTTGCAGTACTCCCGGACCGCGCTCGTGCGGGCCACCACGCGGCCCCGGTGCACCACGATCCGGCTGTAGGCCAGGGAGAGGGCGCCGGCCAGGCGGTCGCCGCGGACGGCCAGCAGCTCGGCGGGGAAGCCCGCCTCCAGCCGTACGTCCGGCAGCCCCAGCGCCGCCCGCGCGGAGGCGCTCACGGCGTCGTAGGCGTCCTCGGGGCGCAGGCCGTGGGCGGAGGCGAGGAGGTAGGCCGCCTCCAGGGGGTCGGCGCGGCCGACGGGGTTCGAGGCATCGCGCAGGGCGCCGCTGCCGGCCGCCACCCGGACCCCGGCGGCGCGCAGCAGCCGTACCGGAGCCGTGCCCCGCCGGTCCGTGCCGGAGCAGCCGCCCTGGGGCAGGCACACCACCGTCACGCCGGCGGCCGCCAGCTGGTCCGCGAGGCGCGCGGCCGCCTCGGCGGGCAGGCGCGCGAGACCGGCGCAGGGCCCGATCGTCACGCCGGGGCGCAGGCCCCCCGCCATGGCCGCGAGCCGGGACAGCCGGGCCGGGTCGGCGGCGTCCGTGTGCAGGTCGACCGGGCAGCCGTGCTCGGAGGCCACCTCCAGCACCGCCTCCACATAGCCGGTCGGATCCGGGTCCAGGTCCGGGCAGCCGCCCACCACGGACGCGCCCATCTTCACCGCGTCCCGCAGCACCGCGAGCCCGTCGGCCCCGGCCACCCCGGTCAGCAGCCGCGGCATCGCCACCGTGGTCAGCTCCGCGAGCCCCCGCAGCGACCGCCGCGCCTGGAGAACCGCGCCCAGGGCGCCGAGCCCCTGGACGTCGCCCACCCGCACGTGCGCGCGTACCGCCGTCGCGCCGTGCCCCAGCTGGAGCAGCGCGGCCTCCGTGACCCGCCGCTGGACGTCCTCGGGGGCGTACGAGACCGGGCCGGGGTGCTCGGCGGACAGGGCGGTGTCGCCGTGGGCGTGGGGTTCGGCCGGGGCCGGCAGGAGCAGATAGCCGCTCAGGTCCACCCGGGAGGCGCCGGTGCGCAGCGGGCCCGGCGCGAGGCTGCCGGCCGTGCCGACGGCCTCGATGCGCCCGCCGCCCAGCCGTACGTCCACCGTCCGGCCGTCGTTGAGCCGCGCCCCGCACAACAACAGGGCGCTCTGCTCGGACGGGCCCGGGAAACCGGAGGAGCCCGACGGGTTCGACGGCGGCTGCGGCTGTGGCTGGCTGTCGGGCATCGCGCTCCAGGGTGGGGCCGGGGCTGGTTCGGGACGGCTCGGGACGGCGGCGGCCTGAGGGATGCGAGCCTGTGCGCCGCCCAAGATCACGCAGAGCGAGTCGAGCCTAGGGTGGCGAGCCGTGCGGGGCCCGTAGGAGCGCAATAGTCGTACCGGTGTGGTCCGCCCCAGGCGGTACACGTGTCGCCCGCGCGCGTGGTGCGCACCGCCTCCGTGGACGCGGCGCACACCGCCTCCGTGGACGCCGGCCCGGGCGGCCGCGCCGCGGGATTCCGGGACGTCCGGCGCGGCGCGAGGGGCCGCCGGGAGGGCCGGTGATCGTGATGCGGGCCGGGCCGGGATACGGATTTGGGTGTACGGCTGCGGACCGTGTAATGTCTTCCTCGCTCGCCCCAATAGCTCAGTCGGCAGAGCGTCTCCATGGTAAGGAGAAGGTCAACGGTTCGATTCCGTTTTGGGGCTCTGGTGTGAGAGGTTCCCGCCGCAAGGCGGGGACTGATCTCATCAAAGCGGTGTAGCTCAGTCGGTAGAGCAAGCGGCTCATAATCGCTGTGTCACCGGTTCAAGTCCGGTCACCGCTACTGACAGTAGCCGATTGCGGGGTCGGTCCTTCAATCGGCTACTCTTTCTTGCGTTGAATCAGTCCACCCGTTCGTCTTAGGAGCACTCACGTGGCTGCCACCGACGTCCGCCCGAAGATCACGCTGGCCTGCGTGGAGTGCAAGGAGCGGAACTACATCACCAAGAAGAACCGGCGTAACAACCCGGACCGTCTTGAGATGAAGAAGCACTGCCCGCGTTGCAACGCGCACACCGCGCACCGCGAAACGCGATAAAAAGGCTCGTTCGCGAGGCCGTCCCCTTCCGAGGGGGCGGCCTCGCGGCGTTTCACCGGTCGGCTTCCGGCTAATTTGGGGCCGTCACAGCAAACATCCAGGAGGTGCCGGGCCATGGCGCTCGACCAGTCCTTTGTGGGACGGACCTACCCGCCCACCGCCCCTTACGAGGTAGGCCGGGAGAAGATCCGCGAGTTCGTCGAGGCGGTCGCCGAGACCAACCCGGTGTACACGGATCCCGAGGCCGCCAAGGCGTACGGATACCCCGATGTGATCGCCCCGCCGACCTTCGTGTTCTCCATCACGTTCCGTGCCTGCGCGCAGGTCGTGCAGGACCCGCAGCTCGGCCTGGACTACAGCCGGGTGGTGCACGGCGACCAGAAGTTCGCCTACAAGCGCCCCGTCCACGCCGGCGACCGGCTCACGGTCACCTCGACCATCGAGGCGATCAAGAGCCTCGCGGGCAACGACATCCTGGACATCCGCGGTGAGGTGTACGACGAGGCGGGCGAGCACGTCGTGACCGCCTGGACGAAGCTCGTGGCCCGCGCGGCCGGGGAGGCGTGAGGAACCGATGACGGCGAAGATCGCATACAGCGACGTCGAGGTCGGCACGGAACTGCCGGCCCAGACCTTTCCGGTGACCCGCGAGACGCTGGTGCGCTACGCGGGAGCCTCCGGGGACTTCAACCCGATCCACTGGAACGAGAAGTTCGCCAAGGAGGTGGGCCTGCCGGACGTCATCGCGCACGGCATGTTCACCATGGCCGAGGCGATCCGCGTGGTCACCGACTGGCTGGGCGACCCCGGCGCGGTCGTGGAGTACGGCGTCCGCTTCACCAAGCCCGTCGTCGTCCCGAACGACGACACGGGTGCGCTGATCGAGGTCGCCGGCAAGGTCGCGGCCAAGCTGGACGACAACACCGTGCGGGTGGACCTGGTGGCGACCAGCGCCGGCCAGAAGGTGCTCGGCATGTCCCGGGCCGTCGTACGGCTGGCCTGACGGCACGGCCGGTGGCCCTGCGGAGTGCGGGTAAGGGGCGTTCTCCATGGCGGAGCGCCCCTTACATCTGCCGTCGCAGGAACCTGGTTGCCGAGTTAGTGATTGAGTACTAACTTGGCCGCATGCCCAGGATGAGTGCAGCGGAGCGACGCGAGAGTGTCATCCGCGCGGCGACCGCCGAGTTCGCCCGCGGTGGCTACCACGGCACCTCCACCGAGGCCATCGCCAGACGCGTGGGGGTTTCGCAGCCGTACCTCTTCCGGCTCTTCCCGGGCAAGAAGGCGATCTTCCTCGCGGCGGCGGACCGCTGCGTGGAGGACATCATCCGCATCTTCGAGGAAGCCTCACAGGGACTGCGGGGCGAAGCGGCCCTGCACTCCATGGCCGAGGCGTACACCAAGGTCATCGCGGAGCGGCCGGAAGTGCTGCTGATGCAGATGCAGACGTACATCGCCGTGGCGGCCGCCGAGCAGGAGTGCGACCGGGAGTTCGGGGAGCAGGTCCGGGCCGGCTGGATGCGGCTGTGGGACACCGTGCATGTGCCGCTCGGCGCCGACGTCAACGACACGACCACGTTCCTGGCGTACGGCATGCTCATCAACTGTCTGGTCGCCATGGGCTTTCCGCCCGGGCACCGGGTGTGGCAGGGGTTGGACTCGCCGGCCCGGGCCAAGGAGGGCCGCGAGGCGTAGCGGAGGCCGGGAAGGCGTGGCGCCTTTTCCTGCCCATGGAAGTTAGTAATCAATAACTAATCAGATGCACTCTTGGGGGAGCGATGTCGCATCCGACCGAAGTACCGTCCACCGGATCGAGCCGGGCCAGAGCCGTGTGGGCCCTGGCCATCACCAGCGTCGCCGGGTTCATGGCGGCCCTCGACAACCTCGTCGTCACGACCGCGCTGCCCTCCATCCGCAAGGATCTCGGCGGGGCGCTGGACGACCTCGAATGGACCGTGAGCGCCTACACGCTCACCTTCGCCGTCCTGCTGATGACCGGCGCCGCGCTCGGCGACCGCTTCGGCCGCCGCCGGCTCTTCATCGCCGGGCTCGCCGTCTTCACCGGCGCCTCCGCCGCCGCGGCCCTGGCACCCGGCATCGGGACCCTGATCGCCGCCCGCGCGGTGCAGGGCGTGGGCGCGGCCGTGATGATGCCGCTCACGCTCACCCTGCTCACGGCCGCCGTGCCCGCCGCCCGGCGCGGCATGGTGTACGGCATCTGGGGCGCCGTCAACGGCCTCGCCGTCGCCTCCGGGCCGCTCATCGGCGGCAGCCTCACCGAGCATGTCTCCTGGCACTGGATCTTCTGGCTGAACGTTCCGCTCGGCCTGGTCGCGATGCCGCTCGCCCGGCTGCGTCTCGCCGAGTCCCACGGCACCGGCGCCCGCCTCGACCTGCCCGGCACGCTGCTCGCCAGCGGCGGTCTCTTCGGGGTCGTCTACGGCCTGGTCCGCGGCCCCGCCGACGGCTGGACCGACACCACCGTGCTGACCTCGCTGTTCGCGGGCGGCGCGCTGCTCGTCGGATTCGTCCTCTACAGCACCCGCGCGGCCCAGCCCATGCTGCCCATGCGGCTGTTCCGCTCCCGCGCCTTCTCCGGGATCAACACGGCCAGCCTGCTGATGTTCGTGGGCATGTTCGGCTCGATCTTCCTGCTGAGTCAGTACATGCAGGGCGTGCTCGGCTACTCGCCCACCGAGGCGGGGCTGAGGATGCTGCCGTGGACCGGTATGCCGATGCTGGTCGCGCCGGTCGCCGGGATGCTGTCCGACCGCATCGGCGGCCGCCCGGTCGTCGCCGCGGGACTCTTCCTGCAGGCCACCGGTCTCGCCTGGATGGCCGCCGTGGCCACCGCGCACGCCTCCTACGCCGTCCAGCTGCCCGCCCTGATCGTCAACGGTGTCGGCATGGCCCTGTTCTTCGCGCCGGCCGCCAACCTGGTGATGTCCAGCGTGCGCCCCGAGGAGCAGGGCATCGCGTCCGGCGCGAACAACGCGCTGCGCGAGGTGGGCGGGGCGCTCGGGATCGCCGTCATGTCGTCGATCTTCTCCGCGCAGGGCGGGTACGCCAGTCCGCAGAACTTCGTGGACGGCCTGCGGCCGGCGCTCGTGACGGGGGCGGGGGTGGTCGCTCTCGCGGCGGTCGCGGCGCTGCTGATACCGGGGCGGCGGACGGTGCGGCCCGCCGTGGTGGCCGAGGCGGCGCCCGCGCCGGTTGCGGAGGCCGTGTCCCGTTGAGGGTGCGGGGCGGCATGCGTGTCGGTACTGCGGTGGCCATGGCGTTGGTGTGGGCCGGGGGCGTTTCGCGTGCCGGCGCCGGCCGGGTGCCTCCCCCAAGCTCTCGGCTTCGCTCGAGCAGGGGGTACCCCCATCGCCCCAGCGGCACGACCGCCCGCAGCTGGCGTGAGCTAGCGTGACCGCCCGCGGCCTGTCGGCGGCTGTGCGGGCGGTGTCCGAGGGGTCTCGTAGGCTTGGGGCCGTGCAGGTACTTCACGATGCCCCCCTTGCCCCGCTGACCACCTTCCGGCTGGGCGGTCCCGCGGTGCGGCTCGTCACCGCCGTGACCGACGCCGAGGTGATCGCCGCCGTGCGCGAGGCCGACGACCACGGGACGCCACTGCTGCTCATCGGCGGCGGCTCGAACCTCGTCATCGGCGACAAGGGCTTCGACGGCACCGCCCTGCGCATCGCCACCCGCGGTGTCGAGCTGCGCGGCAGCACCCTGGAGTTGGCGGCCGGCGAGGTGTGGACCGACGCCGTCGCCCGCACCGTCGAGGCCGGGCTCGCCGGGATCGAGTGCCTGGCCGGCATCCCCGGCTCGGCCGGCGCCACCCCGATCCAGAACGTCGGGGCCTACGGCCAGGAGGTCTCCTCCACCATCACCGAGGTCGTCGCCTACGACCGGCGCGCCGGCGAGACCGTCACGCTGACGAACGAGGAGTGCGGCTTCTCGTACCGGCACAGCCGCTTCAAGGCCGACCCCGAGCGCTATGTCGTGCTGCGCGTCCGCTTCGGGCTGGAGGACGCCGACGGCCTGTCCGCGCCCATCAGGTACGCGGAGGCGGCCCGCGCGCTCGGTGTCGAGCCCGGCGAGCGCGTGCCGCTGGCCGCCGCCCGGGAGACCGTGCTGAAGCTGCGCGCGGGGAAGGGCATGGTCCTCGACCCCGAGGACCACGACACCTGGTCGGCCGGGTCCTTCTTCACCAACCCGATCCTCACCGACGAGCAGTTCGCCGCCTTCCACGCGCGCGTGCGCGAGCGGCTCGGGGAGGGCGTCGAGCCGCCCGCCTACCCGGCGGGGGAGGGCCGTACGAAGACCTCCGCGGCCTGGCTCATCGACAAGGCGGGCTTCACCAAGGGCTACGGCAGCGGGCCCGCTCGCATCTCCACCAAGCACACCCTCGCGCTCACCAACCGGGGCGAGGCCACCACCGAAGACCTCCTTGCACTGGCACGGGAGGTCGTCGCCGGGGTGCGCGAGGCCTTCGGCATCACCCTGGTCAACGAGCCGGTCACGGTCGGCGTCAGCCTCTGAGGCGTACCGGCGCGGTCAGTAGGCGACGCCCACGCCCTGCTTCACCGTCGCCATGTCGTCGATCATCGACAGCATGGCGTGCGCGACGTCCGCGCGCGCGAGGAAGCGCCCCTTGGGTGGGAAGCCGCCGATGACCGTGCGATAGCGGCCGGTCACCGGCTTGTCCTGGAGCCGGGGCGGCCGTACCGAGGTCCAGTCCGTGCTGCTGCGGGCCAGCTCGGCCTCCATCGCGCGCAGGTCGGCGTAGACGTCCTTGAGGATGGCCGAGACCACGCCGCGCAGCGCGCGGTCCAGCAGGCCGTCCTCGGCCGCCGGACCGACCGGAGCGGCGCTGACGACCAGCAGCCGGCGGACGTCCTCCGCCTCCATGGCCCGCAGGACCGTACGGGTCAGCCGGGTGGCCACCCCGGCGTCCTTGGTGCTGCGCGCGCCCAGGCCGGACAGGACCGCGTCCCGGCCCCGGACCGCGGGGCGCACCTGCTCCGGGTCGGTCAGGTCGGCGCGGACGACCTCCAGACGGTCGCCGGTGACGGTGAGCCGGGCCGGGTCCCGTACGACGGCGGTGACCTCGTGCCCGGCGTCCAGGCCCTGCCGGACCAGCTGCCTGCCGACCCCGCCTGTGGCGCCGAAAACGGTGAGCTTCATGACCTCGCCCCCTGTTGCGAAGAGGTGGGTGAGTGTTCACTCACCCCATGGCATCTAGAGTGGGTAAGCATTCACTCACCCGTCAAGTCCGGCAGGCCGCCGGCCCAGCCCGGAGCCACCCGCCACGCCCGAGAGGACGACCCGTGCAGACCAGACCGGCCCGCGTCCGCATCCTCGACGCCGCACACGAGCTGATGCTCACCGTCGGCCTCGCCCGCGCCACCACCAAGGAGATCGCCCGCGCGGCCGGCTGCTCCGAGGCGGCCCTCTACAAGTACTTCGCCAGCAAGGAGGAGCTGTTCGTCCGCGTCCTCGCCGAACGGCTGCCCCGCCTCACCCCGCTGCTCGGCAGCCTCGCCGCCGAGCCCGGCCAGGGCACCCTGGAGGAGAACCTCACCCACATCGCCCGCCAGGCCGCCCTCTTCTACGAGCAGAGCTTCCCGATCGCCGCGTCCCTGTACGCCGAGCCGCAGCTCAAACGCCGCAACGACGACGTGCTCCGCGGGCTCGGCTCCGGCCCGCACCGCCCCATCGAGGACCTGGACGCCTACCTCCGCGCCGAGCAGGCCGTCGGCCGGGTCCGCGCCGACGCCGACACCTTCGCCGCCGCTTCCCTGCTCCTGGGCGCCTGCGCCCAGCGCGCCTTCGCCTACGACGCCACCGACAGCGGCGAACGCCCGCCCGTCGACACCTTCGCCGCCCGCCTCGCCAGGACACTGCTGAGCGGAATCTCGGCCGCGGCACCGGACGGCGGGGCGTGATCCCGACGCCGTAGGACGCCGTATCCGCCGCGCGGCCGTGTCAGGCGGCCGGGTGGGCCAGCCAGTCGTCGATGCCCGCCAGCAGCCGCCTCCTGACGTCCTCCGGGGCCGCCGAGGCGCGTACCGACTGGCGGGCCAGCTCGGCCAGCTCGGCGTCCGTGAAGTCGTGGGCGTGCCGGGCGATCTCGTACTGGGCGGCCAGCCGCGAGCCGAACAGCAGCGGGTCGTCGGCGCCCAGCGCCATCGGCACCCCCGCCTCGAAGAGCGTGCGCAGCGGGACGTCCTCCGGCTTCTCGTAGACGCCGAGCGCCACGTTCGACGCCGGGCACACCTCGCAGGTCACGCCCCGGTCAGCGAGCCGCTTCAGCAGCCGTGGGTCCTCCGCCGCGCGCACCCCGTGCCCGATCCGCGCGGCGTGCAGGTCGTCCAGGCAGTCGCGGACCGAGGCCGGGCCGGTCAGCTCGCCGCCGTGCGGCGCCGACAGCAGGCCGCCCTCGCGCGCGATGTGGAAGGCCCGGTCGAAGTCGCGCGCCATGCCCCGCCGCTCGTCGTTGGAGAGCCCGAAGCCGACCACGCCCCGGTCCGCGTACCGCACCGCGAGACGGGCCAGCGTGCGCGCGTCCAGCGGGTGCTTCATCCGGTTCGCCGCCACCAGGACGCGCATACCGAGTCCGGTCTCCCGGGAGGTCGTCTCCACCGCGTCCAGGATGACCTCCAGCGCCGGGATCAGCCCGCCCAGCCGGGGCGCGTACGACGTCGGGTCCACCTGGATCTCCAGCCAGCCCGAGCCGTCCCGGAGATCCTCCTCGGCCGCCTCCCGGACCAGCCGCTGGATGTCCTCCGGGGTGCGCAGACAGGAGCGCGCCGCGTCGTAGAGCCGCTGGAAGCGGAACCAGCCGCGCTCGTCCGTGGCCCGCAGCCGCGGCGGCTCCCCGCTGACCAGCGCGTCCGTCAGCGCCTCGGGCAGCCGTACGCCGTACTTGTCGGCGAGCTCCAGGACGGTTGCCGGCCGCATCGAGCCGGTGAAGTGCAGGTGCAGATGGGCTTTCGGCAGTTCAGAGACATCACGTACAGGCTCCATTCCCAGATCCTGCCGTACGCCCCTGCCGTCCCGGTAGCCGTTTCCCCGGACGTGGTCTTGCTCGCACACACGAGCGGGCCGCCTCCCCGGAGGGAAACGGCCCGCACGCGCGCGTGGGCGGTGGATCTACCGCGCCTCGGCCAGCAGCTTCTGGATGCGGCTCACGCCCTCGACGAGGTCCTCGTCACCGAGCGCGTACGACAGCCGCAGATAGCCCGGCGTGCCGAAGGCCTCGCCCGGGACGACCGCGACCTCGGCCTCCTCCAGGATCAGCGCGGCCAGCTCGACGGTGTCCTGCGGGCGCTTGCCGCGGATCTCCTTGCCGAGCAGGGCCTTCACCGACGGGTAGGCGTAGAAGGCGCCCTCGGGCTCGGGGCAGAACACGCCGTCGATCTCGTTGAGCATCCGCACGATCGTCCTGCGCCGGCGGTCGAAGGCCTCACGCATCTTCGCCACGGCCTCCAGGTCGCCGGAGACGGCGGCCAGGGCGGCCGCCTGGGCCACGTTGGAGACGTTCGAGGTGGCGTGCGACTGGAGGTTGGTCGCGGCCTTGACGACGTCCTTGGGGCCGATGACCCAGCCCACCCGCCAGCCGGTCATGGCGTACGTCTTCGCCACACCGTTGACCACGATGCACTTGTCGCGCAGCTCGGGCAGCAGGGCGGGCAGGGAGACGGCGGCGGCGTCGCCGTAGACCAGGTGCTCGTAGATCTCGTCGGTGAGCACCCACAGGCCGTGCTCCAGGGCCCAGCGGCCGATCTCCTCGGTCTCGGCCTCGCTGTAGACCGCGCCGGTCGGGTTGGACGGGGAGACGAAGAGCACGACCTTCGTCCTCTCCGTGCGGGCCGCCTCCAGCTGCTCCACCGAGACCCGATAACCGGTCGTCTCGTCGGCCACGACCTCCACCGGGACACCGCCCGCGAGCCGGATCGACTCGGGGTACGTCGTCCAGTACGGCGCCGGGACGATGACCTCGTCGCCCGGGTCCAGGATCGCGGCGAACGCCTCGTAGATGGCCTGCTTGCCGCCGTTGGTGACGAGGATCTGGGAGACGTCGGGCTCCCAGCCGGAGTCGCGCAGCGTCTTCGCGGCGATCGCGGCCTTCAGCTCGGGCAGGCCGCCGGCTGGCGTGTAGCGGTGGTACTTCGGGTTCTTGCAGGCCTCGACGGCCGCCTCGACGATGTAGTCCGGGGTCGGGAAGTCGGGCTCACCGGCGCCGAAGCCGATCACCGGACGCCCGGCTGCCTTC
Organism: Streptomyces sp. NPDC031418; assembly: GCF_055581605.1. NCBI lineage: Bacteria > Bacillati > Actinomycetota > Actinomycetes > Kitasatosporales > Streptomycetaceae > Streptomyces > Streptomyces sp. NPDC031418. Next base: position 32,031 of record NZ_JBVIJC010000015.1, read on the forward strand.
AGGGCCTTGGCCTTGGCGTCCACGGCGAGGGTGGCGGACTCGGAGATCGCGCCGACTCGGGCGGAGACCCGGCGCTCGGTGGGTGGGGTTGCAGCGCTCATGCGGCCCATCGTTCCAGACCGGAAATGTCCCCGGCACACGGGTTTCACGGACTGAGCAGCCAGGGGTCAATGCGTGAACACGGGTCCGAATCCGGGCCCCGGCCAGGACGATCTTCGCCCGGCACCGCCCTGGCGGGCGCTTTCTGTTCGACGCAGGGCCGCGGACCACGTACACTCTCACCTCGTTGGCCACCAACAGCCGCTGCCGGAACCGGTGCACACCCCGCACCCGGTCGGATGCGGTACGTTGGGGGACACACAAAGGGTCGTAGCTCAATTGGTAGAGCACCGGTCTCCAAAACCGGCGGTTGGGGGTTCAAGTCCCTCCGGCCCTGCTACACACACCGCCAGGATGTGTGCGCATGTACGTACAGCAATGCACCGCCGTGCGGCTCAGAAACCGGGCGCGGCACGGCCACGACCCGGGATCAGGTGAGGATTATGACGGACGCCGTGGGCTCCATCGACACGCCTGACGCCCAGGACGAGCTGCCCGAGTCCAAGAAGAAGGCCCGCAAGGGCGGCAAGCGCGCCAAGAAGGGCCCGCTGAAGCGCCTCGCCACCTTCTACCGCCAGATCGTCGCGGAACTCCGCAAGGTCGTCTGGCCGACTCGCAACCAGCTGACGTCGTACACCACCGTGGTGATCTTCTTCGTCGCCATCATGATCGCGCTGGTGACCGTGATTGACTATGGGCTCAACCACGCGGCCAAGTACGTTTTCGGCTGAGCCAAGAGCGAAGGGCGCCGTGGTACCGGCGCCCCTTTTCGCATGTTCCACCCCTATGTATCCAGGAAGAAGCAGCCATCGTGTCTGACCCGAACCTGAACGACGCCATCGAGCCGGACGAGATGGTGGACGACGAGCTCGACATCGTCGAGGGCGCGGACGAGCAGGACGAGTTCGAGGCTGCCGAGGCCGAGTCGGGCGAGCCGGCCGAAGAGGCCGCCCTGCACGTCGAGGACGAGGACGAGAGCGCCGAGGAGCCCGAGGCAGCCGAGGAGGAGGCCGAGGAGGCCGCCGCCGAGGCCGAGCCGGCCGCGCCCGTCGACCCCATCGAGGCCCTGCGCGAGGAACTCCGCTCGCTGCCCGGCGAGTGGTACGTCATCCACACCTACGCCGGTTACGAGAACCGCGTGAAGACCAACCTGGAGCAGCGCGCCGTCTCGCTGAACGTCGAGGACTACATCTTCCAGGCCGAGGTGCCGCAGGAAGAGGTCGTCCAGATCAAGAACGGCGACCGCAAGACGATCAAGCAGAACAAGCTGCCGGGTTACGTCCTGGTCCGCATGGACCTGACCAACGAGTCCTGGGGCGTCGTCCGCAACACCCCGGGCGTCACCGGCTTCGTCGGCAACGCCTACGACCCGTACCCGCTGACCCTGGACGAGATCGTCAAGATGCTCGCCCCGGAGGCCGAGGAGAAGGCCGCCCGCGAGGCCGCCGAGGCCGAGGGCAAGCCCGCCCCGCAGCGCAAGGTCGAGGTCCAGGTGCTGGACTTCGAGGTCGGCGACTCGGTCACCGTCACCGACGGCCCGTTCGCCACCCTCCAGGCGACCATCAACGAGATCAACCCCGACTCGAAGAAGGTCAAGGGCCTGGTGGAGATCTTCGGCCGCGAGACGCCGGTCGAGCTCTCCTTCGACCAGATCCAGAAGAACTAGTTTCCGCTGGACTTCGTGCTTCCGAGCAGGTCAGGCAGGCCGTCACCGGGCGCCTGACCTGCTCGGTTTTTAGCCGCGCATCTATACCCGTTATCGTTGTGCGGTATGCCTGCGTCTGGATCGCGATCCGTGCGCGGGCATGGACCCGAATGAAAGGACCCGGAGAGCTATGCCTCCCAAGAAGAAGAAGGTCACGGGGCTCATCAAGCTCCAGATCAACGCCGGTGCGGCGAACCCGGCCCCGCCGGTCGGCCCCGCGCTCGGTCAGCACGGCGTCAACATCATGGAGTTCTGCAAGGCCTACAACGCGGCGACCGAGTCGCAGCGTGGTTGGGTCATCCCGGTGGAGATCACGGTCTACGAGGACCGCTCCTTCACCTTCGTGACCAAGACTCCGCCGGCCGCGAAGATGATCCTCAAGGCCGCTGGCGTCGAGAAGGGCTCCGGCGAGCCGCACAAGACCAAGGTCGCCAAGATCACCGAGGCGCAGGTCCGCGAGATCGCCCAGACCAAGATGCCCGACCTCAACGCCAACGACCTGGACGCCGCGTCGAAGATCATCGCCGGCACCGCCCGTTCCATGGGCATCACGGTCGAGGGCTGACCTCAAACCTCGTAGCAGTCATGCGGCCGTAGCCGGTCGCACGTGGCAGGGCCTGCTCGGCCCAGGGACCACGACTCCTTTCAGAACACACAGGAGCAAGTTGTGAGCAAGCGCAGCAAGGCTCTCCGCGCTGCGGACGCCAAGGTCGACCGGGAGAAGCTGTACGCCCCGCTCGAGGCCGTCCGTCTCGCCAAGGAGACCTCCACGACCAAGTTCGACGCCACCGTCGAGGTCGCCTTCCGTCTGGGTGTCGACCCGCGCAAGGCCGACCAGATGGTCCGTGGCACCGTGAACCTTCCGCACGGCACCGGTAAGACCGCCCGGGTCCTGGTCTTCGCGACCGGCGACCGTGCCGAGGCCGCGCGTGCCGCGGGCGCCGACATCGTCGGCGCCGACGAGCTGATCGACGAGGTGGCGAAGGGCCGTCTGGACTTCGACGCCGTCGTCGCCACCCCGGACCTCATGGGCAAGGTCGGCCGCCTCGGCCGCGTCCTCGGCCCCCGTGGTCTGATGCCGAACCCGAAGACCGGCACCGTCACCCCCGACACCGCCAAGGCCGTCACCGACATCAAGGGCGGCAAGATCGAGTTCCGCGTCGACAAGCACTCGAACCTGCACTTCATCATCGGCAAGGCGTCCTTCGAGGACGACAAGCTGGTGGAGAACTACGGCGCCGCGCTGGAGGAGATCCTCCGTCTGAAGCCGTCCGCCGCCAAGGGTCGCTACATCAAGAAGGCCGCCATCACCACCACGATGGGCCCCGGCATCCCGGTCGACCCGAACCGCACCCGCAACCTCCTCGTCGAGGAGGACCCGGCCGCCGTCTGAGCCCTGCGCTCACCCGGTAGCCGCGTCAGGAACGCGTAAGAAAGGGCGGGCCCTGCAACCTTCCGGTTGCGGGGTCCGTCCTTTCTTTGTGCGACCTTTCGTACGACTGTCAGCGGCCTGGGTTACGGTGCAGGCACAGGACTCGCAATAGGGGTGGGACAAGAATGAAGAGCACGACCGTGCGCCGGATGACCCTGTCCATCGCGGTGGTCGCCGCGCTCACCGGGGTGGCCGCCTGCGGCACCTCCGGCTCCGGGAAGGGCGCCAAGGGCGACAAGGCGGCCGGCGACACCGTCATCAACGTCAGCCCCATCGCCGCCCTGCGCTCCGCCGAGCAGTCCACGGACAAGGCCGACTCGGCCAAGGTGCGCTCCACCATGTCCGTGGGCAACCTCATGTCGATCTCCTCGACCGGTTCCCTCACCTGGGGCCACGGCCTGACCGGCAACCTCACGCTGACGTACACCGGCGGCCAGATGGCCGAGATGATGAAGAAGTCCGGCAACACGTCGATGCAGGCCCGCTATCTGCCGGACGCCTACTACGCGAAGATGAGCGACGCCTTCGCCCGGCAGACCGGCGGCAAGCACTGGCTCAAGTACTCGTACGACGACCTCGCCAAGTTCGGCGGCGCCTCCGGCTCGTACATGAAGGACCAGCTGCGCACCGCCACGCCGAACCAGTCCGTGAAGATGCTGCTGGCCTCCGGGGACGTCAAGAAGGTCGGCGAGGAGACGCTCTCCGGCGTCCACACCACGCACTACTCCGGCACGGTGAACGTGGCCGACCTGGCGGGCAAGTCCAGCAACCTCAAGCCCGACCAGCTGGCGGCCCTGAAGAAGCAGCTGACCCAGGCGGGCGTCACCACCGACACGGTCGACATCTGGATCAACGACCAGAACCTGCTGGTCAAGAAGACCGAGAAGGCGGACATGACTCAGGGCACCATGGTCAACACCGCCTACTACAGCGACTACGGCGTCAAGGTCAGCGCCGAGGCCCCGCCGGCCGGCGACACCATGGACTTCGCCGACTTGATGAAGTCCGGCGGCATGACGGCGGGCGGCAGCAGCGGCACGGCCGGCACCACCGCGGGCGGCACCGGTCTCAGCTCCTGAGCCGCCGCGCCCCGGCGCATCGCAGAGCGGCCCGTGCCGGCGCCTTCCCGCGCCCGCACGGGCCGTCCCATGACCTCCTGGGCACCTTCCCGGGCCGCCCGCCGACCGCAGCTGCCGACCGACCTGTGCCGTAGCGCCGTAGGGCCGTAGGGCCCGATTTGCTCTGGGGTGGGGCGGTCCCGTAGTCTCCTTCCCGAAGCCAAAGACCGCTGGTCGTTGCCGTGCGCTCGAATGAGGGTGCGGTGGCCGAAGGATCCGCTGAAAAGTGGGCGACCCGCGCAGGTGTCAGTGGAAGAACTCCCGGAGTGCGCGCCTCAGCGCGTGTACGGCCGGTCGAGTCCGCCCCGAGCGCCTGCGCCGGGGCGTTTCGTTTTACCCAGTCCTCCTTCGGGTCCGCGCGGTCCGAATCACCCGGAAGGAGGCCGAGGCTCTATGGCGAGGCCCGACAAGGCTGCCGCGGTTGCCGAGCTGACGGACAAGTTCCGCAACTCGAACGCCGCCGTGCTGACCGAGTACCGCGGTCTCACCGTGGCGCAGCTCAAGACGCTGCGCCGTTCTCTCGGTGAGAACGCCCAGTACGCCGTGGTGAAGAACACGCTGACCAAGATCGCGGCCCAGGAGGCCGGGATCACGCTGGAGGACCAGCTCTTCGCTGGCCCGACGGCCGTCGCCTTCGTCACCGGTGACCCGGTGGAGTCGGCGAAGGGTCTCCGTGACTTCGCCAAGGAAAACCCGAATCTCGTCATCAAGGGCGGTGTGCTCGAGGGCAAGGCCCTCTCCGCCGACGAGATCAAGAAGCTTGCGGACCTCGAGTCCCGCGAGGTTCTGCTCAGCAAGCTGGCCGGTGCCTTCAAGGCGAAGCAGTCCCAGGCTGCCTCCGTCTTCCAGGCGCTGCCGTCGAAGCTCGTCCGCACCGTGGACGCGCTGCGCGCCAAGCAGGCCGAGCAGGGCGGTGCCGAGTAATTCGGCTCGCTTTCTGACCCGGCCCTACGGCTCGGGTCGCAGCGGGCCGACGTACGCCCGCCTTACCCAGTACATCCGGCACCTGCCGATTTGAGTGGAAGGACCGCCATCATGGCGAAGCTGTCCCAGGACGAGCTGCTTGCCCAGTTCGAGGAGATGACCCTCATCGAGCTCTCCGAGTTCGTGAAGGCCTTCGAGGAGAAGTTCGACGTCACCGCCGCCGCTGCCGCGCCGGTCGTCGTCGCCGGTGGTGCCGCTGGTGGCGCCGCCGCCGAGGCCGAGGAGGAGAAGGACGAGTTCGACGTCATCCTCACCGGCGCCGGCGACAAGAAGATCCAGGTCATCAAGGTCGTGCGTGAGCTGACCTCGCTGGGTCTGAAGGAGGCCAAGGACCTCGTCGACGGCACCCCGAAGCCGGTCCTCGAGAAGGTCAACAAGGAGGCCGCTGACAAGGCCGCCGAGGCCCTCAAGGGCGCCGGCGCCTCCGTCGAGGTCAAGTAACACCTTCCGGGTCCCCAGGGACTCGACTGCGCGCTGAGATCGGCCCTGCCGGGCTGTAACGCGGACGCACCGAAGAGCGATCATCCATCCGGGTGGTCGCTCTTCGGCGTCTCGGGGAGGCCGACCGCGGTTGCCTTGCGCTCGCTGCGGCGAGGGGTATGGTGATCTTCGTCGTGTCTCCGGACGGCGCGGTTCCGGCTGGGGGCCCTTGACGAACCGCACGCAGCGCGCAATTCTCAGGACGCGTCGTCACAAGGATCCGAATCCGAGGCATGGATCGACGACGGAGAGGGCAGTATCAACGTGCGTTGAGGGCAGCAGGCCGGAGGGCGTTGACAACAGCGGTGAGCACGACGAGGGGTCTCGAAAACCCGCACTGGACATCAGTGTGCCAAGTGGCTACACTGACCCTTTGCGCTGCCTGTTAGCTGTCCCCTGCCCGTCACCAGGGGTCTGCCCTCACTCGAGCACAGACGACCGAAGCACCTCTGACCTGGGGTTTCCGTCTCTGCGTACGGGAGAGGGACCGGTACGCGCGTAGTGAGTCCGAGCCCTCGGAAGGACCCCCTCTTGGCCGCCTCGCGCACTGCCTCGACCGCGAATACGAACAACGGCGCCAGCACCGCCCCGCTGCGCATCTCCTTTGCAAAGATCAAGGAGCCTCTCGAGGTTCCGAACCTGCTCGCGCTGCAGACCGAGAGCTTTGACTGGCTGCTCGGCAACACCGCCTGGCAGAGTCGGGTCGAGGAGGCTCTGGAGAACGGTCAGGACGTCCCCACCACGTCCGGTCTGGAGGAGATCTTCGACGAGATCTCCCCGATCGAGGACTTCTCGGGGTCGATGTCGCTGACGTTCCGGGACCACCGCTTCGAGCCGCCGAAGAACTCGATCGACGAGTGCAAGGAGCGCGACTTCACGTACGCCGCCCCGCTCTTCGTCACCGCCGAGTTCACCAACAACGAGACCGGTGAGATCAAGTCCCAGACGGTCTTCATGGGCGACTTCCCGCTCATGACGAACAAGGGCACTTTCGTCATCAACGGCACCGAGCGTGTCGTGGTGTCGCAGCTGGTCCGTTCCCCCGGTGTCTACTTCGACTCCTCCATCGACAAGACGTCCGACAAGGACATCTTCTCCGCCAAGATCATCCCGTCCCGGGGTGCCTGGCTGGAGATGGAGATCGACAAGCGCGACATGGTCGGTGTCCGCATCGACCGCAAGCGCAAGCAGTCGGTCACCGTTCTGCTGAAGGCGCTCGGCTGGACCACCGAGCAGATCCTCGAGGAGTTCGGCGAGTACGAGTCCATGCGCGCCACCCTGGAGAAGGACCACACCCAGGGCCAGGACGACGCGCTGCTCGACATCTACCGCAAGCTGCGTCCGGGCGAGCCCCCCACGCGTGAGGCCGCGCAGACGCTGCTGGAGAACCTGTACTTCAACCCGAAGCGCTACGACCTGGCCAAGGTCGGCCGCTACAAGGTCAACAAGAAGCTCGGTGCGGACGAGCCGCTGGACGCCGGTGTGCTCACCACCGACGACATCATCGCCACCATCAAGTACCTGGTGCAGCTGCACGCCGGCGAGACCGAGACGGTGACCGCCAGCGGTCGCACGATCATGGTCGAGACCGACGACATCGACCACTTCGGCAACCGTCGTATCCGTAACGTCGGCGAGCTGATCCAGAACCAGGTCCGTACGGGTCTCGCCCGTATGGAGCGCGTCGTGCGCGAGCGCATGACCACCCAGGACGTCGAGGCGATCACGCCGCAGACCCTGATCAACATCCGGCCGGTCGTCGCCTCCATCAAGGAGTTCTTCGGCACCAGCCAGCTGTCCCAGTTCATGGACCAGAACAACCCGCTGTCGGGGCTGACGCACAAGCGTCGTCTGAACGCCCTCGGCCCGGGTGGTCTCTCCCGTGAGCGGGCCGGCTTCGAGGTCCGTGACGTGCACCCCTCGCACTACGGCCGCATGTGCCCGATCGAGACGCCGGAAGGCCCGAACATCGGTCTGATCGGCTCGCTCGCCTCGTACGGCCGGATCAACCCCTTCGGCTTCATCGAGACGCCGTACCGCAAGGTCGTCGACGGTGTCGTCACCGACGAGGTCGACTACCTGACCGCCGACGAGGAGGACCGCTTCGTCATCGCGCAGGCCAACGCGCCGCTGACGGACGAGCTCCACTTCGCCGAGGCCCGCGTGCTGGTCCGCCGCCGTGGCGGCGAGGTCGACTACGTCGGCCCCGAGGACGTGGACTACATGGACGTCTCGCCGCGCCAGATGGTGTCGGTCGCGACCGCCATGATCCCCTTCCTCGAGCACGACGACGCCAACCGTGCCCTCATGGGCGCGAACATGATGCGTCAGGCCGTGCCGCTGATTAAGTCGGAGGCCCCGCTCGTCGGCACCGGCATGGAGTACCGCTCCGCGGTCGACGCCGGCGACGTGGTCAAGGCCGAGAAGGACGGTGTGGTCCAGGAGGTCTCCGCGGACTACATCACCACCGCCAACGACGACGGCACGTACATCACGTACCGCCTGGCCAAGTTCTCCCGGTCCAACCAGGGCACCTCGGTCAACCAGAAGGTCATCGTCAACGAGGGCGACCGCGTCATCACCGGCCAGGTACTGGCCGACGGCCCGGCCACCGAGAACGGCGAGATGGCCCTCGGCAAGAACCTGCTCGTGGCGTTCATGCCGTGGGAGGGTCACAACTACGAGGACGCGATCATCCTGTCGCAGCGCCTCGTGCAGGACGACGTCCTCTCCTCGATCCACATCGAGGAGCACGAGGTCGACGCCCGTGACACCAAGCTCGGCCCCGAGGAGATCACCCGGGACATCCCGAACGTCTCCGAGGAGGTCCTCGCCGACCTCGACGAGCGCGGCATCATCCGCATCGGTGCCGAGGTCATCGCCGGCGACATCCTCGTCGGCAAGGTCACCCCGAAGGGTGAGACCGAGCTGACCCCCGAGGAGCGCCTGCTGCGCGCGATCTTCGGTGAGAAGGCCCGTGAGGTCCGTGACACCTCGCTGAAGGTGCCGCACGGCGAGACCGGCAAGGTCATCGGCGTCCGCGTCTTCGACCGCGAGGAGGGCGACGAGCTGCCGCCGGGCGTGAACCAGCTGGTCCGCGTCTACGTCGCGCAGAAGCGCAAGATCACCGACGGTGACAAGCTCGCCGGCCGTCACGGCAACAAGGGTGTCATCTCCAAGATCCTGCCGATCGAGGACATGCCGTTCCTGGAGGACGGCACCCCGGTCGACATCATCCTCAACCCGCTGGGTGTGCCGTCCCGAATGAACCCGGGACAGGTCCTGGAGATCCACCTCGGCTGGCTCGCCAGCCGCGGCTGGGACGTCTCCGGCCTCGCGGACGAGTGGGCCCAGCGCCTCCAGGCGATCGGCGCCGACAAGGTCGCCCCGCGCACCAACGTCGCGACCCCGGTCTTCGACGGTGCCCGCGAGGACGAGCTGGCGGGTCTGTTGCAGCACACCATCCCGAACCGCGACGGCGAGCGCATGGTGCTCCCGTCCGGCAAGGCGCGGCTGTTCGACGGCCGTAGCGGTGAGCCGTTCCCGGACCCGATCTCGGTCGGCTACATGTACATCCTGAAGCTGCACCACCTGGTCGACGACAAGCTGCACGCCCGGTCGACCGGTCCGTACTCGATGATCACCCAGCAGCCGCTGGGTGGTAAGGCGCAGTTCGGTGGCCAGCGCTTCGGTGAGATGGAGGTGTGGGCCCTCGAGGCCTACGGCGCCGCGTACGCCCTCCAGGAGCTGCTGACCATCAAGTCCGACGACGTCACCGGCCGCGTGAAGGTCTACGAGGCCATCGTCAAGGGCGAGAACATCCCCGAGCCCGGCATCCCCGAGTCCTTCAAGGTGCTCATCAAGGAGATGCAGTCGCTCTGCCTGAACGTGGAGGTGCTGTCCAGCGACGGTATGTCCATCGAGATGCGCGACACCGACGAGGACGTCTTCCGCGCTGCGGAGGAGCTCGGTATCGACCTGTCCCGGCGCGAGCCGAGCAGCGTCGAAGAGGTCTGACGGGAGTCCGGTAGGGGCCTCGCCACCGTGTGAGGCCCCCGCCGACCCCCAGGCCCCCGTTTCAGACCACAGACTTTCGACCCTGAGAGGGATTGACGCATAGTGCTCGACGTCAACTTCTTCGACGAGCTCCGGATCGGCCTGGCCACCGCTGACGACATCCGTCAGTGGAGCCACGGCGAGGTCAAGAAGCCCGAGACCATCAACTACCGCACCCTGAAGCCCGAAAAGGACGGACTCTTCTGCGAGAAGATCTTCGGTCCTACCCGGGACTGGGAGTGCTACTGCGGCAAGTACAAGCGTGTCCGCTTCAAGGGCATCATCTGCGAGCGCTGTGGCGTCGAGGTCACGCGCGCCAAGGTGCGCCGTGAGCGGATGGGCCACATCGAGCTGGCCGCTCCCGTGACCCACATCTGGTACTTCAAGGGCGTCCCGTCCCGGCTGGGCTACCTGCTGGACCTCGCCCCGAAGGACCTGGAGAAGGTCATCTACTTCGCGGCGTACATGATCACGTACGTCGACGAGGAGCGCCGTACCCGCGACCTGCCCTCCCTGGAGGCGCATGTCTCGGTGGAGCGCCAGCAGATCGAGAACCGCCGCGACGCCGACCTCGAGGCCCGCGCCAAGAAGCTCGAGTCCGACCTGGCCGAGCTGGAGGCCGAGGGCGCCAAGGCCGACGTGCGCCGCAAGGTGCGCGAGGGTGCCGAGCGCGAGATGAAGCAGCTGCGCGACCGTGCGCAGCGCGAGATCGACCGCCTCGACGAGGTGTGGAACCGGTTCAAGAACCTCAAGGTCCAGGACCTCGAGGGCGACGAGCTGCTCTACCGCGAGCTGCGCGACCGCTTCGGCACGTACTTCGACGGCTCGATGGGTGCCGCGGCGCTCCAGAAGCGCCTGGAGTCCTTCGACCTCGAGGAGGAGGCCGAGAAGCTCCGCGAGATCATCCGCACCGGCAAGGGCCAGAAGAAGACCCGTGCCCTCAAGCGGCTGAAGGTCGTCTCCGCGTTCCTCCAGACGTCCAACAGCCCCAAGGGCATGGTCCTGGACTGCGTCCCGGTCATCCCGCCGGACCTGCGTCCGATGGTGCAGCTGGACGGTGGCCGCTTCGCGACCTCCGACCTGAACGACCTGTACCGCCGTGTCATCAACCGCAACAACCGCCTGAAGCGCCTTCTCGACCTCGGTGCGCCCGAGATCATCGTGAACAACGAGAAGCGCATGCTCCAGGAGGCCGTGGACGCGCTCTTCGACAACGGCCGCCGCGGCCGCCCGGTCACGGGCCCCGGCAACCGTCCGCTGAAGTCCCTCAGCGACATGCTGAAGGGTAAGCAGGGTCGATTCCGTCAGAACCTGCTCGGTAAGCGTGTCGACTACTCGGCGCGTTCCGTGATCGTCGTCGGTCCGCAGCTGAAGCTGCACCAGTGCGGTCTGCCGAAGGCGATGGCGCTGGAGCTCTTCAAGCCGTTCGTGATGAAGCGCCTGGTCGACCTGAACCACGCGCAGAACATCAAGTCGGCCAAGCGCATGGTCGAGCGCGGCCGCACCGTGGTGTACGACGTCCTCGAAGAGGTCATCGCCGAGCACCCGGTGCTGCTGAACCGTGCGCCCACCCTGCACCGCCTCGGCATCCAGGCCTTCGAGCCGCAGCTGGTCGAGGGCAAGGCCATCCAGATCCACCCGCTCGTCTGCACCGCGTTCAACGCGGACTTCGACGGTGACCAGATGGCCGTGCACCTGCCGCTGTCCGCGGAGGCGCAGGCCGAGGCCCGCATCCTGATGCTGTCCTCGAACAACATCCTCAAGCCGGCCGACGGCCGTCCGGTGACGATGCCGACCCAGGACATGGTCCTCGGTCTGTTCTTCCTCACCACCGACGGCGAGATGCGCAACGTCAAGGGCGAGGGCCGTTCGTTCGCGTCCGTGGCCGAGGCGATCATGGCGTTCGACGCCGGCGAGCTGTCGCTCCAGTCGCGCGTGGACATCCGCTTCCCGGTGGGCACCATCCCGCCGCGCGGCTGGACCCCGCCGGTGCGCGAGGAGGGCGAGCCGGAGTGGCAGCAGGGTGACAGCTTCCGCCTGAACACCACGCTGGGCCGCGCGCTCTTCAACGAGCTGCTGCCCGAGGACTACCCGTTCGTCGACTACGAGGTCGGCAAGAAGCAGCTCTCCGAGATCGTCAACGACCTCGCCGAGCGCTACCCGAAGGTCATCGTGGCGGCGACGCTCGACAACCTGAAGGCGGCCGGCTTCTACTGGGCCACCCGTTCCGGTGTCACCGTGGCCATCTCCGACGTCGTCGTCCCCGACGCGAAGAAGGAGATCGTCCGCGGCTACGAGGCGCAGGACGAGCGGGTCCAGAAGCAGTACGAGCGCGGTCTGATCACCAAGGAAGAGCGCACCCAGGAGCTCATCGCGATCTGGACCAAGGCGACCAACGAGGTTGCCGAGGCCATGAACGCGAACTTCCCGAAGACCAACCCGGTCTCGATGATGGTGAACTCGGGTGCCCGAGGCAACATGATGCAGATGCGTCAGATTGCCGGTATGCGTGGTCTGGTGTCGAACGCGAAGAACGAGACCATCCCGCGTCCGATCAAGGCGTCCTTCCGTGAGGGCCTGTCCGTGCTGGAGTACTTCATCTCCACGCACGGTGCCCGTAAGGGTCTGGCGGACACCGCTCTGCGTACCGCCGACTCGGGTTACCTCACCCGTCGTCTGGTCGACGTCTCCCAGGACGTCATCATCCGCGAGGAGGACTGCGGCACCGACCGTGGTCTGCGTCTGCGCATCGCCGGGCGCGACGAGGACGGCGTGCTGCGCAAGGCGGAGGACGTCGAGACCTCCGTGTACGCGCGCTGCCTCGCCGAGGACATCGTGGTCGACGGCCAGGTGCTGGCCCCGGCCGGCACCGACCTGGGCGATGTGCTCATCGAAGAGCTGGTCGCCCGTGGCGTCGAGGAGGTCAAGACCCGTTCGGTCCTGACCTGCGAGTCCGCCGTCGGCACCTGCGCGATGTGCTACGGCCGTTCGCTGGCCACCGGCAAGCTGGTGGACATCGGTGAGGCGGTCGGCATCATCGCCGCCCAGTCCATCGGTGAGCCCGGTACCCAGCTGACGATGCGTACCTTCCACACCGGTGGTGTGGCCGGTGACGACATCACCCAGGGTCTGCCGCGTGTCGTCGAGCTCTTCGAGGCCCGTACCCCGAAGGGTGTCGCCCCGATCTCCGAGGCCTCCGGCCGCGTGCGGATCGAGGAGACCGAGAAGACCAAGAAGATCGTCGTCACCCCGGACGACGGCAGCGACGAGACGGCGTACCCGATCTCGAAGCGCGCCAAGGTCCTGGTCCGCGAGGGCGAGCACGTCGAGGTGGGCCAGCAGCTCACCGTGGGTGCCACCAACCCGCACGACGTGCTGCGCATCCTGGGTCAGCGTGCCGTCCAGGTCCACCTGGTCGGCGAGGTCCAGAAGGTCTACAACTCGCAGGGTGTGTCGATCCACGACAAGCACATCGAGATCATCATCCGGCAGATGCTCCGCCGCGTGACGATCATCGAGTCCGGCGACGCCGAGCTGCTGCCCGGTGAGCTGGTCGAGCGCTCGAAGTTCGAGACCGAGAACCGTCGTGTGGTCCAGGAGGGCGGTCACCCGGCCTCCGGTCGTCCGCAGCTGATGGGTATCACCAAGGCCTCGCTGGCGACGGAGTCCTGGCTGTCGGCCGCCTCCTTCCAGGAGACGACCCGAGTTCTGACGGACGCGGCGATCAACGCCAAGTCCGACAGCCTCATCGGCCTCAAGGAGAACGTCATCATCGGTAAGCTCATCCCGGCCGGTACGGGTCTGTCCCGCTACCGCAACATCCGGGTCGAGCCGACCGAGGAGGCCAAGGCCGCGATGTACTCGGCCGTCGGCTACGACGACATCGACTACTCGCCGTTCGGCACCGGCTCCGGCCAGGCCGTTCCGCTGGAGGACTACGACTACGGTCCGTACAACCAGTAAGCGAGCAGCATGAAGGGCGGTCACTCCCGTACGGGGGTGGCCGCCCTTCGGCGTTCGGTGGGGTTCGGTGGGACTCCCGGGCGCCCAGGAGGTGTCCGTACCGGCCCGCTGTGCAGCCTCCAGCCGCTCCAGGGCGGCCCGGAGGTCCGGCGAGGTCGTCGGGGGCGGCCGGGGGGCTGAGGCGGCCGGAGGGGCTGGGGCGGCCGGAACGAAGATCGACTAAGGTACGCGCCCTTGACAGCGGCCGCAGCCTGGCGCGGGGTCGGTTCCATTTGTTTTGACCGCAGCGAATGAGGTAGGTACGCTCAGACCTTGTGCCTGGGGTGTGCCCTGGCTCTTGCGCGTGCCTTCACTCCGTGCAGCGAGCCGTGATCGGCCACCGTAATCCGTGCCCCTTTTCGCCTGGCGGCAAGGGCCTGACGGATTCGACACACCCGACCGCGTGGGTCGGCGACGTTCCAGGTTAGCTGTACCTATCGGCACACAGAAACCGGAGAAGTAGTGCCTACGATCCAGCAGCTGGTCCGTAAGGGCCGGCAGGACAAGGTCGAGAAGAACAAGACGCCCGCACTCGAGGGTTCCCCTCAGCGTCGTGGCGTCTGCACGCGTGTGTTCACGACCACCCCGAAGAAGCCGAACTCGGCCCTGCGTAAGGTCGCGCGTGTGCGTCTGACCAGTGGCATCGAGGTCACCGCTTACATTCCGGGTGAGGGACACAACCTGCAGGAGCACTCCATCGTGCTCGTGCGCGGCGGCCGTGTGAAGGACCTGCCGGGTGTTCGCTACAAGATCATCCGCGGTTCGCTCGACACCCAGGGTGTCAAGAACCGCAAGCAGGCTCGCAGCCGTTACGGCGCCAAGAAGGAGAAGTAAGAATGCCTCGTAAGGGCCCCGCCCCGAAGCGCCCGGTCATCATCGACCCGGTCTACGGTTCTCCTCTGGTGACCTCCCTGATCAACAAGGTGCTGCTGAACGGCAAGCGCTCCACCGCCGAGCGCATCGTCTACGGCGCCATGGAGGGCCTGCGCGAGAAGACCGGCAACGACCCGGTCATCACGCTGAAGCGCGCTCTTGAGAACATCAAGCCGACCCTCGAGGTCAAGTCCCGCCGTGTCGGTGGCGCCACCTACCAGGTCCCGGTCGAGGTCAAGCCCGGCCGTGCCAACACCCTGGCGCTGCGCTGGCTCGTCGGCTACTCCCGCGCCCGTCGCGAGAAGACCATGACCGAGCGTCTGCTCAACGAGCTTCTCGACGCTTCGAACGGCCTCGGTGCGGCCGTCAAGAAGCGCGAGGACACGCACAAGATGGCCGAGTCCAACAAGGCCTTCGCGCACTACCGCTGGTAGTCGCAGTCCACATCGAGACCGAGAGAAGACTGAAGCCTTATGGCTACCACTTCGCTTGACCTGGCCAAGGTGCGCAACATCGGCATCATGGCCCACATCGACGCGGGCAAGACGACCACCACCGAGCGGATCCTGTTCTACACCGGTGTGTCTTACAAGATCGGTGAGGTCCACGACGGCGCTGCCACCATGGACTGGATGGAGCAGGAGCAGGAGCGTGGCATCACGATCACCTCTGCTGCCACCACCTGCCACTGGCCGCTGGAGAACGTCGACCACACCATCAACATCATCGACACCCCGGGTCACGTCGACTTCACCGTCGAGGTGGAGCGTTCCCTGCGTGTGCTCGACGGTGCCGTGACGGTGTTCGACGGCGTCGCCGGCGTCGAGCCGCAGTCCGAGACCGTGTGGCGTCAGGCGGACCGCTACGGCGTTCCGCGTATCTGCTTCGTCAACAAGCTCGACCGCACCGGTGCCGAGTTCCACCGCTGCGTCGACATGATCGTCGACCGCCTGGGCGCGCAGCCGATCGTCATGCAGCTCCCGATCGGTGCCGAGGCCGACTTCAAGGGCGTCGTGGACCTGGTCCGCATGAAGGCGCTCGTGTGGTCCGCCGAGGCGACCAAGGGCGAGATGTACGACGTCGTCGACATCCCGGACACGCATGTCGAGGCCGCCGAGGAGTGGCGCGGCAAGCTGGTCGAGGCCGTCGCCGAGAACGACGAAGAGATCATGGAGCTGTTCCTGGAGGGCCAGGAGCCCACCGAGGAGCAGCTGTACGCCGCGATCCGTCGTATCACCATCGCGTCCGGCAAGGGCACCGGCACCACCATCACCCCGGTGTTCTGCGGTACCGCGTTCAAGAACAAGGGCGTCCAGCCCCTGCTCGACGCGGTCGTGCGCTACCTGCCTTCCCCCGTTGACATCGAGGCCATCGAGGGCCACGCGGTCAACGACCCGGAGGAGGTCGTCAAGCGCAAGCCGTCCGACGACGAGCCGCTGTCGGCGCTGGCGTTCAAGATCATGAGCGACCCGCACCTCGGCAAGCTCACCTTCGTCCGCGTGTACTCCGGCCGCCTGGAGTCCGGCACCGCCGTGCTGAACTCCGTCAAGGGCAAGAAGGAGCGCATCGGCAAGATCTACCGCATGCACGCCAACAAGCGTGAGGAGATCGAGTCGGTGGGCGCCGGCGACATCGTCGCCGTCATGGGCCTGAAGCAGACCACCACCGGTGAGACGCTGTCCGACGACAAGAACCCGGTCATCCTGGAGTCCATGGACTTCCCGGCGCCGGTCATCCAGGTCGCCATCGAGCCCAAGTCGAAGGGCGACCAGGAGAAGCTCGGCGTCGCGATCCAGCGCCTGGCCGAGGAGGACCCGTCCTTCCAGGTCCACTCGGACGAGGAGACCGGCCAGACCATCATCGGCGGTATGGGCGAGCTGCACCTCGAGGTGCTGGTCGACCGCATGCGCCGTGAGTTCAAGGTCGAGGCCAACGTCGGCAAGCCGCAGGTGGCGTACCGCGAGACGATCCGCAAGGCCGTCGAGCGCGTCGACTACACCCACAAGAAGCAGACCGGTGGTACCGGTCAGTTCGCGAAGGTGCAGATCGGCATCGAGCCGCTCGAGGGTGGCGACACCTCGTACGAGTTCGTGAACAAGGTGACCGGTGGTCGTATCCCGAAGGAGTACATCCCTTCGGTCGACGCCGGTGCGCAGGAGGCCATGCAGTTCGGCATCCTCGCCGGCTACGAGATGACCGGTGTCCGTGTCATCCTCCACGACGGCGCCTACCACGAGGTCGACTCCTCCGAGCTCGCCTTCAAGATCGCCGGTTCGCAGGCCTTCAAGGAGGCCGCGCGCAAGGCCAGCCCCGTGCTGCTCGAGCCGATGATGGCCGTCGAGGTCACCACGCCCGAGGACTACATGGGCGAGGTCATCGGCGACATCAACTCCCGCCGTGGCCAGATCCAGGCCATGGAGGAGCGGGCCGGTGCCCGCGTCGTGAAGGGCCTCGTGCCCCTGTCGGAGATGTTCGGCTACGTCGGCGACCTCCGCAGCAAGACGTCGGGTCGCGCAAGCTACTCGATGCAGTTCGACTCCTACGCCGAGGTTCCGCGGAACGTCGCCGAGGAGATCATCGCGAAGGCCAAGGGCGAGTAACGCTCCGCGTTCCCACGCCGTAGGCTTGACTCCGGAGCCTCCAGGGGCATTCCCCCGCAATCGCGGACGGAATGCCCCCGGGTTCCGGGCCTTTACAGCAAAGATCACCTGGCGCCGATGAAGTAAGGCGTACAGAACCACTCCACAGGAGGACCCCAGTGGCGAAGGCGAAGTTCGAGCGGACTAAGCCGCACGTCAACATCGGCACCATCGGTCACATCGACCACGGTAAGACGACCCTCACGGCCGCCATTACCAAGGTGCTGCACGACGCGTACCCGGACCTGAACGAGGCCACCCCGTTCGACAACATCGACAAGGCTCCTGAGGAGCGTCAGCGCGGTATCACCATCTCCATCGCGCACGTCGAGTACCAGACCGAGGCGCGTCACTACGCCCACGTCGACTGCCCGGGTCACGCGGACTACATCAAGAACATGATCACCGGTGCCGCGCAGATGGACGGCGCGATCCTGGTGGTCGCCGCCACCGACGGCCCGATGCCGCAGACCAAGGAGCACGTGCTCCTGGCCCGCCAGGTCGGCGTTCCGTACATCGTCGTCGCCCTGAACAAGGCCGACATGGTGGACGACGAGGAGATCCTGGAGCTCGTCGAGCTCGAGGTCCGTGAGCTCCTCTCCGAGTACGAGTTCCCGGGCGACGACGTCCCGGTCGTCAAGGTCTCGGCGCTGAAGGCGCTCGAGGGCGACGCCCAGTGGACCCAGTCCGTCCTGGACCTCATGAACGCCGTCGACACCGCGATTCCGGAGCCGGAGCGCGACGTCGACAAGCCGTTCCTGATGCCGATCGAGGACGTCTTCACGATCACCGGTCGTGGCACCGTCGTCACCGGCCGTATCGAGCGTGGTGTCCTCAAGGTCAACGAGACCGTCGACATCATCGGCATCAAGACCGAGAAGACCACCACCACGGTCACCGGCATCGAGATGTTCCGCAAGCTGCTCGACGAGGGCCAGGCCGGTGAGAACGTCGGTCTGCTGCTCCGCGGTATCAAGCGCGAGGACGTCGAGCGCGGCCAGGTCATCATCAAGCCGGGCTCGGTCACCCCGCACACCGAGTTCGAGGCGCAGGCCTACATCCTGTCCAAGGACGAGGGTGGCCGCCACACGCCGTTCTTCAACAACTACCGTCCGCAGTTCTACTTCCGTACCACGGACGTGACGGGCGTTGTGACCCTCCCCGAGGGCACCGAGATGGTCATGCCGGGTGACAACACCGAGATGTCGGTGCAGCTCATCCAGCCCATCGCCATGGAGGAGGGCCTGAAGTTCGCCATCCGTGAGGGTGGTCGCACCGTGGGCGCCGGCCAGGTCACCAAGATCGTCAAGTAAGTTCCGCTTGCTTGAGGTCACTGACTGACCTGAAGGTCTTCTGACCTGTGAGAGGCCCGTACGACTCCGGTCGTACGGGCCTCTTCGCATGTCCGCGTCACCTTGAACCCTTACGGTTCTCCCTGTGAATACCGTCCCGCCCGCCGAAGGCCCCGACGAGGGCCCGGACTCCTTCCGGTCCTCCATACCCGACGAGCAGTGGGCCGCGTTCCTGCGCGCCGCGGCCGAGGACGACGGGTCCGCCGCGCCGAAGGAGCCGTCGGCGCGCGCCCGGATGGTGGCCCGCAGGCTCCGCGAGAGGTCCGCGTCCGCGGCCGACGCGCGGCCGAGGCCCCGGCGCCCCGCACGGCCGTCGCCGCGCGAGGTGCTCCAGGCCGTGGTCCCCTGGCTGGTCGCCGCGGCCGTACTGCTGTACGGCGCCTGGCAGTGGGGGCTGCTCTCCTGGGACGACGGGAGCGACTCGGCCGAGTCCGGCCCGGCCAGGGCCGTCGCACTGCCCGGCGGCGGTGTCACCGACGGCGCCCACTGCGGCGAGCAGGGCTACCACTACTTCCCGCTGCCCGCGGCCGCCTCCGCGCCCGCCCCGCAGTCCGCCGAAGGACAGCCCGGCCCGCAGCTGACGCTCGGCTCCTACGGCTACGAGAAGCTGTCCGGCCGGACGCCCGGCAGCTTCGGCATCGGGCTGCTCTTCGCGCCGGGCACCCACCGCCCGCTGGTGCTCTCCCGCGATCTGCACGGCGAGGGCGTCGCGGTGGAGATCGAGGGCCCGCACGGCCTGGTCGCCGGGGCGCACGGCCTGCCCGTCACCTGGGCCGCCCCCGGGAAGGCCGGCGGCGCCGACCGGCAGCACATCGACGTCACGGACGGTGGCGGCGGCGAGATCACCCTCCCGCTGACGGCCCTGTGCCCCGGGTACGACGCCGAGACGGTGACGGAGGGCCTGCGGATCCCGACGGACTCCTCGAACACCATCACCGGGCAGCCGGCCTACACCCTGACCGTGTCGGTGCGGGAACCGGCGGTCGGCACGCTGCGCACCGCGATCGGGCTGCCGGCGGGCGGCGGCCTGCTCAGCGCCAACAACCTGGTGCCGGACGGCCCCTGAGCGGCCGCCGCGCTTCGAAACTATTCGGCGCCGCCGACCCATTCCCCCCACCGCCCCCTCCCTTCACTATTTGTCATGCCACTTGGCAAATAGAGGCCGTGCAGAGGGAGGGGACGCATGTCCGTGGCGCGCAGAACGGTGCTGGGGGCGGGACTGGCCGCCGTGCCCGTGCTGACCTCGGGGACCGCCCGGGCCCAGGGAGGGGCCGCGGACCTGACGGTGACCGACCCCGGGGCGTACATCTCCTTCACCGGCGGCGCCTTCTCGCTGGTCGGCGCCCCCGTGGTGGTCAGCCCCGACGACCACCCCGGCGTCGTACGGGTCGCATCTGACCTCCGCGACGACCTCGAGCGCGTGACCGGCGTCCGCCCCGGCACCACCATCGGCCGCTTCCCCGTGCTGCTCGGCACGATCGGCCGCAGCCCGCTGATCGACGGCCTGGTCCGCTCCGGAAAGCTGGACGTGACCGGGGTCCGGGGCGGCTGGGAGACCTCGCTCCAGACCGTCGTGGAGCATCCGCTGCCCGGGGTGGAGCGGGCGTTCGTCGTCGCGGGCAGCGATCCACGGGGCACGATCTTCGGGGCGTACGACGTCTCGTACGGCATCGGAGTCTCGCCCTGGCACTGGTGGGACGACGTGCCGCCGGTGCGGCGCACCGGGGTCTGGGTGCGCCCTGGACGCTTCACCCAGGGCACCCCCCGGGTGAAATACCGGGGCTTCTTCATCAACGACGAGAACCCGGCCCTCGGCACCTGGGCCCCGGCGTACTTCGGACCGGGCAAGGCGCCGGGATATCCCAACGGCTTCAACTCCGCCTTCTACGCCAAGGTCTTCGAGGTCCTGCTGCGGCTGAAGGGCAACTACCTCTGGCCGGCGGTGTGGGGCCGGGCCTTCGCCGAGGACGACCCGGACAACCACCGGAGGGCGGCGGAGTACGGCGTGGTCATGGGCACCTCCCACGAGGCGCCGATGATGCGGGGCATCGAGGAGTGGAACCGGCACGCCGGCCCCGGCCACGACCCCTACGGGGGCACGGGGGAGTGGTCGTACCGCCGCAACGCGGACGCTCTGCGGGCCTACTGGCGAGCCGGCATCCAGCGCATGGTGGACCAGGGCTTCGAGGGCGTGGTGACCCTCGGGATGCGCGGCAACGGCGACATCGGCCTGCCCGACGGCGACGGCATCGAGCTGATGCAGCAGATCATCGACGACCAGCGCCGGATCATCGAGGAGGTGACCGGCCGGCCGGCCGCCGAGACCCCGCAGGTCTGGACCCTCTACAAGGAGGTCCAGCGCTACTGGGACCGCGGTCTGCGCGCCCCCGACGACGTCACGGTGGTCCTCACGGACGACAACTGGGGAAACATCCGGAAGCACCCGGACAGCCCCCGCAGCGGCGGCTACGGCCTCTACTACCACTTCGACTACGTCGGGGCCGGCCGCAACTACAAGTGGGTCGACACGGCCAACCTCCGCAACGTCTGGGACCAGCTCCACCAGGCGCACGCGTACGGCAACCACGGCCTGTGGGTGGCGAACGTCGGCGATCTCAAGGGCAACGAGCTGCCGACCGAGTTCTTCCTGAGCTACGCCTGGGACCCCGACCGCTGGCCCCTGGAACGGCTGGGGGAGTGGGAGCGGCGCTACGCCCGGCAGAACTTCGGCGAGGCGTCGGCCCATGACATCGCCGCGGTGCTGGCGGAGTACGGCCGGCTCCAGGCCCGCCGCAAGCCGGAGCTGCTGAACCGCCGTATCACGCTCTCCGCCGACAGCCAGGTGGTCTACGACGACCGGCAGACCCCGTACCGCTTCGCGCACCGGGAGCTGGAGCGGGTGACCGAGGAGTGGCAGGAGCTGGGCGGCCGCGCCGAGCGCATCGCCCGCCGGCTGCCGCCGGAGCGGCAGGACGCCTGGTTCGAGCTGGTCGGCTACGAGGTGACGGCGACCGCGAACCTGTACGCGCTGCGCTCGGCGGAGTTCACGAACCTGCTGTTCGCCGGGCAGGGCCGGGCGGCGACGAACGACCGCGCGGCCCGGGCGGAGGCCGCCTTCGCCCGCGACCTCGCCCTGGCCGACCGCTTCAACTCCCGTGTGGCGAACGGGAAATGGCAGGGCTTCCAGACCCAGCCGCACATCGACTACGGCGACGTCGACCGCTACGGCCCGAACGCGGGCTGGCAGCAGCCGGAGAAGGACAACGTGGCCCTGCCGGACGTCCTCTTCCCCGCCGTACGCCGCATCCAGCTGCCCCCGGACGCCCGGCTGGGGGTGTCGGTGGACGGCGCGGAGGACGCGGGCCAGTGGTGGCCGGGGGGCGCCTTGGGGGAGGCGGTGCTGCCGGAGTTCAGCCCGTACCAGACCCGCCCCCAGCAGTACCTGGAGGTCTTCAACCGGGGCGGGACCCCCTTCGACTACCGGGTGTCCTCCTCGGTCCCCTGGCTGCGGGTGGACCACCCGGCGGGCCGCGTCGAGCAGCAGGTCCGGCTGGAGGTCCGCGTCGACTGGTCCCGGGCCCCGGCCGGCCGCGCCGAAGGCACGCTCACGGTGAGCGGCGCGGGCGCGTCGGTCCCGGTGCGCTGTGTGGCCGTCCGCCCGGCCGCCCGGGGCCTGCGGGGCTTCGTGGAGGCCGGCGGCTATGTGGCGATCGACGCGGACCACTACGACCGGGCGGTCGGGCGGTGGCGCCGCATCGAGGGCATCGGCCGCACGGGCGCGGGCATGACCCCGTGGCCGGTGACGGCCCCCTCCCGGGCCCCGGGCGGCTCCTCGCCGCGCCTGGAGTACGAGGTGAGCCTGGTGTCGGAGCCGGACACCGAGGTGACCGTCTGGGCCCTGCTGTCCCCCCGCAACCCGGCCGTGCCCAAGGTGTCCGGCCTGCGCTACGGCGTCTCCCTCGACGACGGCCCGGTCCGTACGGTGGACATCACGGCGGGCGCGGACGACGGCGCCCTGAACGCGGTGTGGGCCCGCAACACCTCGGACAACATCAACCGCACCGCCACCCGGCACGCGGTGGGACCGGGTGTCGTGCACCGGCTGAAATTCTGGATGGTGGACCCCACGGTGGTGGTCCAGCGGCTGCTGATCGACACGGGCGGGCTGCCGGAGCTGTATCTGGGCCCGGTCGAGAGCCGGCGGATCTGACCCCCGGGCCGAGCCCGGGCCGACCCCGAGCCGCGCCCGGACCGGCCTTCGGTTTGACCTACGTCACTCTCGGGGTAATCTCTTCGGCTCGATTGGCATCGAGGGTGCCCCATATGGCAGACTGTCCGAGTTGCTCGGTCGAGTGTTGATGCTGCGCGCCTCCCGCCGGGAGGACCGGAAGCGAGTCCCACAGTACTCGTCGCCTTAACTGCCACATGGCAGCGCTGGGGCGGACGTACGGGAATCTTCCGGGAAGTGTGGTGCGGCACCGGCCAGGCACCCGGTGAACCTCTTCCCCAAGACAAGGGATGTTCGAACAAGGGACATCTGTGTCAGCGGGAACGCGACACGCCCGACCGCGTGGGTCGGCGAAAGTCAAAGGAACACCAGGTTCCAGAGCTGTAGAGAGACAGGACTACTGAGTAGCCATGGCGGGACAGAAGATCCGCATCCGGCTCAAGGCCTACGACCACGAGGTCATCGACTCCTCGGCGAAGAAGATCGTCGAGACGGTGACCCGCACTGGTGCGTCGGTCGCGGGCCCGGTGCCGCTGCCCACTGAGAAGAACGTGTACTGCGTCATCAAGTCGCCGCACAAGTACAAGGACTCGCGCGAGCACTTCGAGATGCGCACGCACAAGCGCCTGATCGACATTCTCGACCCCACCCCCAAGACCGTTGACTCTCTGATGCGACTCGACCTCCCGGCCGGTGTCGACATCGAGATCAAGCTCTGAGGCTGGTGAGCTGAGAATGGCTAAGCAGATCAAGGGCATCCTGGGCGAGAAGCTCGGCATGACGCAGGTGTGGGACGAGAACAACCGTGTTGTTCCGGTCACCGTCGTCAAGGCCGGCCCCAATGTCGTCACCCAGGTCCGTACCAACGACGTCGACGGCTACGAGTCCGTTCAGATCGCCTTCGGCGAGATCGACCCGCGCAAGGTGAACAAGCCCCTCAAGGGCCACTTCGCCAAGGCCGACGTCACCCCCCGTCGCCACCTCGTCGAGATCCGCACCGCGGACGCCTCCGAGTACACGCTGGGCCAGGAGATCACCGCTGAGGTGTTCGAGGCCGGCGTGAAGGTCGACGTGACCGGCAAGAGCAAGGGCAAGGGCTTCGCCGGCGTCATGAAGCGCCACAACTTCCGTGGCCTCGGCGCCGGACACGGCACCCAGCGCAAGCACCGCTCCCCCGGTTCCATCGGTGGCTGCGCCACCCCGGGTCGTGTGTTCAAGGGCCTCCGCATGGCGGGTCGCATGGGCAACGAGCGGGTCACCACCCAGAACCTGACCGTCCACGCCGTTGACGCGGAGAAGGGTCTGCTGCTCATCAAGGGCGCGGTTCCCGGTCCGAACGGCGGCCTCGTCCTGGTCCGCACCGCGGCCAAGGGGGCCTGAGGTAACCGATGAGCACTGTTGACATCCTTTCGCCGGCGGGCGAGAAGGCCGGTTCCGTCGAGCTCCCCGCGGAGATCTTCGACGCCAAGGTCAGCGTCCCGCTGATCCACCAGGTCGTCGTCGCGCAGCTGGCCGCGGCCCGTCAGGGCACGCACAAGACCAAGACGCGTGGCGAGGTCCGCGGTGGTGGCAAGAAGCCGTACCGCCAGAAGGGCACCGGTCGCGCCCGCCAGGGTTCGACCCGCGCGCCGCAGTTCGCCGGTGGTGGCGTCGTGCACGGTCCCGTGCCGCGTGACTACTCGCAGCGGACCCCGAAGAAGATGAAGGCCGCCGCCCTGCGCGGTGCCCTCACCGACCGGGCGCGTCACAACCGCATCCACGTCGTTTCCGGCGTGGTCGAGGGCCAGGTCTCCACCAAGGCCGCGAAGAGCCTGTTCGGCAAGATCAGCGAGCGCAAGAACCTGCTCCTGGTCGTCGAGCGCTCCGACGAGGCCGCGTGGCTGTCCGCCCGCAACCTGCCCCAGGTCCACATCCTGGAGCCGGGCCAGCTGAACACGTACGACGTTCTCGTCTCGGACGACGTGGTCTTCACCCAGGCCGCGTTCGAGTCCTTCGTGTCTGGCCCCAAGGCCGCTGACACCGAAGGGAGCGAGGCCTGATGGCTATCCGTCACCCCGCTATCGCCTCGAAGGCGGCCAAGGCCGCCAAGGCCGCGCGCGTCGCCAAGGCGAAGCGCCACGCCACCGAGGGCAAGAACACCGTCGAGACCCCGCTGAGCAAGTCGTACACGGACCCCCGTGACGTCCTGCTGAAGCCGGTCGTCTCGGAGAAGAGCTACGCGCTCCTCGACGAGAACAAGTACACGTTCATCGTCGACCCGAACGCCAACAAGACCCAGATCAAGCAGGCCGTCCAGGCGGTCTTCGACGTCAAGGTCACCGGGGTCAACACGATCAACCGCCAGGGCAAGCGCAAGCGCACGAAGACCGGCTTCGGTCAGCGTGCCGGCAGCAAGCGCGCGATCGTGACCCTCGCCGAGGGCGACCGTATCGACATCTTCGGCGGTCCGACCGCCTAAGGGCGGTCCGGATCGTCCGATATCGGACGAGGACTGAGAAATGGGAATCCGCAAGTACAAGCCGACTACGCCGGGCCGTCGTGGCGCCAGCGTTGCCGACTTCGTCGAGGTCACGCGGTCCACGCCGGAGAAGTCGCTGGTCCGTCCCCTGCACAGCAAGGGCGGCCGTAACAACGCCGGTCGTGTGACCGTTCGCCACCAGGGTGGCGGACACAAGCGCGCCTACCGTGTGATCGACTTCCGTCGTCACGACAAGGACGGCGTGCCGGCGAAGGTCGCGCACATCGAGTACGACCCCAACCGCACCGCGCGCATCGCGCTGCTGCACTACGCGGACGGCGAGAAGCGCTACATCCTCGCCCCGCGTAACCTCCAGCAGGGCGACACCGTGGAGAACGGTCCCGGGGCCGACATCAAGCCGGGCAACAACCTGGCCCTCCGCAACATCCCGGTCGGTACCACGATCCACGCGATCGAGCTCCGTCCCGGTGGCGGTGCCAAGTTCGCCCGCTCCGCCGGTGCCTCCGTGCAGCTGCTCGCGAAGGAGGGCGCCTACGCCCACCTGCGCATGCCGTCCGGCGAGATCCGCCTGGTCGACGTCCGCTGCCGCGCCACCGTCGGCGAGGTCGGCAACGCCGAGCAGAGCAACATCAACTGGGGTAAGGCCGGCCGTAAGCGGTGGCTGGGCGTTCGCCCGACCGTCCGTGGTGTGGTCATGAACCCGGTTGACCACCCGCACGGTGGTGGTGAGGGCCGGACCTCCGGTGGTCGCCACCCTGTGTCCCCGTGGGGCAAGAAGGAAGGCCGTACTCGTTCGCCCAAGAAGGCGTCGAACAAGTACATCGTCCGCCGCCGCAAGACGAACAAGAAGCGCTAAGGACGGGTTGAGATGCCTCGTAGCTTGAAGAAGGGGCCCTTCGTCGACGACCACCTGATCAAGAAGGTGGACGCCCAGAACGAAGCGGGCAGCAAGAACGTCATCAAGACCTGGTCCCGTCGCTCGATGATCGTCCCGGCCATGCTCGGCCACACGATCGCGGTGCACAACGGCAAGACCCACATCCCGGTGTTCGTCACCGAGTCGATGGTCGGCCACAAGCTCGGCGAGTTCTCGCCGACTCGCACCTTCCGGGGCCACGTCAAGGAAGACCGGAAGTCGAAGCGCCGCTAGTAGCGGATCGCATTCAGACACGTAAGTAACTCTGAAGGGACAACCATGGAAGCCAGGGCCCAGGCGCGGTACATCCGCGTCACGCCCATGAAGGCCCGCCGTGTGGTGGACCTCATCCGTGGCATGGACGCCACGGAGGCCCAGGCTGTTCTGCGATTCGCTCCGCAGGCAGCCTCCGTGCCGGTCGGCAAGGTGCTGGACAGCGCCATCGCCAACGCCGCGCACAACTACGACCACACCGATGTCGACAGCCTCTTCGTCTCCGAGGCCTACGTCGACGAGGGCCCGACCCTGAAGCGGTTCCGTCCGCGTGCCCAGGGCCGTGCCTACCGGATCCGCAAGCGGACCAGCCACATCACCGTGGTCGTCAGCAGCAAGGAAGGAACCCGGTAATGGGCCAGAAGGTAAACCCGCACGGGTTCCGGCTCGGTGTCACGACCGACTTCAAGTCGCGTTGGTACGCCGACAAGCTGTACAAGGACTACGTCAAGGAAGACGTCGCCATCCGTCGGATGATGACGTCCGGCATGGAGCGCGCCGGCATCTCGAAGGTTGAGATCGAGCGCACCCGTGACCGCGTCCGGGTGGACATCCACACCGCTCGCCCGGGCATCGTCATCGGCCGCCGCGGCGCCGAGGCCGACCGCATCCGCGGTGACCTGGAGAAGCTGACCGGCAAGCAGGTCCAGCTGAACATCCTCGAGGTCAAGAACCCGGAGACGGACGCTCAGCTGGTGGCCCAGGCCGTCGCCGAGCAGCTGTCCTCCCGCGTCTCCTTCCGCCGTGCCATGCGCAAGAGCATGCAGTCGGCGATGAAGGCCGGCGCCAAGGGCATCAAGATCCAGTGCGGTGGCCGCCTCGGCGGCGCCGAGATGTCCCGCTCGGAGTTCTACCGCGAGGGCCGTGTGCCCCTGCACACGCTCCGCGCGAACGTGGACTACGGCTTCTTCGAGGCCAAGACGACCTTCGGCCGCATCGGTGTGAAGGTCTGGATCTACAAGGGCGACGTCAAGAACATCGCCGAGGTCCGCGCCGAGAACGCTGCCGCCCGTGCGGGTAACCGCCCGGCCCGCGGTGGCGCCGACCGCCCGGCCCGTGGTGGCCGCGGTGGCGAGCGGCGTGGTCGTAAGCCGCAGCAGGCTGCCGGCGCCGAGGCCCCCAAGGCCGAGGCTCCCGCTGCCGCTCCGGCTGAGAGCACCGGAACGGAGGCCTGACCGTCATGCTGATCCCCCGTAGGGTCAAGCACCGCAAGCAGCACCACCCGAAGCGCAACGGTATGTCCAAGGGTGGCACGCAGGTTGCGTTCGGCGAGTACGGCATCCAGGCGCTGACCCCGGCCTACGTGACGAACCGCCAGATCGAGGCGGCTCGTATCGCGATGACCCGCCACATCAAGCGTGGCGGCAAGGTCTGGATCAACATCTACCCGGACCGTCCCCTCACCAAGAAGCCTGCCGAGACCCGCATGGGTTCCGGTAAGGGTTCTCCGGAGTGGTGGATCGCCAACGTCAAGCCCGGACGTGTGATGTTCGAGCTGTCGTACCCCAACGAGAAGATCGCCCGTGAGGCGCTGACTCGTGCGGCCCACAAGCTGCCGATGAAGTGCCGGATCGTCAAGCGCGAGGCAGGTGAAGCGTGATGTCGGCCGGTACCAAGGCGTCCGAGCTGCGCGAGCTGGGCAACGAGGAGCTTCTGGCGAAGCTCCGCGAGGCCAAGGAAGAGCTGTTCAACCTCCGCTTCCAGGCGGCCACGGGTCAGCTCGAAAACCACGGTCGGCTGAAGGCCGTCCGTAAGGACATCGCGCGGATCTACACCCTGATGCGCGAGCGTGAGCTGGGCATCGAAACGGTGGAGAACGCATGAGCGAGAGCAACGTGACTGAGAACGCAGAGGCCCGCGGCTTCCGCAAGACCCGTGAGGGTCTCGTCGTCAGCGACAAGATGGACAAGACCGTCGTCGTCGCCGTCGAGGACCGCGTGAAGCACGCGCTGTACGGCAAGGTCATCCGCCGTACGAACAAGCTCAAGGCGCACGACGAGCAGAACGCTGCGGGTGTCGGCGACCGCGTCCTCCTGATGGAGACCCGGCCGCTGTCCGCGACGAAGCGCTGGCGCGTCGTCGAGATCCTCGAGAAGGCCAAGTAATTCCTGCGGGGAAAACCCGCAGGTCAGTTCCGCCAGGCTCGGCAGGGGCTCGTAACAGGGCCCCTGCCGGGAACCGGCAGACAAACAGGAGATAGACGTGATCCAGCAGGAGTCGCGACTGCGCGTCGCCGACAACACTGGTGCGAAGGAGATCCTTTGCATCCGTGTGCTCGGTGGCTCCGGTCGCCGCTACGCGGGCATCGGTGACGTCATCGTCGCCACCGTCAAGGACGCGATCCCCGGTGGCAACGTGAAGAAGGGTGACGTCGTCAAGGCGGTCATCGTTCGCACCGTCAAGGAGCGCCGCCGTCCGGACGGCTCGTACATCCGCTTCGACGAGAACGCCGCCGTCATTCTGAAGAACGACGGCGACCCTCGCGGCACCCGCATCTTCGGCCCGGTCGGCCGTGAGCTGCGCGAGAAGAAGTTCATGAAGATCATCTCGCTCGCGCCGGAGGTGCTGTAAGCATGAAGATCAAGAAGGGCGACCTGGTCCAGGTCATCACCGGTAAGGACAAGGGCAAGCAGGGCAAGGTCATTGCCGCTTACCCGCGCGAGGAGCGTGTCCTGGTCGAGGGTGTCAACCGGGTCAAGAAGCACACCAAGGCCGGTCCGACCGCTCGCGGTTCGCAGGCCGGTGGCATCGTTACGACCGAGGCGCCGATCCACGTCTCCAACGTCCAGCTGGTCGTGGAGCAGGACGGCAAGAAGGTCGTCACGCGTGTCGGCTACCGCTTCGACGAAGAGGGCAACAAGATCCGCGTTGCCAAGCGGACGGGTGAGGACATCTGATGGCTACCACCACCACTCCGCGTCTGAAGCAGAAGTACCGCGAGGAGATCGCGGGCAAGCTGCGTGACGAGTTCAAGTACGAGAACGTCATGCAGGTTCCCGGCCTCGTCAAGATCGTGGTCAACATGGGTGTCGGCGACGCCGCCCGTGACTCGAAGCTGATCGAGGGCGCGATCCGCGACCTGACCACCATCACCGGTCAGAAGCCGGCCGTCACCAAGGCCCGCAAGTCCATCGCGCAGTTCAAGCTGCGCGAGGGTCAGCCGATCGGTGCCCACGTCACGCTCCGTGGCGACCGCATGTGGGAGTTCCTGGACCGCACCCTGTCGCTCGCGCTGCCGCGCATCCGCGACTTCCGCGGCCTGTCCCCCAAGCAGTTCGACGGCCGTGGCAACTACACCTTCGGTCTCACGGAGCAGGTCATGTTCCACGAGATCGACCAGGACAAGATCGACCGCGTCCGGGGTATGGACATCACCGTGGTGACCACGGCGACCAACGACGCTGAGGGCCGTGCGCTCCTTCGTCACCTCGGCTTCCCCTTCAAGGAGGCGTGAGCGAGATGGCGAAGAAGGCTCTGATCGCTAAGGCTGCTCGCAAGCCCAAGTTCGGTGTGCGTGGCTACACGCGCTGCCAGCGCTGCGGCCGTCCGCACTCCGTGTACCGCAAGTTCGGCCTCTGCCGCGTGTGCCTTCGTGAGATGGCTCACCGTGGCGAGCTGCCGGGCGTGACCAAGAGCTCCTGGTAATCCCTGCTTTTTAGGGATTCCTGGACCTCTCGGTAAGCAACCGGGACGGCAGGGGTGCCACCCCTCATGGCTTAGGCTAGGAGGGTTGGGCCTCTGCCGCCCTGAACGACTTACTACGCCGTAGGTCCCCGCGCCGCACCCGTCCCGTCTTCGAAGTACGGGGAGAGGGATGGCGCATATAGGAAACCCCGGCGAGAAAGGCCACAGGCCAATTCATGACCATGACTGATCCGATCGCAGACATGCTGACGCGTCTGCGGAACGCGAACTCGGCGTACCACGACACCGTGACGATGCCGGCTTCCAAGATCAAGTCTCACATCGCGGAGATCCTCCAGCAGGAGGGCTTCATCACGGGCTGGCGCGTCGAGGACGCCGAGGTGGGCAAGAACCTCACCCTCGAGCTGAAGTTCGGCCCGAACCGTGAGCGCTCCATCGCGGGCATCAAGCGGATCTCCAAGCCCGGTCTCCGGGTGTACGCGAAGTCCACCAACCTGCCCAAGGTGCTGGGCGGCCTCGGCGTGGCGATCATCTCCACGTCGCACGGGCTCCTCACCGACAAGCAGGCCGGCAAGAAGGGCGTGGGCGGGGAAGTCCTCGCCTACGTCTGGTAGCAGAAGGGAACGGAGGAAACAGCTATGTCGCGTATCGGCAAGCTCCCCATCGCGGTTCCCGCCGGCGTGGACGTCACCATCGACGGCAGCACGGTTTCGGTCAAGGGGCCCAAGGGCACGCTGACTCACACCGTCGTGGCGCCGATCGAGATCGTCAAGAACGAGGACGGCACCCTCCAGGTGACCCGCCCCAACGACGAGCGTCAGAACAAGGCCCTCCACGGCCTGTCCCGCACGCTGGTGGCGAACATGATCACCGGCGTGACCCAGGGTTACGTGAAGAAGCTCGAGATCAGTGGTGTCGGTTACCGCGTGACCGCCAAGGGCTCGAACCTCGAGTTCGCGCTCGGCTACAGCCACCCGATCACCGTCGAGGCGCCCGAGGGAATCACCTTCAAGGTGGAGACCCCGACCCGCTTCCAGGTCGAGGGCATCGACAAGCAGAAGGTCGGCGAGGTTGCGGCCAACATCCGCAAGCTGCGCAAGCCCGACCCGTACAAGGCCAAGGGTGTCAAGTACGAGGGCGAAGTCATCCGCCGCAAGGTCGGAAAGGCGGGTAAGTAAGCCATGGCATACGGGCAGAAGATCCTCAAGGGTGACGCCTACAAGCGCGCCGCGATCAAGCGCCGTCACATCCGGATCCGCAAGCGGATCTCGGGTACCGCGGAGCGTCCCCGTCTGGTCGTGACCCGCTCCAACCGCCACATCGTGGCGCAGGTGATCGACGACCTCAAGGGCCACACCCTGGCGTCGGCGTCCACGCTGGACAGCTCGATCCGCGGTGGCGAGGGCGACAAGTCCGCGCAGGCCAAGCAGGTCGGCGCCCTGGTCGCCGAGCGTGCCAAGGCCGCCGGTGTCGAGGCCGTCGTGTTCGACCGAGGTGGCAACCAGTACGCCGGGCGCATCGCCGCCCTGGCGGACGCCGCCCGCGAGGCCGGGCTCAAGTTCTGAGCCGCTTGTAGCTAGCGGAAAGAGAGAGGTAATCCAATGGCTGGACCCCAGCGCCGCGGTAGCGGTGCCGGTGGCGGCGAGCGGCGGGACCGGAAGGGCCGTGACGGCGGCGCTGCTGCCGCCGAGAAGACCGCGTACGTTGAGCGCGTCGTCGCGATCAACCGCGTCGCCAAGGTTGTGAAGGGTGGTCGTCGCTTCAGCTTCACCGCGCTGGTCGTGGTGGGCGACGGTGACGGCACCGTGGGTGTCGGATACGGCAAGGCCAAGGAGGTGCCGGCCGCCATCGCCAAGGGCGTTGAGGAGGCCAAGAAGCACTTCTTCAAGGTCCCCCGCATCCAGGGCACCATCCCGCACCCGATCCAGGGTGAGAAGGCTGCCGGCGTCGTGCTGCTCAAGCCCGCGTCCCCGGGTACCGGTGTTATCGCCGGTGGTCCGGTGCGCGCCGTGCTCGAGTGCGCCGGTATCCACGACGTGCTGTCGAAGTCGCTCGGCTCCGACAACGCCATCAACATCGTGCACGCGACCGTGGAGGCCCTGAAGGGCCTGCAGCGTCCCGAGGAGATCGCGGCCCGCCGTGGTCTGCCGCTCGAGGACGTCGCTCCCGCGGCTCTGCTGCGTGCGCGTGCCGGGGCGGGTGCGTAATCATGGCGCAGCTCAAGATCACGCAGGTCAAGTCCTACATCGGCAGCAAGCAGAACCACCGCGACACCCTGCGGTCCCTTGGTCTCAAGGGCATCAACACGCAGGTCGTCAAGGAGGACCGCCCCGAGTTCCGCGGCATGGTGCACACCGTCCGCCACCTCGTGACGGTCGAGGAGGTCGACTGATCATGGCGGAGCAGAACCCGCTGAAGATCCACAACCTCCGTCCCGCCCCGGGCGCCAAGACCGCCAAGACCCGTGTGGGTCGTGGTGAGGCGTCGAAGGGTAAGACGGCCGGTCGTGGTACCAAGGGCACCAAGGCCCGCTACCAGGTTCCGGAGCGCTTCGAGGGTGGCCAGATGCCGCTCCACATGCGCCTCCCGAAGCTGAAGGGCTTCAAGAACCCGTTCAAGACCGAGTACCAGGTCGTGAACCTCGACAAGCTGGCCGCGCTCTACCCCGAGGGTGGCGAGGTCACCGTCGAGGGTCTGGTGGCCAAGGGTGCCGTTCGCAAGAACAGCCTCGTCAAGGTCCTCGGCCAGGGCGAGGTCTCCGTGGCGCTCCAGGTGACGGTCGACGCCGTCTCCGGTTCCGCCAAGGAGAAGATCACCGCCGCCGGCGGCACGGTCACCGAGCTCGTCTGACACCCTCAGGCGTCGGCTTGATGACGTAAACGAACCCGACCGGGGATACCTCACAATGAGGTATCCCCGGTCGGTCGTTCCTAGGGGGGCAGTGTCGCCGGTAAGGTGGCCTGCACTGTTCTTTCTTCGTATTCGTCGAACCTCAGACCGTCACCCTTGACGCAGTTGCGCGGGGGTCGCAGGAGGCACCGTGCTCACCGCGTTCGCCCGGGCGTTCAGGACGCCCGACCTGCGCAAGAAGCTGCTCTTCACGCTGGCCATCATCGTGGTCTACCGGGTCGGTACCCACATCCCGATCCCCGGCGTCAACTACAAGGCCGTCCAGCAGTGTGTGACCGAGGCACAGGGCAACCAGGGCCTGTTCGGCCTTGTGAACATGTTCAGTGGTGGCGCCCTGCTCCAGATCACGGTCTTCGCGCTCGGCATCATGCCGTACATCACGGCCAGCATCATTCTTCAGCTGCTGACCGTGGTCATCCCGCGTCTGGAAGCCCTGAAGAAGGAGGGCCAGGCCGGTACGGCGAAGATCACGCAGTACACCCGGTACCTGACGGTCGCCCTCGCGATCCTTCAGGGCACCGGCCTGGTCGCCACCGCCCGCAGCGGCGCTCTCTTCAACGGCTGCTCGGTCGCCACGAGCATCGTCCCGGACCAGGCGATCTTCACGACGATCACCATGGTCATCTGCATGACCGCCGGCACCGCCGTGGTGATGTGGCTCGGTGAGCTGATCACCGACCGCGGCATCGGCAACGGCATGTCGATCCTGATGTTCATCTCGATCGCCGCGACCTTCCCGTCCGCGCTGTGGGCCATCAAGAAGCAGGGCACCCTGGCCGGCGGTTGGATCGAGTTCGGCACGGTCATCCTGGTCGGCCTGGTCATGGTCGCGCTGGTGGTCTTCGTCGAGCAGGCCCAGCGCCGTGTCCCGGTCCAGTACGCGAAGCGCATGATCGGCCGCCGTTCCTACGGTGGTACGTCCACCTACATCCCGCTCAAGGTGAACCAGGCGGGTGTGATTCCCGTCATCTTCGCCTCCTCGCTGCTCTACATCCCGGCGCTCGTGGCGCAGTTCGCGGGGGGCAATTCGAACTGGAAGCAATGGATCCAGACGAACCTCACCAAGGGCGACCACCCGATTTACATCACTTTGTACTTCTTGCTCATCGTTTTCTTCGCGTTCTTCTATGTGGCGATCTCCTTCAACCCCGAGGAAGTCGCCGACAACATGAAGAAGTATGGTGGCTTCATCCCGGGCATCCGGGCTGGCCGACCGACCGCTGAGTACCTGAGCTACGTGCTCAACCGGATCACCTGGCCGGGTTCGCTGTATCTGGGACTGATCGCTCTCGTACCGACGATGGCGTTGGTTGGCTTCGGGGCGAGCCAGAACTTCCCCTTCGGCGGGACCAGCATCCTGATCATCGTGGGTGTGGGTCTTGAGACGGTGAAGCAGATCGAGAGCCAGCTCCAGCAGCGCAATTACGAAGGGTTCCTCCGCTGATGCGTATCGTCCTCGTCGGGCCGCCGGGCGCCGGTAAGGGAACGCAAGCCGTCCGTCTCGCCGAGAAGCTGGCCATCCCGCACATCTCCACGGGAGACCTGTTCCGCGCCAACATCAGCCAGCAGACCGAGCTGGGCAAGCTGGCCAAGTCCTACATGGACAAGGGTGAGCTGGTCCCGGACGAGGTCACCATCGCGATGGCCAAGGACCGCATGGAGCAGCCGGACGCCGAGGGCGGCTTCCTGCTGGACGGCTTCCCGCGGAACGTGCAGCAGGCCGAGGCGCTGGACGAGCTGCTCCGCACCGAGGCCATCACGCTGGACGCGGTGCTGGACCTGGAGGTCCCCGAGGACGAGGTCGTCAAGCGGATCGCCGGCCGGCGCATCTGCCGCAACGACTCCTCGCACGTCTTCCACGTGACCTACAGCAAGCCGAAGCAGGAGGGCGTCTGCGACGTCTGCGGCGGCGAGCTGTACCAGCGTGACGACGACTCCGAGGAGACGGTCCGCACGCGGCTGGAGGTCTACCACACGCAGACCGAGCCGATCATCGACTACTACAAGGCGCAGGGCCTGGTCGTCACGATCTCCGCCCTGGGCCCGGTGGACGAGATCACGCAGCGGGCGCTGGAGGCGCTCAAGCGCGAGAAGGCCCAGCACTAGCAGTTCGCGGTCCTTCCGGCCGCGGTGCCCTCCCGGGCGCCGCGGCCGTAGTGTTGTGTGCGTACGTGTTCGTGTACGTAACCCAGTCGACGTGAGTGACGGAGAGCGCAGGCCCCCATGGTGCAGATCAAGACGCCCGAGCAGATCGCCAAGATGCGTGCGGCGGGTCTGGTCGTCGCCGCCATCCACGCGGCCACCCGCGAGGCCGCGGTGCCCGGCGCCACCACCAAGGACCTGGACGAGGTCGCCCGCAAGGTGCTCGCCGAGCACGGCGCGAAGTCGAACTTCCTCGGGTACGGCGGCTTCCCGGCGACCATCTGCACCTCGGTGAACGACGTGGTGGTGCACGGCATCCCGTCCGACGAGGTGGTCCTCAAGGACGGCGACATCATCTCCATCGACTGCGGCGCGATCGTGGACGGCTGGCACGGGGATGCCGCGTACACGGCCTTCGTCGGCTCGGGCCACGCCCCGGAGCTGATCGAGCTGTCCCGTGTCACCGAGGAATCGATGTGGGCCGGCATCGCGGCGATGAAGCAGGGCAACCGCCTGGTCGACATCTCCCGGGCCATCGAGACCTACATCCGCCGCCAGCCCAAGCCGGGCGGCGGCCGCTACGGCATCATCGAGGACTACGGCGGCCACGGCATCGGCACCGAGATGCACATGGACCCGCATCTGCTGAACTACGTCGACCGGCGCCGCGGCAAGGGCCCCAAGCTGGTCTCCGGCTTCTGCCTCGCGATCGAGCCGATGGTCTCCCTCGGCACCCCGCGCACCGAGGTCCTCGAGGACGACTGGACGGTCATCACGACCGACGGCACCTGGTCCTCCCACTGGGAACACTCCGTCGCCCTGACCGACGAAGGCCCCCTGGTCCTGACCGCCCCCGACGGCGGCAAGGCGAAGCTGGCGGAGTACGGCGTCACGGCAGCACCGGACCCGCTGGCCTGATCCGCCGCCCGACCGGGAGCCCGACCGGGACCGCCGGTCGGCGCAGCCGCTCAAAGGGAACATCCGCTCGCTTAGTGATCTTCCGGGTAGGGCAGACTTTCTCGATTCGCCTTTCTCGGGGTGCCGACGTAGACTGACTCGTCGGCTCTTGTGCACCCTCATGCCTTCGTGCGTGGGAGTGGGACAAAAGTCGATCAAGGTAGTCGATTCGAAGGGCGAAGCGTGGCCAAGAAGCAAGGTGCCATCGAGATCGAGGGCACTGTCGTCGAGTCTCTGCCGAACGCCATGTTCAAGGTCGAGCTCCAGAACGGCCACCAGGTCCTGGCACACATCAGCGGCAAGATGCGTATGCACTACATCCGCATCCTCCCTGACGACCGGGTCGTGGTGGAGCTGTCTCCGTACGACCTGACGCGTGGCCGGATCGTCTACCGCTACAAGTAGATCTTGCCCACAGTCCCGCGGTGACGCGGGGCCGCCGGCAACTGACCCGGAGAACCTCACCCAATGAAGGTCAAGCCGAGCGTCAAGAAGATCTGCGACAAGTGCAGGGTGATCCGCCGTCACGGCCGGGTCATGGTCATCTGCGAGAACCCGCGCCACAAGCAGCGCCAGGGCTGACGCACGACCTGAACCCTCTGCACCTCTATCGCAGAGATTCGCGCGACGCGAGCTGAATATGTTCATACGCAGAACCCGAGCCGGAAGATGGCTCGACACCCCCGGTTCGGAGGCCGGGGACCCAGTTCGTACCTGATACGGCGGCTGGGAATCCGGTTCTGCGGAAGACCTCCGAAGAATCACCAGGAGCCATTGAATGGCACGCGTTTCCGGTGTTGACATCCCGCGCGAAAAGCGCGTGGAGGTCGCCCTCACCTACGTGTTCGGCATCGGCCGGACCCTCTCGAAGGAGACGCTGGCTGCGACCGGCGTCGACCCGAACACCCGCGTTCGTGACCTGACCGAAGAGCAGCTGGTCGCGATCCGCGAGTACGTCGACAACAACATCAAGACCGAGGGTGACCTCCGTCGCGAGATCCAGGCCGACATCCGCCGCAAGGTCGAGATCGGCTGCTACCAGGGTCTCCGTCACCGTCGCGGCCTGCCGGTCCGCGGTCAGCGCACCAGCACCAACGCCCGCACCCGCAAGGGCCCGCGTCGCGCCATCGCCGGCAAGAAGAAGCCGGGCAAGAAGTAGTCCGCAGCGGACTCGCCGTCCAGCGGTCTTCGCTGTAGGACCGACCACCTCCCGTAGGAGTTATAGATGCCCCCCAAGGGTCGTCAGGGCGCTGCCAAGAAGGTGCGCCGCAAGGAAAAGAAGAACGTCGCTCACGGCCACGCGCACATCAAGAGCACGTTCAACAACACGATCGTCTCCATCACGGACCCGTCCGGCAACGTGATCTCCTGGGCCTCCGCCGGCCACGTCGGCTTCAAGGGCTCCCGGAAGTCCACGCCGTTCGCCGCGCAGATGGCCGCCGAGTCGGCTGCCCGCCGCGCCCAGGAGCACGGCATGCGCAAGGTCGACGTGTTCGTGAAGGGCCCGGGTTCCGGTCGTGAGACCGCGATCCGCTCGCTCCAGGCCACGGGCCTCGAGGTCGGGTCCATCCAGGACGTCACCCCGACCCCGCACAACGGCTGCCGCCCGCCGAAGCGCCGCCGCGTCTGACGCACCGGCTGCTTCAGGGCTTTTCGGGCGGTACGGCTCCGTAAAAGGGCCGTATCGCCCGTACCCTTGCAGTACCCGCGCTTTTCATGGGCGCGGTTTCCGTCGGACGTCAAATAGCGGGCGTCCACGAATGAAGGATCTGATCCACACATGCTGATCGCTCAGCGTCCCTCGTTGACCGAAGAGGTCGTCGACGAGTTCCGCTCCCGGTTCGTGATCGAGCCGCTGGAGCCGGGCTTCGGCTACACCCTCGGCAACTCCCTCCGCCGCACCCTCCTGTCGTCGATCCCCGGCGCTGCTGTCACCAGCATCCGCATCGACGGCGTCCTGCACGAGTTCACCACCGTGCCGGGCGTCAAGGAGGACGTCACCGACCTGATCCTCAACATCAAGCAGCTGGTCGTCTCCTCGGAGCACGACGAGCCGGTCGTGATGTACCTGCGCAAGCAGGGCCCGGGTCTGGTCACCGCCGCCGACATCGCGCCCCCGGCCGGTGTCGAGGTGCACAACCCCGACCTCGTCCTCGCCACGCTCAACGGCAAGGGCAAGCTGGAGATGGAGCTGACGGTCGAGCGCGGCCGCGGTTACGTCTCTGCCGTGCAGAACAAGCAGGCGGGCCAGGAGATCGGCCGTATCCCGGTCGACTCCATCTACTCGCCGGTGCTGAAGGTCACGTACAAGGTCGAGGCCACGCGTGTCGAGCAGCGCACCGACTTCGACAAGCTGATCGTCGACGTCGAGACCAAGCAGGCCATGCGCCCGCGTGACGCCATGGCGTCGGCCGGCAAGACCCTGGTCGAGCTGTTCGGTCTCGCCCGCGAGCTGAACATCGACGCCGAGGGCATCGACATGGGCCCGTCCCCGACGGACGCCGCCCTGGCCGCCGACCTCGCGCTGCCGATCGAGGAGCTGGAGCTCACGGTCCGCTCCTACAACTGCCTCAAGCGTGAGGGCATCCACTCCGTGGGTGAGCTCGTCGCCCGCTCCGAGGCCGACCTCCTGGACATCCGCAACTTCGGTGCGAAGTCCATCGACGAGGTCAAGGCGAAGCTGGCCGGCATGGGCCTGGCCCTGAAGGACAGCCCGCCCGGATTCGACCCCACGGCCGCTGCCGACGCCTTCGGCGCCGACGACGACGCGGACGCGGGTTTCGTGGAGACCGAGCAGTACTGACCGTACTGACCGGTCGTTGCCGGTGAGCATCCGCTCATCGGGTTCCTGACCCCGGTACCTGACACGGCCGGGGCAGACACACAGGAGAATGAACATGCCGAAGCCCACCAAGGGTGCCCGTCTGGGCGGCAGCGCCGCGCACGAGAAGCTGCTCCTCGCCAACCTGGCGAAGAGCCTCTTCGAGCACGGCCATATCACCACCACCGAGGCGAAGGCCCGCCGCCTGCGCCCGTACGCCGAGCGTCTGATCACCAAGGCGAAGAAGGGCGACCTTCACAACCGCCGTCAGGTGCTCCAGGTCATCACGGACAAGAGCGTCGTCCACACGCTCTTCGCCGAGATCGGCCCGCGCTACGAGAACCGTCCCGGTGGTTACACCCGCATCACCAAGATCGGTAACCGCCGTGGCGACAACGCGCCCATGGCCGTCATCGAGCTGGTCGAGGCGCTGACGGTGCAGCAGACCGCCGTGGGTGAGGCCGAGGCCGCCACCAAGCGTGCGGTCAAGGAGGCCGAGGAGACCAAGGTCGAGGAGACCAAGGTCGAGGACGCGGCTCCGGCCGCGGACGAGGCCACCGAGGCCTGAGGCTCTGCCTGACGCCTGAGCGGGTCCGCCCTACGGGGCGGGCCCGCTTTCGCGTACTTGAGAGGATGTGCACGTGAGCGAAGAAGTACAGCCCGGGTTCGTACGTGTCCGCCTCGACCTGTCCTACGACGGCACGGACTTCCACGGCTGGGCCAAGCAGGCCGGCTGCAAGCGGACGGTGCAGGGCGAGATCGAGGATGCGCTGCGGACCGTCACCCGGTCCCGGGAGAACTACGACCTGACCGTGGCCGGCCGGACCGATGCCGGGGTGCATGCGCGGGGGCAGGTGGCGCATGTCGATCTGCCCGAGGCGGTCTGGCGCGAGCATCACGAGAAGCTGCTCAAGCGGCTGGCCGGGCGGCTGCCCAAGGATGTGCGGGTGTGGGCGCTGCGGGAGGCGCCCAGCGGCTTCAACGCACGCTTCTCGGCGATCTGGCGGCGGTACGCGTACCGGGTGACCGACAACCCCGGCGGAGTGGACCCGCTGCTGCGCAACCACGTCCTGTGGCACGACTGGCCGCTCGACGTGGACGCCATGAACGAGGCCGCGCGGGCGCTGCTCGGGGAGCACGACTTCGCCGCGTACTGCAAGAAGCGGGAGGGCGCGACCACCATCCGCACCTTGCAGCAGCTGAGCCTGGAGCGGGGCGCCGACGGGATCGTCACCGCCACCGTGCGGGCCGACGCGTTCTGCCACAACATGGTGCGCTCGCTGATCGGGGCGCTGCTGTTCGTGGGGGACGGGCACCGGGATCCCGAGTGGCCCGGGAAGGTGCTGGCCGCGGGGGTGCGGGACTCGGCCGTCCATGTCGTACGGCCGCACGGGCTGACCCTGGAGGAGGTCGGCTACCCCGCCGACGAGCTGCTGGCGGCGCGCAGCAGGGAGGCGCGGAACAAGCGCTCGCTGCCGTCGGCGGGGTGCTGCTGACCTACTGGTTGGCGGCCGCCGAGGCCTGGGCCTGACCGCGCCGGTAGATCTGGTTGAAGATGAACTGCTGGAGGTCCTTGCTGACGCGGAAGACCTTGGTGTCCTTGTCGGTGACGTTCTTGCCGCTGGTGAAGCCGCTGGTGGTGAAGTAGGCGTAGCGGCCGACGGCGTTCGTCGTGGTCAGGCAGACCGCGGAGTCGCAGAAGTCCTTGACCCCCTTGCCGGGC
Source organism: Streptomyces sp. NPDC031418 (assembly GCF_055581605.1). Lineage (NCBI taxonomy): Bacteria > Bacillati > Actinomycetota > Actinomycetes > Kitasatosporales > Streptomycetaceae > Streptomyces > Streptomyces sp. NPDC031418. The sequence continues at coordinate 72,865 of NZ_JBVIJC010000015.1, forward strand.
AGGGAGCGGACCATGGCGTTCTTGGTGGCCTGCTTGTTGACCTTGGTGGCCTGCGCCTGGTCGTCGAAGACGGCGACGCCGACGGTGACCGCGATGCCGGAGCCGTCGGTGTAGGTGGCGCGGAGCAGCCGGGTGCAGCCGTTGGCGGTGAGGATCTTGGGCAGGGTGCCGCCGGCGGCCGTGGTGCAGCGGGTGGTGTCGGCCGTGAGGCCCTTCTTGTACACCGTCCCGTTCTCGGTCAGCCGGGTGCCCGGGAAGAGGGTGTCGGCGCTGAGCGGGGCGGTGTCCTTCTTGGCGCTGGAGATGAACTCCTTCGGGTCCAGTGGCGGCGGGGCGCTGGTGGGCGCGAAGGAGGGGGTGGCCGAGCCGCTGGGCAGTGAGCCTCCATGGGGGCCGCCTGTGGGGCCGGCCACCGGGTCGTCGTGCTTGTTGGCGTTGACGACGGCCATGGCCACGACGGCGCCGATGGCGACCGTGGCGAGCGCGCCGCCGGCTATGAACAGCACCTTGCGGCGTTTGGTGCGGGTCTCCGAGGCCTCCGCCAGCGCGGCCCAGTCGGGAGTCCCGTCGTCGCCGCCGCTGTTCCACGGCTGCTGGGATTGAGGTTTCCAGGGATCCCACTGAGACTGGGGTCCCCCCTGCCCGTAACTCATGGGGCGCATCTTAGACGGGGGGCGTGTGGTGCGGGGTCCGTCGTACGGCCTGCCTCGTTTTGACCCGTCCGGGGCCAGCCAGGTAACCTGCTTCTTCGTTGTGTATTGGCTTGCTCATTCTCACGGGACGGGCCCTTACACCGGTCCACCGGGCCGATGACCAGCGACCAGCACGCGGTTTGCGTCACCGCAGTGCGGTCAAGGCTGTCGTGATCGTTTCGGTGACCTGTTCAGGACCATTCACTCGAAGCGAAGGCTACGAACCGTGCGTACGTACAGCCCCAAGCCCGGCGATGTGACGCGCCAGTGGCACGTCATCGACGCTCAGGACGTCGTCCTGGGCCGTCTCGCCACCACTGCTGCGACCCTCCTCCGGGGCAAGCACAAGCCGATCTACGCGCCGCACGTCGACGCTGGTGACTTCGTCATCATCATCAACGCCGACAAGGTGCACCTGTCCGGCAACAAGCGGACCCAGAAGATGGCGTACCGCCACTCCGGCTACCCGGGTGGTCTGCGTTCCGTCCGCTACGACGAGCTTCTCGACAAGAACCCTGAGAAGGCGATCGAGAAGGCCGTCAAGGGCATGCTCCCCAAGAACTCCCTGGGCCGTCAGATGCTCTCGAAGCTGAAGGTCTACAAGGGTGACCAGCACCCGCACGCTGCCCAGCAGCCGGTGCCGTTCGAGATCACCCAGGTCGCGCAGTAAGTCCGGCCACCCCCTAAGACTGAAGAGAATCTGAGGAGAATCGTGGCCGAGACCACTGCCGAGCAGCCGCTCGAAGAGCTTGACATCGACAGCTACACCACCGAGTCCGAGGTTCCGGTGGAGGGTGAGTACACCTCCGAGTCCCTCGCCTCGCGCTTCGGTGAGCCCCAGCCGGCTGCCGGCCTGGGCCGCCGTAAGAACGCCATTGCCCGCGTCCGGATCGTTCCGGGCACCGGCAAGTGGAAGATCAACGGCCGCACCCTCGAGGACTACTTCCCGAACAAGGTGCACCAGCAGGAAGTCAACGAGCCCTTCAAGGTGCTCGAGCTGGAGGGCCGCTACGACGTCATCGCCCGCATCGCGGGTGGCGGTGTCTCCGGTCAGGCCGGTGCGCTCCGTCTCGGTGTCGCCCGTGCGCTGAACGAGGCCGACGTCGACAACAACCGCGGCCCGCTGAAGAAGGCCGGCTTCCTGAAGCGCGACGACCGTGCGGTCGAGCGCAAGAAGGCCGGTCTGAAGAAGGCCCGCAAGGCTCCGCAGTACAGCAAGCGCTAAGCTTCGCTGCCTGCTCGTACGTGTACGGGCTTCGGCCCCTGCGTACTCCGAACGCCCCGGCGGCACGCCACTTGTGCCGTCGGGGCGTTCGTTTATCCAAGCCAAGGGCGTATAACGACACAAGACGTTCAGGCGCTCAGAGGCTTGTGTGACCGGCTTGTGTGATCGGATGGAGGACAAGTGGGACGACTCTTCGGCACGGACGGCGTGCGCGGTGTCGCCAACGCGGATCTGACGGCCGAGATGGCGCTCGGCCTCTCCGTCGCCGCGGCGCATGTGCTGGCCGAGGCGGGCACCTTCGCGGGCCACAAGCCGAAAGCCGTGGTCGGACGGGACCCGCGGGCGTCCGGGGAGTTCCTGGAGGCGGCCGTGGTCGCCGGTCTGGCGAGCGCGGGCGTCGACGTCCTGACGGTCGGCGTGCTGCCGACCCCGGCGGTCGCGTACCTGACCGGTGCGCTCGGTGCCGACCTGGGCGTGATGCTGTCCGCCAGCCACAACGCCATGCCGGACAACGGCATCAAGTTCTTCGCCCGCGGCGGCCACAAGCTCGCCGACGAGCTGGAGGACCGGATCGAGGCGGTCTACGAGTCGCACCGCCACGGTGAGCCCTGGGAGCGCCCGACGGGCGCCGGGGTGGGCCGCGTCCGGCCCTACGACGAGGGTTTCGAGCAGTACGTCGGCCATCTGCTGTCGGTGCTGCCCAACCGGCTCGACGGACTGAAGATCGTCCTGGACGAAGCGCACGGCGCGGCCTCGGGGGTCTCGCCGGAGGTGTTCGCGCGGGCCGGTGCCCAGGTCGTGACGATCGGCGCCGAGCCGGACGGGCTCAACATCAACGACGGTTGCGGTTCGACCCATCTGGACCGGCTGAAGGCCGCGGTCGTGGAGCACGGCGCGGACTTCGGGGTCGCGCACGACGGTGACGCCGACCGGTGCCTGGCCGTGGACCACACCGGCGCCGAGGTGGACGGCGACCAGATCCTCGCCGTCCTGGCGCTGGCGATGCGGGAGCGGTCGGCGCTGCGCAGCGACACGGTCGTCGCCACGGTGATGTCCAACCTGGGCTTCAAGCTGGCGATGGAGCGGGCCGGGATCCAGCTGGTGCAGACGGCCGTGGGCGACCGCTATGTGCTCGAGGAGATGAAGGAGCACGGGTACGCGCTCGGCGGCGAGCAGTCCGGGCACGTGATCATCCTCGATCACGCGACGACCGGGGACGGCACGCTGACCGGGCTGCTGCTGGCGGCGCGGGTCGCGGAGACCGGGCGGTCGCTGCGCGAGCTGGCGTCGGTGATGGAGCGGCTGCCGCAGGTGCTCATCAACGTGCCGGACGTGGACAAGTCGCGGGTGAAGACGTCCGGCGACCTGGCCGCAGCCGTCACCGAGGCCGAGCGGGAGCTGGGCCACACCGGGCGGGTGCTGCTGCGTCCCTCGGGGACCGAGCCGCTGGTGCGGGTGATGGTCGAGGCCGCGGACATCGAGCAGGCCCGCTCGGTCGCCGGCCGGCTGGCCGATGCGGTGAAGTCGGCGCTGGGCTAGCCGGCATGGAGTGACTCGGTGGGCAGTGACGGCCCGGTGGCCGCATCGGCCCGGACCGCGCGCTGCACTACGAGAAGCTCCCGGTCTTCGCGGTACGTGCCCGCTGCCTGGCCCAGAACCACTTCTGGGCCAGCAGCGTGAGGGTGCCGGCCAGTACGATGCCGCCGAGGTTGGCGAGGAGCTGCCAGGTCGAGCCCCAGGTCTGGGAGTAGTCGGTGTAGCTGAGGGCCACCGCCGCGTTCGCCGCCGCCGGAACCGTGGTCACCGAGATCGCCACGCCGATCAGCGCACCGGACTTCGCGGACGTGAGGGACAGGGTTCCGGCGATGCCGGCCAGGAAGGCCACGACGAAGGACATCGCGTCCGGTTTCCAGATGAACCCGGTGTTCGGGCGGGCCGCCTCCACCATGGAGCGGTCGAAGTACCCCAGCTGGTCCATCAGCCAGCTGAAGCCCGCCGTCAGCACCATCGCGGCGGCGAATCCGGCCAGTAGCGCCCACAGCGACCGCGCCACCAGGGCCGGGGCCCGCTGCACCAGGGCCGTGGAGATGCCCGCGAGCGGACCGAACTCCGGGCCGACCGCCATCGCGCCCACGATCAGGATCGCGTTGTCCAGCATCACACCGCAGGCGGCGAGCATGGTGGCCACGGCCAGGAACGCGACGTAGGTGACGGAGAGCGTGGACTCCTCGTGCGTGGCGTCCGTCAGCCCCTCCCACAGCACGGCGTCCGCGCCCTCGCCCGGCGCCTCCTGTTCCGCCTTGTCGGCCCGGCGGGACAGCGACAGGTCGATGTTCTCCACCGCGATGGAGCCGGTGCGGTCCAGCTCCAGGCGGCGCAGCTCGGTGAGGAGTTCGTCGCCGGCCTCGCGGGCGACGTCGCAGAGCACCACGTCGCCGACGGGATTGCGGGCGGCTCCCGGCAGGACGACGAGGTGGGCGGTGCCGACCGTCTTCTCGATCAGCCGCACCACCTCGTCCGTCGTGTCGGAGGGGGTGATCAGGCGCAGATGCAGCATGGCGCCCATCCAACCCTGTGGACTACAGCTTGCGCAGCCTCAGCCGCTGCACCTTGTGGTCGGGGCCCTTGCGGACGACCAGGGTGGCGCGGCCGCGGGTGGGGGCGATGTTCTCGACCAGGTTGGGCTTGTTGATCGTCCGCCACTGGGTGCGGGCGTAGTCGAGGGCCTCCTCCTCGGACACCTGGGTGTACTTGCGGAAGTACGAGTTGGGGTCCTGGAAGGCGGTCTGCCGCAGCTTCCGGAAGCGGTTGAGGTACCAGCGCTCGACGTCGTCGGCGGCCGCGTCGACGTACACGCTGAAGTCGAAGTAGTCGGCGAGACCGACCCGGGTGCGGCCGTCCTTGCCGGGCAGGGCGGGCTGGAGGACGTTGAGGCCCTCGACGATCAGGATGTCGGGGCGGCGGACGACGAGCTTCTCGCCCGGCACGATGTCGTAGATCAGGTGCGAGTAGACGGGGGCGGTGACCTCGTCCTTGCCGGCCTTGATGTCGGCGACGAACCGGGTCAGGGCGCGGCGGTCGTAGGACTCGGGGAAACCTTTCCGCGACATCAGGCCGCGGGCCTGGAGCTCCTTGGTCGGCAGCAGGAAGCCGTCGGTGGTGACCCGCTCCACCCGCGGGTGCTCGGGCCAGCGGGACAGCAGCGCCTGGAGGAGCCGGGCGACGGTCGACTTGCCGCAGGCCACGGAGCCGGCGATCCCTATGACGAACGGGGTGCCGGACTGGGAGCCCTGCTCGCCGAGGAAGGTGTTCAGCGCGCCTCTGAGGCCGTCGGTGGCGCCGACGTAGAGATTCAGCAGGCGCGAGAGCGGGAGGTAGATGTCCCGCACCTCCTCCAGGTCGATCACATCGCCCAGGCCCCGCAGCCGTTCCACCTCCTCGGCGGTGAGGGGGAGCGGCGTCTTGTCACGCAGCGCGCTCCACTCGGCGCGGGTGAGGTCGACGTAGGGAGTCGCCTCCGGCCTGTGCCGGTGGGCGCTCCGGGGCATCGAGGAGACCGGTGAGATCACATTCCATTGTTAACGGAGTTTGTACGGCGCGGGGAGGTGGGGTCCGTCACGCCTGCCGGAGCGCTCGTATGGCGGTGGGAATTTCCGAATTCGGGCACGCGGAAGCGGTTTCCGGCGCCGTGTGGACCGTAGGCTGCGGCGCATGTGCGGAATCGTGGGATACGTGGGATCGCAGTCGGCGCTCGATGTCGTGATGGCCGGGCTGAAGCGGCTGGAGTACCGGGGGTACGACTCGGCGGGCGTCGCCGTGCTGGCCGACGGCGGGCTGGCCGCGGGCAAGAAGGCGGGGAAGCTGGTCAACCTGGAAAAGGAGCTGGTCGAGCGGCCGCTGCCGACGGGCTCGACGGGCATCGGTCACACCCGGTGGGCCACCCACGGCGGCCCCACCGACGCCAACGCCCACCCGCATCTGGACAACGCGGGCCGGGTCGCCGTCGTCCACAACGGCATCATCGAGAACTTCGCGGTGCTGCGCGCCGAACTGGCCGAGCGCGGTCATGAGCTGAACTCCGAGACCGACACCGAGGTGGTCGCCCACCTGCTCGCCGAGGAGTTCTCCTCCTGCGCCGACCTGGCGGAGGCGATGCGGCTGGTGTGCCGACGGCTGGAGGGCGCGTTCACGCTGGTCGCGGTGCACGCGGACGAGCCGGACGTGGTGGTCGGCGCGCGCCGCAACTCGCCGCTGGTGGTGGGTGTCGGCGAGGGTGAGGCGTTCCTGGCCTCCGACGTCGCGGCGTTCATCGCCCACACCCGCTCGGCGATCGAGCTGGGCCAGGACCAGGTGGTGGAGCTGCGCCGCGACGGCGTGACGGTCACCGGGTTCGACGGCCGCCCGGCGGAGGTCCGCTCCTACCACGTCGACTGGGACGCGTCGGCGGCGGAGAAGGGCGGCTATGACTACTTCATGCTCAAGGAGATCGCCGAGCAGCCCAAGGCGGTCGCCGACACCCTGCTCGGCCGGATCGACCCGTCCGGCTCGCTGACGCTGGACGAGGTGCGGATCAGCCCCTCCGAGCTGCGCGAGATCGACAAGGTCGTCATCGTCGCCTGCGGTACGGCCTTCCACTCCGGCCTGATCGCCAAGTACGCCATCGAGCACTGGACGCGGATCCCCTGCGAGGTGGAGCTGGCCAGCGAGTTCCGCTACCGGGACCCGATCCTGGACAGCCGCTCTCTGGTGATCGCGATCTCCCAGTCCGGCGAGACCATGGACACCCTGATGGCGCTGCGGCACGCCCGCGAGCAGGGCTCGAAGGTGCTGGCCATCTGCAACACCAACGGCTCGACGATCCCGCGCGAGTCGGACGCGGTGCTGTACACGCACGCCGGCCCGGAGGTGGCGGTCGCCTCCACCAAGGCGTTCCTGACCCAGCTGGTCGCCTGCTATCTGGTGGCCCTCTATCTGGGCCAGGTGCGCGGCACCAAGTGGGGCGACGAGATCCAGGCCGTGATCAGGGACCTCTCGCGCATCTCGGAGGAGGTCGACCGGGTCCTGGAGACGATGGAGCCGGTACGGGCGCTGGCCCGCACCCTCGCCGACAAGGACACGGTCCTCTTCCTGGGCCGGCACGTGGGCTACCCGGTCGCCCTGGAAGGCGCCCTGAAGCTCAAGGAACTCGCCTATATGCACGCCGAGGGCTTCGCGGCGGGCGAGCTGAAGCACGGCCCGATCGCGCTGATCGAGGAGGACCTGCCGGTGGTGGTCGTCGTACCGTCCCCGCGCGGCCGCTCGGTCCTGCACGACAAGATCGTCTCCAATATCCAGGAGATCAGGGCGCGGGGTGCGCGCACGATCGTCATCGCGGAGGAGGGCGACGAGGCGGTGGTCCCGTACGCCGACCACCTGATCCGCATCCCGGTCACGCCGACGCTGCTCCAGCCGCTGGTGGCCACCGTGCCGCTCCAGGTCTTCGCCTGCGAGCTGGCCACGGCGCGGGGCAACGACGTGGACCAGCCGCGGAACCTGGCGAAGTCGGTGACGGTGGAGTAGCGGCGGGGAGCGCGGTCGGTGTGCGTGGTCAGTGGACGGAGAAGCCGCCGTCCACGCAGATCGACTGGCCCGTGAGGTAGGCGGAGGCGCGGCTCGCGAGGAAGACGGCGGCGCCCGCGAAGTCCTCGGCGAGGCCGTTGCGGCCGGTCATGGTGCGCGCGGCCAGCGCCGCGACCCGCTCCGGGTCGGACGACAGCCGCCGGTTGAGCGGCGTCATCACGAACCCGGGCACCAGGGTGTTGACGGTGACGCCGTGCGGGGACCAGGCCTCGGCCTGGGAGCGGGCCAGCGACTCCAGCGCGCCCTTCGACACGCCGTACGCACCGCTCTGTACGAAGGCGCGGTGCGCCTGCTGGGAGGTGATGTGGATGATCCGGCCGAAGCCCCGCTCGGCCATGCCGGGGCCGAACCGCTGTCCCAGCAGGAAGGGCGCCGTCAGGTTCACCGCCATGGTGGTGTCCCAGACGTCCTCGTCCAGCTCGTTCATCGGCGGGCGCAGGTTGATCCCGGCGGAGTTGACGAGGATGTCGGGTTCGCCGAACACCCCGGCCGCCTCCTCGGCCGCCGCCCGCACCCCGGCACGGTCGGTCAGGTCCCCGCTCACCCAGTCGGCCCGGCCGCCGGCCGCCCGCAACTCCTCGACGGTGGCGGCCAGTTGTTCCTTGCCGCGGGCGACGACCACCACCTGGGCGCCGGCCAGCGCCAGCGCCTCGGCGATGGCCCGGCCTATGCCGGAGCTGCCGCCGGTGACGAGGGCGACCCGGCCCTCGAGGGAGAACAACTCGGAGAGATACGTCTGCGGCGTCATGCCTGCAGGCTAAGGGGTGTGCGGGCGAGGGGGCCGGACGGTCCGTCAGTCGGTCTCGCTCGCCGCGAGGACGGTGACCCGGGTGCGGTCCGGGTCCAGACAGGCGAACGCGGTGTCCGTGAAGTCCCAGGTGAACCAGCGGTTGTCGGAGTGCTGGGGGAGGGCGAAACGCAGAAAGCGGAAGTCGGCGGCGCGGCGGATCGCCTCCGCGTGCGGGATTTCCGGACCGAGGTCCAGTACCGCGTACAGGCTCTGCCAGGCGTGCAGCCGGGCGTAGGCGCCGTACTGCGGTTCGCCGTAGCAGCCGCCGCCGAAATCGGCGAGGAAGAGGTCGCCGGCGAGGTCGTCCGCGGTGGTGTGGACCGTGGTGACGGTGTCGCCGGTGGTGGCCTCCAGGCACTCCGCGTCCAGCTCGGCGAGCAGGGCGCCGTTGAAGTCGGCCGGGTCGAGGGGCTCCGGGAGCGCGTAGAACACCGCTTCCTGCTGGGCGAGTTGGCCGAAGCCGCCGGCCGCGGCCGTGGTGCGGGCCGGGTCCGCGATCCGGTGTGCGGCCCGTCCGGCGCGGGCCCCGCCGGCGGTGGGCGGTATCTCGGGGTAGCCGGCGCGCAGGCGCTCCGGGCCGTCCGAGCCGACGGCACCGTGTTCGGTACGGCTGGACAGCCGCATCACCTGCTCGAAGCGGTACGAGGTGAGCGGCAGCCAGGCCAGCGGGTGGCCGAGGTCGCGCAGCCCGGCGCCGTAGGCGAGGTAGGCCGCGTGGTGGCGGGGGTGGTGGAAGCCGGAGCGCAGGGCCAGTTCGTACAGCAGACAGGCGCGGGCCTCGGTCGCCGGGTCGTCGAGGGCGACGGGGGAGTGGGTCTCGAACAGCGGCCGGAGTGTGACGAGGCTGGTCCGCCGGGACAGCTGCCAGGCGATCTGCCGTACCAGCCGCCGCCAGGACTCCGGGTCCCGCACCGCGGCCAGATCCGCGGCCAGCCGTACGGCCCAGTCGGCGGACTCCTGCGCGTAGTGCTCGGCGAGGGCGCGGGACAGCTCGGCGGTCCGGTACCGGTCGGGCGCGGCCAGGGCCAGCTCGTACAACTGCTCCGGGGCGGTGCCCGGGTCGGCGGGCGGACGGGAGGGCTCGGACATCCGGTCACTCTACGGCGCCGCGCCGAGGGTGCGTTGCCCGGTCGCGCCTTAGGGTTCTCGGCATGAGCATCATCGGGGTGGGCATCGACGTCGCCGAGATCGACCGCTTCCGGGCGTCCCTGGAGCGGACGCCGGGGCTGGCCGACCGGCTGTTCGTGGAGCGGGAGTTGCTGCTGCCCGGCGGGGAGCGGCGCGGCATCGCCTCGCTCGCGGCGCGGTTCGCGGCGAAGGAGGCGCTGGCCAAGGCGCTGGGGGCGCCGCCGGGACTGCACTGGACCGATGCCGAGGTGTACGTGGAGGACAGCGGGCAGCCCCGGCTGCGGGTGCGCGGGACGGTGGCCGCCCGGGCGGCGGAGCTGGGAGTGCGCTCCTGGCACGTGTCGTTGAGCCATGACGCGGGCGTCGCCTCCGCGGTGGTGGTCGCGGAGGGCTGAGCGGCCCGGACCGGGTGTGGCGGGCGGGGGATACCGGGCAGACTCGGTTCCATGCGTACTGCGTACAGCGTGGAGACGGTAAGGGCGGCCGAACGGGCCCTCATGGCACGGCTGCCGGAGGGCGCGCTGATGCAGCGGGCCGCCGCCGGGCTGGCCGCCGCCTGCGCCGAACTGCTCGGGCGGGTGTACGGCAGCCGGGTGGTACTGCTCGTGGGCAGCGGCGACAACGGCGGGGACGCGCTGTACGCGGGAGCCCGGCTGGCCCGGCGCGGCGCCGGGGTCACCGCCGTGCTCCTCGCGCCGGACCGGACGCACGCCGGCGGCCTGGCCGCGCTGCGGCGGGCCGGTGGGACGGTGACCTCCCCGGACCGCGCCGAGGACCTGCTGCTGCGGGCCGATCTGGTGGTGGACGGGATCGTCGGGATCGGCGGCAGAGGCGGGCTGCGGCCGGACGCCGAGCGGCTGGCCGGGGTGGTGGCGCGGTCCCGGGCGGCGGTGGTGGCGGTGGACCTGCCCAGCGGGGTGGAGGCGGACACCGGCGAGGTGCGGGGCGCCGCGCTCGCGGCCGATGTGACCGTCACCTTCGGGACGTACAAGCCGGGGCTGCTGGTGGATCCCGCGCGGGAGTACGCCGGTGTCGTACGGCTCGTCGACATCGGGCTCGAACTGCCCGCCGAGGGCGAGCTGGAGGCCTTGCAGCACGCCGAGGTGGCGCGGCTGCTGCCGGTGCCGGCGGCGGAGAGCGACAAGTACCGGCGCGGGGTGGTGGGCATCGCCGCCGGATCCGCGCGGTATCCCGGGGCCGCGGTCCTCGCCGTCTCCGGGGCGCTGCGGGGCGGGGCCGGGGCGGTGCGCTATGTGGGGCCGGCCGGGGACGCGGTCATCGCCCGGTTCCCCGAGACGCTGGTGTCCGACGCCGGACCCGCGAAGGCCGGGCGGGTGCAGGCGTGGGTGGTCGGACCGGGGGCCGGCGAGGACGCGGCGACCGTGGCCGAGGTGCTGGCGGCGGATGTGCCGGTCCTGCTCGACGCGGACGGGCTGCGGCTGGCGGAGCCGGAGTCGGTACGGGGGCGTACGGCGCCGACCCTGATGACGCCGCACGCCGGGGAGGCGGCCGCGCTGCTGGGGGTACGGCGGGAGGAGGTCGAGGGCGGCCGGCTGGCGGCGGTACGGGAGTTGGCGGCGCGGTACCGGGCGGCGGTGCTGCTGAAGGGGTCGACGACGCTGGTCGCCGAGGCGGGGGGCGCCGGGGCGGTGCGGGTGAACCCCACGGGCACGGGGTGGCTGGCCACGGCCGGGAGCGGGGATGTGCTGTCCGGGCTGGCGGGCTCCTTGCTGGCGGCGGGGCTGTCGGCGCGGGATGCGGGGAGTGTGGGCGCGTATCTGCACGGCCTGGCGGGGCGGTTCGCGGCGGCGGGGGCGCCGGTGGGGGCGCATGACGTCTCGGACCGCATCCCGGAGGCGTGGCGTGATGTGCGGGGCGTGTGAGGGTGTGCGCGGTGCTGTGGTTGGGCGGGGGTGGGACAGGGCGCTGCTCGCTGAGAGGTGCCGCTGCGCCCACCCGTGCCGCCCCAGCGGCACGACTGCCCGCAGCTCGGGCTCCGCTCCACCCGGGTGACCTTCCCGCGCGCCACCGCTGAACCGGCGGAGCCCCACGCTTGGCTGAAGAGGTGATCAGCAGACAAATCGCACAGCGAGGCCTCGCCGTGCTGCTCGCGGCAGCGGTGACCCTTCCCGCCGGGGCCCTCACCGCAGCCGCCGAGCCCGCGGCGGCGCACCCCGTCTCCCCGACCCCCACCACCGACCTCGTCCCGGGTGTCGCCCCCCGTCCCGGTCAGCCCTGGCAGATCGACACGCCCGACCAGGCGTTGCCGCCGAAGGTGTACACGCCGAGCCGGCAGGAGGACGCCGTAGAGCCCAGGGACGCGGCGCCGGGGACGTACGACCTCATCGAGTACGTGCCCCTGAACGACGCCGTCGCCAAGGTGACGTGCAGCAAACAGGCCGGCCCCTACCAGCGCCAGGTCGAGCGCTGGCTGAAGCTGAAGGTGGACGGCAAGCAGTCCGCCTCCGACTGCAAGGCGATCCGCGCCTTCCAGATCACCTACAAGATCAAGCCCGCGATCGGCTTCGCCGGGCCGGTGACCTGGTCGACCATGATGCTGCTCTCGGCGAAGAAGAACCCGAACGCGGCCAAGAAGTGCCCGGTGCGGTCGTACCGGGTCGCCTGCGTCGATCTGGACCGTCAGCTCACCTGGGTGCAAAAGGGGTCGAAGGTGGTGTTCGGCCCGGTGCCGATCCGCAGCGGCCGCAAGGGATATGTCACCCGCAAGGGCTGGCACACCATCTACTGGCGGCACAAGAACCATGTCTCGACCCTCTACAACCAGCCGATGCCGTACGCCCAGTTCTTCGACGGCGGCCAGGCCTTCCACGCCGTCTACGGCAGCATCTACACCACCGTCGGTTCCATGGGCTGCGTCAACCTCAAGCTCGCCGACGCGCGCAAGCTGTGGGATGTCACGAAGAAGGGCGACCACGTGTATGTGTGGGGGCGGCGCCCGGGTACCTGAGACGGCACCCGAGGCCCCGTTCGGGCCTCTGAGAGACTGGGGGCGCGATGAGTGAGACAGCAGCTGTGCCGACCGCCCCCCTGCGCGCCCGCGCCGAGATCGATCTCGGCGCCCTGCGCGCCAATGTGCGGACCCTGCGCGCCCGGGTGAACGGCGCCGCCCTGATGGCCGTCGTCAAGTCCGACGGTTACGGCCACGGGGCGGTGCCCTGTGCCCGCGCGGCCCTGGAGGCCGGTGCGACCTGGCTCGGCACGGCCACGCCCGAGGAGGCCCTGGCGCTGCGCGCGGCCGGGCTGCCGGGCCGGATCCTGTGCTGGCTGTGGGTGCCCGGCGGCCCCTGGCGGCAGGCGATCGAGGCGGACATCGACGTGTCGCTGAGCGGGATGTGGGCCCTCGAGGAGGTCGTGGCGGCCGCCCGGCAGGCCGGCCGGGTCGCCCGGGTGCAGCTCAAGGCGGACACCGGGCTCGGCCGGAACGGCTGCCAGCCCGGCGCCGACTGGGCCGAACTGGTCGCCGAGGCGCTGCGCGCCGAGGCCGCCGGGCTGGTCCGGGTCACCGGCCTGTGGTCGCACTTCGCCTGCGCCGACGAGCCGGGCCATCCGTCCATCGCCGCCCAGCTCGCCGGCTTCCGGGAGATGGTGTCGTACGCCGAGCGGCAGGGCGTGCGCCCCGAGGTGCGGCACATCGCCAACTCCGCGGCCGCGCTCACCCTCCCCGAGACCCACTTCGACCTGGTCCGCACGGGCGTCGCGATGTACGGCATCGCGCCGAGCCCGGAGCTGGGCACGCCCGCCGACTTCGGGCTGCGCCCGGTGATGACGCTCAGCGCCTCGCTGGCGCTGGTCAAGCATGTCCCGGGCGGCCACGGGGTGTCGTACGGCCACCACTACGTCACCCCCGGCGAGACCACCCTCGGCCTGGTCCCGGTCGGGTACGCGGACGGCATCCCGCGGCACGCCTCCGGCACCGGCCCGGTGCTGGTCGACGGCAAGTGGCGGACGGTCGCCGGGCGCGTCGCGATGGACCAGTTCGTGGTGGACCTGGGCGGCGACGAGCCCGCGGTGGGCAGCCAGGCCGTGCTGTTCGGGCCCGGGGACCGCGGTGAGCCCACCGCCGAGGACTGGGCGCAGGCCTGCGGCACCATCGCGTACGAGATCGTGACGCGCATCGGAACCCGGGTTCCGCGCGTCTATGTGAACGAGCACGCGTAACCCGTCCGGGCGAACTGCGGTACGGCGAAGAGGAGCGGTACGTGAGCGAGAGCAGTGCGGAGGCCGTGGCGGACGTCGTGGCCTCGGCGGCCGCCGCCTCCGCCGCGGGGGCGGCCGGGAGCTGGCGCAGGGCGACCGGCCTCGCCGGAGCCGCGATCGGCGTGCTGGCCGCGGGAGCGGCGGCCGGTGTCGCCCTGGAGCGGATGACGGTCGGCCGCGGGGTGCGCCGCAAAGCACGGCTGGCGCTGGACTCGGCGGGGCCGTACGGCACCCTGCGCGGCACCCCGGGCAAGGCCGTCGCCGACGACGGCACCGAGCTGTACTACGAGGTCGACGAGGTCGAGCCCGACTCCGGCGCGCAGGTCTCGCCGCGCCGGCGCCGGCTGTTCGGCCGCAAGGCGCCCGCCCCGGTCACCGTCGTCTTCTGCCACGGCTACTGCCTCAATCAGGACGCCTGGCACTTCCAGCGGGCGGCGCTGCGCGGGGTGGTCCGGACCGTGCACTGGGACCAGCGCAGCCACGGGCGCTCCGGGCGGGGCGTGGCCCAGACCCGGGACCGGGTGCCCGTCACCATCGACCAGCTCGGCCGCGATCTGAAGGCCGTCCTGGACGCCGCCGTACCGGAGGGGCCGATCGTGCTGGTCGGCCACTCGATGGGCGGGATGACGGTGATGGCGCTCGCCGCGCACTTTCCCGAGCTGATCCGGGACCGGGTCGTCGCCACCGCGTTCGTCGGCACCTCCTCCGGCCGGATGGGCGAGGTCAACTTCGGGCTGCCGATGGCCGGGGTCAACGCGATCCGCCGGATACTCCCGGGGGTGCTCAGGGCGCTCGGGCAGCAGGCGGAGCTGGTGGAGAAGGGGCGCCGGGCCACCGCCGACCTGTTCGCCGGGATCATCAAGCGGTACTCGTTCGCCGGGCGGGACGTCGATCCGGCGGTCGAGCGGTTCGCCGAGCGGATGATCGAGTCCACCCCGATCGACGTGGTCGCCGAGTTCTACCCGGCCTTCACCGAGCACGACAAGACCGAGGCGCTGGCCTGCTTCCGGGAGCTGCCGGTGCTGGTGCTGGCCGGGATGCAGGACCTGGTGACGCCGAGCGAGCACAGCGAGGCCATCGCCGGCCTGCTCCCGGACGCCGAGCTGGTGCTGGTGCCGGACGCCGGGCACCTGGTGATGCTGGAACACCCGGAAGTGGTCACCGACCGCCTCGCCGACCTGCTCACCCGCGCGGGTGCGGTACCCGCAGGGGCTACGGTTATGGGCTATGGAAGCACCAGCAGCACCGCACCTCCCCGCTGAGACCCGCCTGACGATCACCTCGCCCGAGCAGATGCGCGAGCTGGGCCGCCGGCTGGCCGCGCTGCTGCGCGCGGGCGACCTGGTGATGCTCAGCGGTGAGCTGGGGGCGGGCAAGACCACGCTGACCCGGGGACTCGGCGAGGGCCTGGGTGTGCGCGGCGCGGTCACCTCGCCGACCTTCGTGATCGCCCGGGTGCACCCCTCGCTCGGCGACGGTCCGCCGCTGGTCCACGTGGACGCCTACCGGCTCGGTGGCGGCCTGGACGAGATGGAGGACCTGGACCTCGATGTCTCGCTGTCCGACTCGGTGATCGTCGTGGAGTGGGGCGAGGGCAAGGTCGAGGAGCTGACCGAGGACCGCCTCCAGGTCGTCATCCACCGTGCCGTCGGCGACACCACCGACGAGGTACGGCATGTGACGCTGACCGGGCTGGGCGCGCGGTGGACCGGCTCGGACCTGGCCGCCCTGACCGTCTGACCCGTTCGGCGTCCGACCCTTTCGGCGTCCGACCTTTTCCGACAGGCCGTCGGCAACCTGTTGCGCGGGACCTCCGGGCGTGATGACATGGTATCCAGCCCTTGGTTAGGTATGCCTAACCGCGCCCGCCCCCGCACCTCAGGAGGCGTCCATGACCGACGTGTCGATGAGCGACCTGCTGGCGTCGTGCGCGGCGGCGGACGCGATTTCGAGGGCTCCGGAACCCCCCGAAGGCGGGACACCCCCGCAGCCCCCTGCGGACCATGGCCCTGCGGACCATGGCCCTGCGGACCATGGCCCTGCGGACCATGGCCCTGCGGACCGCGACCCTGCCGACCGTGCCCACCGTGACGCCGCCTAGCGGATCACGACCACCCGCACCCCGATCGTGGCGAACTTCCACATCGCGTCGCCGTCCTCCCGGTTCTCCCGGATGCCACCGGTCTTGACGCCCGGCTCGGGCCCCGCGCCGGAGCCGGAGTCGCCGCTGCCGACCGCCGCGCTGAAGCCGATCGCCACCCCGTCCACGCTGGTGAACCGCACCACGTGTTCGACGGGCAGCCCGTCCGTGCCGGTGATCGCGTTCGAGCGGGACGACACCCAGTAGGTGCCCGGCAGCGGGTCCAGGGTGCCCGGGAACACCGGGAACGAGCGCTCCACCCGGCCGCTCTCGCCGACCAGCCAGACCCGGTCGTCGTCCACCGAGTACACGACCCGCTCACCCGCGCCGGAGCCGCTCGGCAGGGCGGTCGGGTTGTGCCGGTCCCGGGGCGCCTTGCTGGCGGCCGCCGACGCGGACGCGCCCGGCGCCGGCCTGCCGCCCAGGCCCGCCGGCACGGTCGCCTGGGCCTGGTAGGCGAGGAAGCCGACGGCGCCGACGGCCGCCGCGGTGAGAGCGGCCACGATCCCCGAGCTGGTCCCTGCCACCTGCGCCCACCTCTGCTCGCACCGAATGCCGGACAAGAAATGCCGGACAGGAAATGCCGGACAGGATTGCCGGACAAGAGTTGTCATATGTCGTACTTCGTGACGTACTCCGTACAGACCGTAGCAGCCGGTGACCGTGCGCCCCGGACGGGCGTGCGCGAGCCGCGGGCGCCGTAGGCTGTTCGCGTGCTCTTGCTCGCTCTGGATACCGCAACACCCGCCGTCACCGTCGCGCTGCACGACGGCACGGACGTCATCGCCTCGTCGAGCCAGGTGGACGCGCGCCGGCACGGAGAGCTGCTGCTGCCGGCCGTCGACCGCGTGCTCGCCGAGGCCGGGCTGAAGCTGGAGGCGGTCACCGGGATCGTCGTCGGCATCGGACCCGGCCCCTACACCGGCCTGCGCGTGGGGCTGATGACCGCCGACACCTTCGGGCTCGCGCTCGGCGTCCCCGTGCACGGGGTCTGCACCCTGGACGGCCTCGCCCACGCCGCCGACATCGAGACCGGCCCCTTCGTCGTGGCGACCGACGCCCGGCGCAAGGAGGTCTACTGGGCGAAGTACGCCGACTCGCACACCCGGCTGACCGATCCGGCGGTGGACCGCCCGGCGGACATCGCCGAGCAGGTCGCCGGGCTTCCGGCGGTCGGCGCGGGCGCGCTGCTCTACCCGGACACCTTCCCGAGCGTCCACGAGCCCGAGCACGTGTCCGCCGCCGCGCTCGCCTCGCTCGCCGCGGCCCGGCTGGCGGCCGGCGAGGAGCTGCCGGCGCCCCGCCCGCTGTATCTGCGCCGCCCGGACGCCCAGGTTCCCAAGAACTACAAGGTGGTCACCCCGAAGTGACGGTACGACTGCGCGAGATGCGCTGGTGGGACATCGACCCGGTCCTGGAGCTGGAGAAGGACCTGTTCCCCGAGGACGCCTGGTCCCGGGGCATGTTCTGGTCCGAGCTGGCGCACGCGCGGGGCCCCGAGGCGAGCCGCCGGTACCTGGTGGCGGCGGAGGACGGCCGGATCGTCGGATACGCCGGGCTCGCCGCCTCCGGCACCGGGTCCGACAGCGGCTCCGCCGCGGTCGGTGACATCCAGACCATCGCCGTCGCCCGCGACCTCCAGGGCACCGGCCTCGGCGCCCGGCTGCTGACCGAGCTGCTGCGGGCCGCGACCGCCTTCGAGTGCACCGAGGTCATGCTCGAGTGCCGGGTCGACAACGTCCGTGCCCAGAAGCTCTACGAGCGCTTCGGCTTCGCCCCCATCGGGTTCAGACGCGGCTACTACCAGCCGGGGAACGTGGATGCCCTGGTCATGCGCCTGACCGACCCCGCCTCATCTGTACAAGGAACCGAGATCAATGGCTGACGAACCGCTCGTCCTCGGCATCGAGACCTCCTGCGACGAGACCGGCGTCGGCATCGTCCGCGGCACCACCCTGCTGGCGGACGCCGTCGCCTCCAGCGTGGACGAGCACGCCCGCTTCGGCGGTGTCGTACCGGAGGTGGCGTCCCGGGCGCACCTGGAGGCGATGGTCCCGACCATCGACCGCGCGCTGAAGGAGGCCGGGGTGAGCGCCCGGGACCTGGACGGCATCGCCGTCACCGCCGGTCCCGGGCTCGCGGGCGCCCTGCTGGTCGGGGTCTCGGCGGCCAAGGCGTACGCCTACGCCCTCGGCAAGCCCCTCTACGGCGTCAACCACCTCGCCTCCCACATCTGCGTCGACCAGCTGGAGCACGGCCCGCTGCCCGAGCCGACCATGGCCCTGCTGGTCTCCGGCGGCCACTCCTCGCTGCTGCTGTCCGAGGACATCACCGCCGACGTACGGCCCATGGGCTCGACCATCGACGACGCGGCCGGCGAGGCCTTCGACAAGATCGCCCGCGTGCTGAACCTGGGCTTCCCCGGCGGCCCGGTCATCGACCGGTACGCGCGCGAGGGCGACCCGGAGGCCATCGCCTTCCCGCGCGGCCTGACCGGCCCGCGCGACCCCGCCTACGACTTCTCCTTCTCCGGTCTGAAGACGGCCGTGGCCCGCTGGATCGAGGCCAAGCGCGCGGCCGGCGAGGAGGTCCCGGTCCGGGACGTGGCCGCCTCCTTCCAGGAGGCCGTGGTCGACGTGCTGACCCGCAAGGCCGTCCGCGCCTGCAAGGACGAGGGCGTCGACCACCTGATGATCGGCGGCGGGGTCGCGGCCAACTCCCGGCTGCGCGCCCTCGCCCAGGAGCGCTGCGAGGCGGCCGGCATCCGGCTGCGCGTCCCGCGCCCCAAGCTGTGCACGGACAACGGCGCGATGGTGGCCGCGCTGGGCGCCGAGATGGTCGCCCGGAACCGGGCCGCCTCCGCCTGGGACCTGTCGGCCGACTCCTCCCTGCCGGTGACCGAGCCGCACGTGCCCGGCCACGACCACGACCATGTGCACGAGGTCAGCAAGGAGAACCTGTACTCGTGACGGTCGCGCTGATGTGGGAGGCCCGGGCGGCCGAGGGGCGCGGCGGGCGGCTGCTGGACTGGGTGCGCGCGCAGCCCCTCGCCGCCGAGCCGGTGCGCCGGGAGACCTTCCGGGCGCCGCAGGACCGGGTGCTGGTCATCACCTGGTGGGACGCGCCGTACGACGCGGAGCTGCCCGAACTGCCCGAGCCGGACCCGGAGCTGGTGACCCGGGCGGTGCACCGCTGGCGGTTCGAGCAGGTGAGTTGACGGACCGGGCCGCACTTCCGCTATGATCATCTCACCGCGAACGGCCGGAACACCGGCCCGGACGCAGTGCGTTGGTGGTCCAAGGAAAGACGTCCCGCTTCCTGCGGGGAGATGCAGGTGCAAGGCCTGCCCGGCGCTCCATCCGAGACCCGCCTCCGAATCTTCGGAGGCGGGTCTCGTCGTTTCAGGACCCGTCGAGGAGCGTCTCGCAGCGCAGCCGGCGCTCCGCGCCCACCACCCGCACCGGCCCGGTCAGTTCGAGCCGCGCCGTGTGCCGGATCTCCGCGCTGGAGGCGCCCAGCCGCAGCTCCAGCGCGCCCGGCTCCACCACCCGCGTCCCCGTGCCGTCCGTGAAGGCGGACAGGTCGGCGTGGAAGCGGAAGGTGAGCCGGCGGGACGCGCCGGGGGCGAGGTCCACCCGCCGGTATCCGATCAGCCGTACGTCGGGCCGGGTCACGCTCGCCACCGGGTCGTGCAGATACAGCTGGACGACCTCCGCCCCCTCACGTTCTCCGGTGTTGCGGACGGTCAGCGAGAGGTCGCAGGTGCCGTCCGTGGAAACACTTGTTTCCGTCGCCTGGACGTCCTCCCAGGCGAAGGTGGTGTACGACAGGCCGTGCCCGAAGGGGTACAGCGGGGTCGGGTCCAGGCTGCTGACGTCGTTCGGCAGGCCGAGCGGCGGCTGGAGGTAGGTCCACGGCTGGCCGCCGGGCACGCGCGGCACGCTCACCGGCAGGCGGCCGGAGGGGTTCACCCGGCCGGACAGCACCCCGGCCACCGCAGGGCCGCCCTCCTCCCCGGGGAAGAAGGCCTGGACCACCGCGCCGAGCCGCCCGTGCCAGCGGCCGAGGGCGTACGGCCGTCCGGTCAGCAGCACGAGGACGACCGGGACGCCGGTCTCGACCAGCGCGTCCAGCAACTCCCCCTGCACGCCCGGCAGGCTCAGGTCGGCGACGTCGCAGCCCTCGCCCGAGGTGCCCCGGCCGAACAGGCCCGCCCGGTCGCCGAGCACCGCCACGCACACGTCCGCCTCCGCCGCCCGGGCCACCGCCTCCGCGAACCCGGCGGTGTCCGGCTCCGCGACGCCGCAGCCCTCGGCGAACGTCACCTTGGCGTCCGGCAGTTCGCCGCGCAGCGCGTCCAGCAGGGTCGGGATCTCGATGCCCAGCGGGACCTCGGGGTGCTGCGGCAGGACATGGGAGGGGAAGGAGTAGCAGCCGAGCATGGCGAACGCGTCCGCCGCACGCGGCCCGACGACCGCGATCCGGGCGTCGGGGGCCAGCGGCAGCGCGCCGCCCGGGTTGTCCAGCAGGATCACCGACTCCTCGGCCAGCCGGCGGGCGAGGGCGCGGTTCGCCGCCGAGTCCAGGTCGACCGGGCCCTCCGGCTCCGGCCGCCAGTCCTCGTCCAGCAGGCCCAGTTCACACTTCTGCACCAGCACCCGGCGGGCCGCGCGGTCCACCAGCGACTCCGGGATCCGGCCCGCGCGGACGGCGGCCACCAGCGGGGTGCCGTAGCACTTCAGGGTGGGCAGCTCGACATCGATGCCCGCCACCAGCGCCCGGTGGGCCGCCTCCTCCTCGTCCGCCGCCACCCGGTGCAGGGTCTGGAGGAAGGCGATGCCGAAGTAGTCGGCGACCACCGTGCCGGTGAAGCCCCACTCCTCGCGCAGCACATCGGTCAGCAGCCGCGGGTCGGCGGAGACCGGCACCCCGTCGGTCTCCGTGTAGGCCGCCATCACCGACCGGGCGCCGCCCTCGCGCAGGGCCATCTCGAAGGGCGGCAGGGTGAGGTCCGCGAACTCCCGGACGCCCGCCCGGACCGGCGCCAGGTTGCGGGCGCCCGCCGAGGACGCGTAGCCGGCGAAGTGCTTGAGCGTGGCCACCACGCCGGCCGACTCCAGGCCGCGCACATAGGCCGTGCCGACCGTGCCGACCAGGTACGGGTCCTCGCCGATCGTCTCCTCGACCCGTCCCCACCGCGGGTCGCGGACGACGTCCAGCACCGGTGCCAGGCCCTGGTGGACCCCGGCCGAGCGCAGATCACGGCCGATGTGCCGGCCCATCTCCTCGACCAGCTCCGGGTCGAAGGAGGCGCCCCAGGCGAGCGGCACCGGGTACGCCGTCGCCTGCCAGGCGGTGAACCCGGCCAGGCACTCCTCGTGTGCGACGGCCGGGATGCCGAACCGGCCGGCCCCGGCGATCCGGCGCTGGGCGCGGGCCAGGGCCCGGGCGGCGACGTCCGGCTCGACCGGGGCCGTGCCGAAGGAGCGGGTCAGCTGGCCCAGGCCGAGGGTGATCAGCTCGTCCCAGTCGTAGGCGGCGCTCATCTCGCGTTGCAGGGGGGCGACTCCGTCGCCGTCCGTGGCGGCGCCCACCCACACGCCGTACAGCTGGGCGGCCTTCTCCTCCAGGGTCATCCGGGAGAGCAGGTCGTCCACGCGGGCGCCGGCGGGCAGGTCGGGGTCGCGCCAAGGGGCGGTGGTCATGGAACTCCCGTCTGACTCAGCTGGACTCTTGGCTGTGGCTGTTCGGTTCTCTGTACGGCGACTACGAATGTTTCGAAGTGTATAGCGAATGTTCCGGGAACCTATGGCTCGCGAAGGCCTTCGTCAAGGGGTGCTGCGGCGATACGATCGCGGGCATGAAGCCTTCGAAGCCCGCAGAAACGCAGACGGCGACCCTCGCCGAAATCGCCCGTGAGGCCGGGGTCTCCGCTCCGACTGTTTCGAAGGTGCTCAACGGCCGTGCCGACGTGGCCCCGGCGACCCGCACCCGGGTCGAGGAACTGCTGCGCGCCTACGGCTACCGGCGCCGACGCGCCGAGGCCTCCCGCTCCCCGCTGATCGACCTGGTCTTCCACGAGCTGGAGAGCGCCTGGGCGATGGAGGTCATCCGGGGCGTGGAGAACGTGGCCCGGGACGCCGGGCTGAGCGTGGTGCTGTCCGAGTCGGCCGGCCGGCTCACCCCTGGCCGCACCTGGGCCGACCAGGTCGCCGCCCGCCGGCCGCACGGGGTGGTGCTGGTGCTGTCCGGGCTCGACGAGTCCCAGCGGGCGCTGCTGACCAGCCGGTCCATCCCGTTCGTGGTGATGGACCCGGCCGGCGACCCGGGCCCGGACGTGCCGTCCGTCGGGGCCACCAACTGGCAGGGCGGGCTCGCCGCCACCCGGCACCTGGTCGACCTCGGGCACACCCGGATCGGCGCGCTCAGCGGGCCGTCCCGGATGATGTGCGCCCGGGCCCGGGTCGACGGCTACCGGGCGGCGCTGGAGACCGCCGGCCTGCCCGTCGACCCCTCGCTCGTGCTGACCGGCGACTTCCACCACGACGCCGGCTACCGGCTGGGCCTGGAGCTGCTGCGCCGCCCGGACCGGCCGACGGCCGTCTTCGCGGGCAACGACCTCCAGGCGCTCGGGCTGTACGAGGCCGCCCGCGAGCTGGGACTGCGCATCCCGGAGGACCTCAGCGTGGTCGGCTTCGACGATCTGCCGGTGGCCCGCTGGGTCGGCCCGCCGCTGACGACCGTACGGCAGCCGCTGACCGAGATGGCCGAGGCGGCCGCCCGGCTGGTGCTGGAGCTGGGGCGCGAGCAGCAGGAGCCGGCGGCGAGCCGGGTGGAGCTGGCGACGAGTCTGGTGGTGCGGTCGAGTACGGCGGCGCCGGTGGCCGAAAGTTGATGTTTTGACGGGTTGGATGGGTGCCCCGACATTCCTCCGAAGTCAATCGGTTGCTCAGTCGAAACTTTCGGAGTCACGTGTACCGTCAGGCGCCGTCGCCGGCAGCCGGAAAAAAACTTCGGCGGGGTGTCGATTCGGGGTGGGGCCCGTTCGACACACAGGTGAGCGGCGGGGGAGAGGCCCCGCCCACCACCGAAGGAGTGCACCATGCCCCGCTACCTGTCGATCGTGCGCGTCGACGAGTCCACCGCCCCGGCCGAGGGCCCCAGCCCCGAGCTGATGGAGCGCATGGGCGCGCTGATCGAGGAGATCACCAAGGCGGGCGTCATGCTCGACACCGCCGGACTCACCCCGCACAGCCAGGGCCGGCGGGTGCGCTGGGAGGGCGGCCAGGTCACCGTCACGGACGGGCCGTTCACCGAGTCGAAGGAGGTCGTCGGCGGATACGCCCTCATGCAGTGCAAGGACATGGACGAGGCCATCGAGTGGACCAAGCGGTTCCTCAAGGCCCACGAGGAGTACTGGACCGTGACCTGTGAGGTACGCGAGATCGCCGAGGGCTGAGGCGCCTGGCGCGGTGCGGTACGGGGGTGTTGCATGGTGGGCTGTGGAACCACAGCCCACCCCGGCACACCCCGAGCCCGTCGCGTACGACACCGCCCGGCGCGACACCGCCCAGGCCATCGAGACCGTCTTCCGTCTGGAGTCCCCGCGCGTGATCGCCGGCGTCGCCCGGATCGTCCGGGACGTCGGCCTCGCCGAGGAACTGGCGCAGGACGCGCTGGTCGCGGCCCTGGAGCAGTGGCCCCGGGACGGCGTGCCCGACAACCCGGGCGGCTGGCTCATGGCCACCGCCCGGCACCGCGCCGTCGACCTGATCCGGCGCCGCGAGACCTACGCCCGCAAGCTCGCCGAGATCGGCCGGGACCTGCGGACGGCCCCGCCGGCGTACGACGAGCCCGCCGACCCGGACGACATCGACGACGACCTGCTCCGGCTGGTCTTCACCACCTGCCACCCGGTGCTGTCCGCCGAGGCCCGCACCGCGCTCACACTGCGTCTGCTCGGCGGTCTGACCACCGCCGAGATCGCCCGCGCCTGCCTGGTCCCGGAGCCGACGGTCGCCCAGCGCATCGTCCGCGCCAAACGCACCCTGGCCCGGCGGAACGTCGCCTTCGAGGTGCCGTACGGCCCGGACCGCGCGGCCCGCCTCGGCTCCGTCCTGGACGTCATCTACCTGATCTTCAACGAGGGGTACGCGGCCACCGCGGGCGACGACTGGCTGCGCCCGGGGCTGTGCGAGGACGCCCTGCGGCTGGCCCGTGTGCTGTCCGCGCTGATGCCCAAGGAACCGGAGGTGCACGCGCTGACCGCGCTGCTGGAGTTCCAGGCCTCCCGCACGGCGGCCCGCACCGGACCGGACGGCGAACCGGTGCTGCTCCAGGACCAGAACCGGCGCCGCTGGAACCGCCTGCTCATCGCCCGCGGCGTGCAGGCCCTCTCCCGCGCCGAGGCCCTGGCCCCCGGCGCCCCGGGCCCGTACGCCCTCCAGGCGGCCATCGCCGCCTGCCACGCGCACGCGTACACGTACGAGGAGACCGACTGGCCCACCATCGCCACCCTGTACGACCTGCTCGCGGCCCGCGCTCCGTCCCCCGTGGTGGAGCTGAACCGCGCGGTCGCCGTCGCGATGGCCGAAGGCCCCGCCGCGGGCCTGGCGCTGGTGGACGCCCTGGCCGGCGAACCGGCCCTGCGCGACTACCACCTGCTGCCCAGCGTCCGCGGCGACCTGCTGTCCCGGCTGGGCCGTACGACGGAGGCACGGGCCGAGTTCACGCGCGCGGCCGCCCTCACCCGCAACGCACGCGAACGCACCCTGCTGCTGCGCCGCGCCGCCGAGACGCCGGACTAGGGGGTCTTCGGATCAGGCGGGGCGGCCGACGAGCATGGTCGGGGCGCCGGCCACCCGGGTCAGGAAGACGGTCGCCGCGTTCGGGCCCTGCGGCTTGACCTTCCTGCGCAGCTCCTCCGGCTCGACGGCCGACCCGCGCTTCTTCACGGTCAGCGTGCCGACCTCCCGCTCCCGCAGCAGCGCCTTCAGCTTCTTCACGTTGAAGGGCAGCACGTCCGTGATCTCGTAGGCCGAGGCGTACGGCACGGGTCGCAGCTCGTCGGCGGTGACGTACGCGATGGTCGCGTCGATCAGTCCGCCGCCGACCTGCTCGGCCACCTCGGCGACCAGGTGCGCGCGGATCACGGCGCCGTCCGGCTCGTACAGATAGCGCCCCACCGGCCGTACCGCGGGATCGGGCAGCCCCCGGCCGAGCAGCGTGCGCGGGCCGGGCAGCAGCGTGGCCCGGACCGTGCCGGGCGCCCCGGTCCCGAACCACAGCACCGCCTCCTTCACATCGCCGCCGTCGGAGATCCACTCCGCCTCGGCCTCGGCGGGCACCGCCTCGTGCGGGATGCCGGGCGCGATCTTCAGCGCGGCGCGGGGCGCCGCCAGGGCCTTGCCGACGGCCCAGGACAGCGGCGGTGAGTACGCCTCCGGGTCGAAGATCCGCCCGCGGCCCCCGCGCCGGGCGGGGTCCACGAACACCGCGTCGTACCCGGTGGTGTCCACCTCCGTGACATCGGCCTCCCGCACCTCGATCAGCCCGGCGAGCCCGAGCGCCTCGGCGTTGGCGCGCGCCGTGGCCGCCGTCACCGGGTCCCGGTCCACGGCCAGCACCCGGATCCCGGCCCGGGCGAGCGCGATCGCGTCCCCGCCGATCCCGCAGCACAGGTCGGCCACCGAGGTGACGCCCAGCTCCTTCAGCCGGGCCGCCCGGTACGCCGCCACGCTCGCGCGCGTCGACTGCTCGACCCCGTTGGGCGTGAAGTACATCCGCTGGGCGTCCGCCGCGCCGAACTTCGCCGCCGCCCGCTGCCGCAGCCGGGCCTGGCCGAGCGCGGCCGACACCAGCTCGGCCGGGTGGTCGCGGCGCAGCCGGGTGGCGACGGCGAGTTCGTCCGCCGGGGCGGTGTCGCGGACCTCGGCGAGGAGGGCACGGCCTTCGGGGGTGAGGAGGAGAGCGAGGTCGTTCACCGGGTCATTGTGGGCCAGTCGGTGGATGGTGCGCGTGCGGTGGGTGGTGTCGGGCGGGGTGGCCGGGTGGGGCCTGGGAGGATCCGGCACCATGCGAGTAGTCGTACAAAACGATAAAAATCGGGCCGGACTGCGATGCGGTCCCCGGGCCCGCGTCCGCCGGACGGCCCTCGGCTGCGCCGCCGCCGCGCTGGCCTCGGCCGCGCTCCTCGCCGGCTGCGCCGGTCCCGACTCCGTCGCCCCCGCGGCCCCCGCCGCCCCCGGCCAGGGCGGCCCTGCCCACGTGCTGTCCCCGAAGGCCCGGCGGGCCGCCGAACATGCCCGGCTGGTCGCCGCCGCCCGGCGCTGGGGGCTGGACGAGGTCCCGCTCACCCCGCCCGCCCCGCCCAGGAAGAAGCCGGAGATCACCGCACGCCCCGGCTTCGAGGTCGACCACCAGGAGGACTGGGACCTGCCCCCGGTCTTCACCACGATCCCGACCCGCGACAAGGTCGTCTTCCTCACGATCGACGACGGCTCGGAGAAGGATCCCCGGTTCCTGAAGATGATGCAGGACCTGAAGATCCCGTACACCGCCTTCCTCAGCAACTACCTGGTGAAGGACGACTACGGCTACTTCCGGAAGATGCAGTCCTCCGGCCACACCCTCAACAACCACACCCTGCACCACCCCTACCTGCCGGGTCTGTCCTACGAGGAGCAGAAGGACGAGATCTGCGGCATGCAGGACATCATGGAGCGGGAGTTCGGCAAGCGCCCGACCGTCTTCCGCCCGCCCTACGGCAACTACAACCAGGACACCCTGCGCGCCGCCAAGGCCTGCGGCATCAGATACGCGCCGATCTGGAACGAGGAGGTCTTCGTCGACCACTGGGAGTTCCGCGAGGACGACCAGCAGTTCCGCAAGGGCGACATCGTCCTGACCCACTTCCGTGGCCGCTCCGACTGGAACGGCACGATGGTCGACGACATGCGCCGCTTCCTGAACCGGATCACGCGCGAGGGCTACGCGGTGGCCCGCCTGGAGGACTACCTGTGAGGCCGCGGCGGGGCCCGGCCGCGGTCCTCGCCGCGGCCCTCCTCGCGGCCGCCCTCCTCGCCGGCTGCGCCCAGTCCGTCGACCCCATCGAACGCCTGGGCAGAAAAGCCGCCCAGGAGGTGCGCCCGCACGGCCCCGCCCCCGACCAGCCGTACCGCCACTGGGGGCTGAGCGAACCGCTCGCCCGGCCCCCCGCACCGCCCGCCGGCCGCCCGCTCGCGGCGCGCCCGGGCGGCCGCGCCACCCCGCCCGTCCTGGACCACGTCCCCACCCGGGACCGGGTCGTCTTCCTCACCTACGACGACGGCGCCGAGCGCGACCCCCGCTTCCTCGCCATGGTCCGCGAACTCCGGCTCCCGGTGAGCCTCTTCCTCACCGACGGCGTCGCCGGCCCCGGCTACCCGCACGTCGCCCGGCTGCACCGGCTCGGCGCCGGCATCGAGAACCGCACCCTGGACCACCGTGCCCTGCGCGGAGTGCCGTACGCCGGCCAGCGCGCCGAGATCTGCGGCCAGCAGAGCCGCCTCGCCGCCCGCCTCGGCGTCCACCCCCGGCTGTTCCGCCCGCCCCACGGCACGTACGACACGGTCACCCTGCGCGCGGCGGCCGACTGCGGCATCTCCGCGATCGTGCTGTGGCGGGCCGTGATGACCCCGGCCGACCTCGTCTACACGCACGGCGAACACCGGCTCGAACCCGGCGACATCGTCCTCGTCGGCCCGGACGGGACGACGGGCCCGTCGCTGCGCCGGCGGACCGCGCGGCTGCTGCGCCGCATCCAGCGACGGGGACTGACGGTCGGACGGCTGGAGGACTACCTCTAGGGCCGGCCCACGGGGGGCGTGCCGCGGTGTGCTCGGCCGGACCTGTGGGGCGACGCGCGGCCGGAATTGGCACTCGGCTTGACCGAGTGCTAATCGCGGTCATAGTCTCGCTCTGGCACTCCCCCCCGGAGAGTGCCAACAAACGCGACGGGCAGGTCCGGCACCCGCGACGACGGATCGACCTGGTCGCCACCTCAGACAGTTAACCCCGTGAGATCTCCGAAGGGGGAGGTCGGATCGTGACGACCGCCAGCTCCAAGGTTGCCATCAAGCCGCTCGAGGACCGCATCGTGGTCCAGCCGCTCGACGCCGAGCAGACCACGGCTTCCGGCCTGGTCATCCCGGACACCGCGAAGGAGAAGCCCCAGGAGGGCGCCGTCCTCGCCGTGGGTCCGGGCCGGTTCGAGAACGGCGAGCGTCTGCCGCTCGACGTCAAGGTCGGCGACGTCGTCCTCTACAGCAAGTACGGCGGCACCGAGGTGAAGTACAACGGCGAGGAGTACCTCGTCCTCTCGGCTCGCGACGTTCTCGCGATCATCGAGAAGTAAGACCACCTCAAGCATTCTGAGCTGCGCCCCTGGCCCCCGCGACCGATAACGAAGCCGGGCGCCCGGGGCGCAGTTCGGTTTTTCACCCACAGATTTCCGAGAGGGCTCCCGCTGTCATGGCGAAGATCCTGAAGTTCGACGAGGACGCCCGTCGCGCCCTCGAGCGCGGCGTCAACAAGCTGGCCGACACGGTGAAGGTGACGATCGGCCCCAAGGGCCGCAACGTCGTCATCGACAAGAAGTTCGGCGCCCCCACCATCACCAACGACGGTGTCACCATCGCCCGTGAGGTGGAGATCGAGGACCCGTACGAGAACCTCGGCGCGCAGCTGGTGAAGGAGGTGGCGACCAAGACCAACGACATCGCGGGTGACGGCACCACCACCGCCACCGTCCTCGCCCAGGCGCTGGTCCGCGAGGGTCTGAAGAACGTCGCCGCCGGTGCCTCCCCGGCCGCCCTGAAGAAGGGCATCGACGCCGCGGTCAAGGCCGTCTCCGACGACCTGCTGGCCACCGCCCGTCCGATCGACGAGAAGTCCGACATCGCCGCCGTCGCCGCGCTGTCCGCCCAGGACCAGCAGGTCGGCGAGCTGATCGCCGAGGCCATGGACAAGGTCGGCAAGGACGGTGTCATCACCGTCGAGGAGTCCAACACCTTCGGTCTGGAGCTGGACTTCACCGAGGGCATGGCCTTCGACAAGGGCTACCTGTCGCCGTACTTCGTCACGGACCAGGAGCGCATGGAGGCCGTCCTCGACGAGCCCTACATCCTGATCAACCAGGGCAAGATCTCCTCCATCCAGGACATGCTGCCGCTGCTGGAGAAGGTCATCCAGGCCGGCGCCTCCAAGCCGCTGCTGATCATCGCCGAGGACGTCGAGGGCGAGGCCCTGTCGACCCTGGTCGTCAACAAGATCCGCGGCACCTTCAACGCCGTCGCGGTGAAGGCCCCCGGCTTCGGCGACCGCCGCAAGGCGATGCTCCAGGACATGGCCGTCCTCACCGGCGCCACCGTCATCTCCGAGGAGGTCGGCCTCAAGCTCGACCAGGCCGGTCTCGACGTGCTCGGCACCGCCCGCCGCGTCACCGTCACCAAGGACGACACCACGATCGTCGACGGCGGCGGCAAGTCCGAGGACGTCACCGGCCGCGTCGCGCAGATCAAGGCCGAGATCGAGAACACCGACTCCGACTGGGACCGCGAGAAGCTCCAGGAGCGCCTCGCGAAGCTGGCCGGCGGCGTGTGCGTGATCAAGGTCGGCGCCGCCACCGAGGTGGAGCTGAAGGAGAAGAAGCACCGTCTGGAGGACGCCATCTCCGCGACCCGCGCCGCGGTCGAGGAGGGCATCGTCTCCGGTGGTGGCTCCGCCCTGGTGCACGCCTCCAAGGTCCTCGAGGGCAACCTCGGCAAGACCGGCGACGAGGCCACCGGTGTCGCGGTCGTCCGCAACGCCGTGGTCGAGCCGCTGCGCTGGATCGGCGAGAACGCCGGCCAGGAGGGCTACGTCATCGTCTCCAAGGTCAAGGACCTGGAGAAGGGGCAGGGCTACAACGCCGCCACCGGCGAGTACGGCGACCTGGTCAAGGCCGGCGTCATCGACCCGGTGAAGGTCACCCGCTCCGCCCTGGAGAACGCCGCCTCCATCGCCTCCCTGCTGCTCACGACCGAGACCCTGGTCGTCGAGAAGAAGGAAGAGGAAGAGCCGGCCGCCGCGGGCCACGGCCACGGCCACGCCCACTGAGCGAACCGGTCACCGCGCGCCCTGTGACGCGCAGACCCTGACGATGGCCCGGTGCCGCCCTTGCGGCGCCGGGCCATCGGCCGTTCACTGCTCCAGCTCGTCCAGCGCGCCGAGCTGCTGCATCAGCCCCAGCTGGTCGTGCTGCCACCACAGCTCGGCGATCTTTCCGCCGGCACCGAACCGGAACAGCGTCATCCCGGTCATGGTGACCTTCCGGCCGGTGGGCGGGATGCCCAGGAAGTCGCCGGTGTGCGTGGCCCGCCAGGTCCACCGCGCACAGGCCCGGTCGCCCTCGGTGAACACGTCCTCGAGCGACCAGGTGAAGTCGAAGGCGCCCCGCCACATCCGGAACTCGCTGCGGACGTTGTCCAGCCCGATGGTGTCCTGCGGGTTCACCGGGTCATGGCTGTGGATGTCCTCCTCCAGCAGGTCGTTGAACGGAGCCAGCTCGCCGGCCCGCTCCAACGCGGCGAAGAACCTGCGGACGGCGTCCTCCGCCAGCCGCTCGTCCCGTACGACGTCCAGGTCGACGAAGGTCGGCATCTCGTCGCACAGCGCGACCATCCCCTCGAAGATCCGGTCGGTCTCCGGCAGGTTCGAGTTCCGCATCGCCTCCTCGTAGGAGGAGAACTCCACCACTTCCACGATGTGCGACGCGTCCGAGCGGTCCTTGCCGACCAGCGCGTGCCGCGCCGTCCGCTTCCCCTTGGTCTGCTCGACCCAGTCGTCCATGAGCCGGTTCATCTCGTCCAGCCGGCTCGTCCTGCACTCGATGAGCTGTACGAAGGTCATGACGCCGCCTCCCGGCCCCCCTGGCCCGGTTTCCGTCAGGCCCATCTTCCCACCGGGGCGACGGCGCCACCCGTTCACCGACGGGTGCGGCCCTCGGGCACTACTGCGGCCCGTACTTGCGCCCCGTCTTCGAGGTGACCCCGCCGAGCAGCCCCCGGGGCGCCACCTTCACCAGGCCCATAAGCGCCTTGTACCGGGGGTCCGGGATGGACAGCGTCCGGCCCCGCGCGAGATCGGCGAGCGCCGCGGCGACCAGCTTGTCGGCGTCCAGCCACAGCCAGCCCGGGATGTTGTCCGTGCCCATCCCGGCCCGCTGGTGGAACTCCGTGCGCACGAAGCCCGGGCACAGCGCCATCAGCCGCACCCCGCTGCCCGCCAGGTCCCGCGCCGCGCCCTGGGTGAACTGCACGACCCACGACTTGGAGGCGCCATAGGTCCCCCGGGGCACGAAGGCCGCCACCGAGGCGACGTTGACGACCCCGCCCCGGCCGCGCTCCCGCATCCCCTCGACCGCCGCCGAGGTCAGCCGCAGCACCGCCTCGCAGTGCACCTTGAGCATCTTCAGCTCGTCGGCCATGGGCACCTCGAGAAAGCGGCCCTTGTTGCCGAAGCCCGCGTTGTTGACCAGCAGGTCGACCGGGTTCTTCCGGTCGCCGAGCCGGTCGGCCACCGCCTCGATGCCCTTGTCCTCGGACAGGTCGGCGGTCAGCACCTCCGCCTCGATGCCGTGCCGGTCGTGCAGTTCCGTCGCCTGCTCGCGCAGTCGGCGGGTGTCCCGGGCCACCAGGACCAGGTCATGTCCGTCCGCCGCCAGCCGCCGCGCGAACGCGGCACCGATCCCCGCGGTCGATCCCGTAATCAGAGCCGTTGTCATGGCCCAAGGGTAGTGACCCGCACCGACAGCGCCCGCTGCCGGTGACCGGCCCTCAGCCGGCCTGTTCCGCCACGTACTTGCGGGCCGCCGCCAGCGACTCCGAGTGCAGCGCCTCGCCCGCGGCGAGCAGCCGCGGCAGCAGTTCCCGCTCCGTGGTGGCCGCGCGGAACTGCATCTCCGCCGTCACCCCGTGGTCCGGCCGGTGGACGATCTCGATCGCGTCGCCCGCGCGGATCTCACCCGGCTCGATCACCCGCAGGTAGGCACCGGTCGCGGCCTTCCGGGTGAACCTCTTCACCCATCCCCGCTCGCCCAAATGGCCCTCGAAGGTGCGGCACGGGATCCGCCCGGCGGTCACCTCCAGGACCAGTTCCGCGCCGATCCGCCAGCGTTCGCCGACCAGCGCCCGGGAGACCTCCAGCCCGATCGTCGTGAGGTTCTCGCCGAAGCAACCGTTGGCCAACGGTCGGCCCAGCTCGCGCTCCCAGTCGTCGAGGTCCTCGCGCGCGTAGGCGTACACCGCCTGGTCGTCGCCGCCGTGGTGGCGCAGCTCGCACACCGCGTCCCCGGCCAGCCCGCTCGCGCCGGTCCCCTTGGGCCCCGGCGCCGTCACCTGCACCGGCCCGTCGACCGGCTTCTTGTCGATGCCCGTCACGCCGTCCCGCTGGCTCGTGTACGGCACCCGCTGCGGACGGCCCAGGTTGAGGGAGAGAAGCTTCATGCCGGTACGGTACGGGGCCTGCCTCAAAGCGTCGAGCGATTATTGGGCGCTTTCCCTAAGGCTGCCTTATGCTCAAGGGGTGATCGAGGCACGTCATCTCCGCGTCCTGCGCGCCGTAGCCGCCACCGGGTCCTTCTCGGCGGCGGGGCGCGAACTGGGCTGCACCCAGCCCGCCGTCAGCCAGCAGATGAAGGCCCTGGAGACCTCCGTGGGCACCCCGCTGCTGGTGCGCAGCGGCCGCGAGATGCGCCTCACCCAGGCCGGCGAGGCCCTCGTCCGGCACGCCTCCGGCATCCTCGCCGGACTCACCGCCGCCGAGGAGGAGGTCGCCGCCATCGCGGGCCTGAGGGCCGGCCGGGTCCGGCTGGTCTCCTTCCCCAGCGGCAGCTCCACCCTGGTCCCCACCGCCCTGGCCGCCCTGCGCGCCGCCCACCCCGGCACCCGTGTCTCGCTGGAGGAGGCCGAGCCCCCGAAGTCCGTCGCCCTGCTCCGGGACGGCGACTGCGACCTGGCGCTCGCCTTCCGCTACGAGGGCGCGGCCGTCGCCGAGGACTGGGACGACCTCGTCGTCCGCCCCCTGTTGACGGACCGTCTGGTGGCCCTCGTACCGGAACGGCACCGCCTCGCGCGCGCGGAGACCGTCGCCATCGGCGAGCTGGCCGAGGAGCCCTGGATCGCGGGCTGCCCGCGCTGCCGGGGCCAGCTGGTGGAGGTGTGCGAGGGGGCCGGCTTCAGCCCGCGCATCGACTTCGCCACGGACGACTATCCGGCGGTGGTCGGCCTGGTCGGCGCGGGCCTCGGAGTCGCCGTACTGCCCCAGCTGGCGGTGGAGTCGGTACGGCCCAGGGGGGTGCGTGCGGTCCGGCTGGAACCGGCGGTACGGCGGGAGATCGTCGCCCTCACCCTGCCCGACCTGGCACAGGTGCCGGCCGTGGCGGCGACGCTGGAGCAGCTGGCCCGCGCGGCCCGGCGGCCGTAGGGGCCGGAGGAACCCGGAGCCGCGGGTGCGGCTTCTGCGCGGCCTGCTGTGTGCGTACTTCTTCGCAGAAACGTTCCTTCAGGCGTGCTTCAAGCTCTTCTCAGGCGGTCGAGGCGGTGCCGCCGGAGCCGGCCGAGGCCGGCACCAGGCGGTTGCGTGCCCGCCCCATCAACTCTTCGCGCTCGTCCTCGGTCAGGCCGCCCCACACTCCGTACGGCTCGCGCACCGCCAGCGCGTGCGCCGCGCACTCCGCACGGACCGGGCACCTCATGCAGACCTCCTTGGCCGAGTTCTCGCGAGCGCTCCGTGCCGCCCCGCGCTCGCCTTCCGGGTGAAAGAAGAGCGAGCTGTCCACCCCGCGGCAGGCAGCCAGCAGCTGCCAGTCCCACAGGTCCGCGTTCGGTCCGGGAAGGCGGGAGAAATCTGCCATTACGTGACCCCTTGTAGCCGTTCTGGGCGGATACGGTGCCAACGACCGTACATCTCCGGTCTAAGGAGATGAAAATATGACTCATTGCGAATCTAGCCTCGGACACCACGAAACGGGAAGAAAAGGGTCCGAATGGGGCATAGGTTGTGATGAAAAGTTGAGGGTCTCTTGCTCGTGACTGCACCGTGTCGGGCCCCTCACGTAGAGTGCCGAAGACGGCACGCGGGCCCGTAACTCTTTCGAGTGACCGTCGTTGAGAGTGCGGAGGCGGTTGAGAACACAAGCGCTCGGGCAGGCGTCCGAGGCGGTCGACCGCACAGGTGACGATTCCGTACCAGCCTGGAGGCTCAAGGTGACGCGCATCAGCTGCGGAGGGCGGTCATGACATCCGTCCTCGTCTGCGACGACTCCCCGCTTGCCCGAGAAGCGCTCCGCCGCGCGGTCGCGACCGTGCCCGGCGTCGAGCGCGTGACGACGGCGGCCAACGGCGAGGAAGTCCTCCGCCGCTGGGGCGCCGACCGCTCCGACCTCATCCTGATGGACGTGCGCATGCCCGGCCTCGGCGGTGTCGAAACCGTCCGCCGGCTGCTCTCCGCCGACCCCGGCGCGCGCATCATCATGCTCACGGTCGCCGAGGACCTGGACGGCGTGGCCCTCGCGGTCGCCGCCGGCGCCCGTGGCTACCTGCACAAGGACGCCTCGCGCGCCGAACTGCGGGCCACGGTGACCCAGGCGCTCGCCGACCCCACCTGGCGCCTCGCGCCGCGCCGTCTCCGCTCGGCCGAGATGGGCGCCGCGCCCACGCTCACCGCGCGCGAGATCCAGGTGCTGGAGGGCATGAGCCACGGCCGTTCCAACGCCGAGATCGGCCGTGAGCTGTTCCTCTCCGAGGACACCGTGAAGACGCACGCGCGGCGCCTGTTCAAGAAGCTCGGCGCCTCGGACCGGGCCCACGCGGTGGCGCTCGGCTTCCGCTGGGGTCTGGTCCGGTAGGACATGCACAGCCCTGCGGGGCGGACGGCGCGCCAGCGCACCGGCCGCCTCCCGGGACCCGGCACCCCCGACGGGCAACGGCATCGGCGGCATCGGCGATGGCGGCCGGGCGACTCGGCGGCGCCCGCGCCGCCCACGGCTACCCCCTCGGCACCCCCTCCTCGGCATCCGGCCCCGGCCGGCCCGAGCGGGTGTGCCGGTGGCACCGGCTGCGGTGGGGTGGTGGGTGCGGGCGGGGGCGCCTGTGGCCGGAGCGCCGGGAGCGGGCGTCGTACGGCGGTGATCGGCGGCGCGGCTGCGGTGCCGGCTGGGCGGGTCGTCGCCGTGGGTGGTCGGCTCGGGGTGTCTGGCGTGTCGGCCGTGTTCGTGGCCGGTCGCTTTGGCGCGTTTGGCGTGGCTGTGGTGTCGGTGGCTGGTCGGCTCGGGGTGTCTGGTGTGTCGGCCGTCGCTGTGGCTGGTCGCCCTGGGGTGTCTGGCCTGGTTGCGATGTCGGTGGCCGGTCGCTTCGGGGCGTCTGAGGCGTCGGCCGTTTCTGCGGCTGGTCGCCTCGGGGTTTCTGGCGTGGCTGCGGTGTCGGTGACAGGTCGGCTCGGGGCGTTTGGCGTGGCTGTGGTGTCGGTGGCCGGTCGCTTCGGGGCGTCTGACGTGTCGGCCGTTTCTGCGGCTGGTCGCCTTGGGGTTTCTGGCGTGGCTGCGGTGTCGGTGACAGGTCGGCTCGGGGCGTTTGGCGTGGCTGTGGTGTCGGTGGCCGGTCGCTTCGGGGCGTCTGA